>JAFHKH010000070.1 GCA_016937595.1 Pseudomonas cedrina subsp. fulgida | reverse complement strand
CGGTGTGTCAGTCAATACATATGCGGCTGATACACCGCATTCGCGAGCAAGCCCGCTCCCACAGGAGACCTTCATTGGTTTCAACGAGAGTGATCAAAATGCAAAGGTGCCATCAAACACCGGCTTGTCATCCAGCGCCAGCACCCCACTGGCAAAGATCAGGTCCAGGTGATGGCTACCTTTCTGCCCGCCACCCAACCCCAGGTGCAACCCGCAATGCCGTTCCTCAAACCCGGCATTGCGCGCATACAAATCCTTCACGCCTTCATTGGTGCCGATCCCCAATTCCTCCACGCGCCGGTTGGACGGGTTGGCATTCAGGTACTTGTTGAAATCATCCGCCAGCCCCGGGACATCGCTGGCCACGCTGCACACGGTCGAGTTTTCGATCCACAGCTCCAGCGGTGATTGCAGTACGCCATATTTGCGCGCGAACGGAATGGTGCTCAGAAAGGTGCCGACAAACCGCACCTGGCCATTGATGGCTTCGCTGTGGGTCGCGATTTCGCCAGGCGCCAGGTCATGGTTGCCGACGCCGTTGATATTGGTCCACTTCTTGATGCTGCTCATCGGCGCTTCCAGCCGCGAACCGTGCTTGTCGGTAAAGCTCAGCACAGTGGCCTGGGACATGCGCCGGATCAGGGTGGCGTTGAGGTCAGCGATGCGCTGCGGTTCGACGCTGAAGGTGTCGTAGAAATAGTCGCCGTAATCCTTGAACAGCAGGGATTTTTTCCAGTGCTCGGCCATCACGCCTTGCAGGGCACGGATGAAGTCCGGGCCTTCGGCGCGTGGGTTGGGCAAGGTCGAGGAATCGTAGAGAAACAGATACAGGTCGCAGGCTTCGATGGCTTGGGCCAGGGTGTCGCTGGCGGCCAGGTCCAGGCGCTGCACCTGGATGTTGAAGCGCGCGGCGCTGCTGTGGGTGATCGCCTGGGCGATAGCGTCATAGCGCTCGGTATGGCCCAGCAATACCGTGGGACAGTTCAGGCCGCTGAGGGCCGGGTGGTGCGCAAGATAGTAGAGAAAGTGTTCGACGGCGCGGGCCTTGTCCATGACGTAGTTCCTTGTGTGCCTTGGGTAAGGAGGCAGGTGCCGTGCACAGCACCTGCCGAATGCGTGCCGGTTTTAGAATGGCCACATCGCAGTGCCGAACGGCACAACGGCATCGGCTTGCATCATTTCAACGGCGGCCTCATGGGTCGGCGCTTCAAACCAATCGTCGAGTTGCAGTTCGGTTTCCAGGTCGTTTTCCAGTGCTTGCATGGTGTATCTCCTAGAGGACGTTGTTTGAGAACGGCTTGCCTGCGGGCTTCGCAGGCAAGTGGGAAGAACCTAGAAGAGAGTGTTTCAAAATGCAAAAATTATATTGACACGGTCTCATTTGGATTTTTTGTTCTGTTTTTCAGGTTTTATTTTTTCTTGAGCAAAAACAGAACGCTGGCGCGACCGATGGTTGAAGGAAACGACTGGCGTCAATTTTTTCAAGATCGAATCTGTAACGTTAATTTTCCGCGCTGTAACGAGTCATTTACGCGTAAGAGGCGACAACAACGGTCTATCTCATGCTGTAAGGATTTGCTGACAGATAGTCGCATGCGCCATGCAGGCCCGGCCGCAAGCGGTCGAGCGGTGTACAATGCGCCGCGTTTTACTGTGACCGCCCTGCGTACCCACGCAAAAGGCCAAGACCTCGGGGTTTACCCGCCCTGATCACTCCGCCTGGCCACGAGCCGGACGGGTTCGATTTCGTCACAGATAAAAACAAACAGGTGACGCATGACCGTTAGAAAGACGCTGTACTCCTGGTGCCTGCGCTGGGGTTTGAGCGGCGCTGCTTGAGTCGGTATTCAAGGCAGCAACCTGCATTCAACCTCTTCAAACCTTGCGCGAGACCCTTTCCATGAGTGGACCCCATTGCTCTTCAGGCGAACTTAAACGCGGCCTGAAAAACCGGCACATCCAATTGATCGCCCTCGGTGGCGCCATCGGCACCGGCTTGTTCCTCGGCTCCGCCGGAGTACTCAAATCGGCCGGCCGTCGATGATCCTCGGCTATGCCATTTGCGGCTTCATTGCCTTCATGATCATGCGCCAGCTCGGCGAAATGATCGTCGAGGAGCCGGTCGCGGGCTCCTTCAGCCACTTTGCCCATAAGTACTGGGGCGGTTTCGCCGGCTTCCTGGCGGGCTGGAACTGCTGGATCCTGTACATCCTGGTGGGCATGTCGGAACTGACGGCCGTCGGCAAATATGTGCATTACTGGTGGCCCGAGATTCCGACCTGGGTCTCGGCCGCGGCGTTCTTCGTGTTGATCAACCTGATCAACCTGGCCAACGTCAAAGTCTTCGGTGAAGCCGAGTTCTGGTTTGCCATTATCAAGGTGGTGGCGATTGTCGGCATGATCGCCCTGGGCAGCTACATGCTGGTCAGCGGCAGCGGCGGGCCACAGGCTTCGGTGTCCAACCTGTGGGCACACGGCGGTTTCTTCCCCCACGGCGTCGGTGGATTGGTGATGGCCATGGCGATCATCATGTTCTCTTTTGGCGGCCTGGAAATGCTCGGCTTTACGGCTGCCGAAGCCGACCAGCCACGCACCGTGATCCCGAAGGCGATCAATCAGGTGATCTACCGCATCCTGATCTTCTACATCGGTGCGCTGGTGGTGCTGTTGTCGCTGACGCCCTGGGACAGTTTGCTGGCCACCCTCAACGCCTCCGGCGATGCCTACAGCGGCAGTCCGTTCGTGCAGGTGTTCTCGATGCTGGGCAGCAACACCGCCGCGCATATCCTCAACTTCGTGGTGCTCACGGCGGCGCTGTCGGTGTACAACAGCGGCACCTACTGCAACAGCCGCATGCTGCTGGGCATGGCCGAGCAGGGCGATGCGCCCCAAGCCCTGGCGAAGATCGACAAGCGCGGCGTGCCGGTGCGCGCCATCCTGGCCTCGGCGGCAGTCACCCTGGTTGCCGTGCTGATGAACTACCTGATCCCGCAACACGCGCTGGAACTGCTGATGTCCCTGGTGGTGGCCACGCTGGTGATCAACTGGGCGATGATCAGCTACTCCCACTTCAAGTTCCGCCAGCACATGAACCGCATCGGTCAGATGCCGTTGTTCAAGGCGCTGTGGTATCCGTACGGCAACTACGTGTGCCTGGCGTTCGTGGTGTTTATCCTGGTGATCATGTTGATGATTCCGGGGATTCAGGTGTCGGTGTATGCGATCCCGGTGTGGGTGGCGTTCATGGGGGTGTGTTACTGGCTCAAGAACAAGCGCAAGGCGCAGCACTCCTTGACGGCCGCGACGTTAACGGCGAAGTAAAGGCCGCATCATGCATCACATTGCGGGAGCGGGCTTGCTTGCGAAGGCGGTGGGTCAGTCAATATACCTGGCACTGACACACCGCTTTCGCGAGCAAGCCCGCTCCCACAATTGAACCGCGTTCGACTCAAAGGCGCGTATCCTTCAAAGTCCACTCTGCCCAGGCCCATGCTCTCCATGCTGGTGATTTCCAACAACGTGCACTTGCCCGACGCCGAGATCGAGCTGACCGCGATCCGTGCCCAGGGCGCGGGTGGGCAGAACGTCAACAAGGTGTCGAGCGCCGTGCACCTGCGTTTTGATATCCCGGCGTCATCACTGCCGGACTTCTACAAGGAACGTCTGCTGGCGCTGCGTGACAGCCGGATCACCAGCGAAGGCGTGCTGGTGCTCAAGGCCCAGCAGTACCGGACGCAGGAACAGAACCGCGCCGATGCGCTGGAGCGCCTGGTGGAACTGATCCTCAGTGCCACAAGGTGGAGAAGAAACGCCGCCCGACCAAGCCGACCCTGGGCTCGAAAAAGCGTCGCCTCGAATCCAAGACCAAGCGTGGTAGCATCAAGGCCGGGCGCGGCAAGGTCGATTTTTAGCTGCCGCGTGCTTCGCGGGCCTTGGGCGCCTGGCGGTACAGGTACACACTCAGCAGCAAACCGCCCAGGGCGGCGAGGGCGGCGA
>JAFHKH010000007.1 GCA_016937595.1 Pseudomonas cedrina subsp. fulgida | reverse complement strand
CCACATTCGAGCGGCAGTGTTTCCGATTACTGCGAAGTCTTCGCCATCTGCGTGTCCGACGTACGCCAGATCAACCGCGTGGTGTCATACCCCTGCTGCCGCGCCCTGCTCAGCAGGTCTTCGCGAGTGTCCGCATTGACCGTCGGCGTGCGCGACAAGATCCACATATAGCGACGGCTCGGGCTGCCGACAATCGCGGTCTTGTAGTCATCGCTCACATACAACACCCAGTAATCGCCCTTGGCGACGCCCGGCAACAACGCGGTAAACCAGTTGTTGAATTCCACCCAGAGCTTATCGGTCTTGCCCGGCACTTGCGGCGTGGCGGTACCCTTGGCTTCTTCCCACTTCCACTCAGTCGTCAGGCAGCGGTTGAACACCGACATGTCGCCATCGGGCAACAGCGTGTAACGGGCTTCGGACTGCGCGCAGTTGCGCTGGAAGTACATCGGCAATCGCGCCAACTCATACCAGGTGCCCTGGTAACGCTTGAGGTTGACGTTGCTCGCGGTCTTGGGTTGCAGATCATCGCCAGAATGGCTGGCGCACCCCGCCAAAAACAGGCTGGCGCAAAGGAACAAAACAAAACGGATCATTCTTCTTCTCCCGCAGGCTCTCGCCCCGGTTTACTTCAGGCCTTGCCCGGAAAACATCAGAACTTTGTCACCGGCATATTGAACGCTGATAAAGCTGTTTTTATCGCCCCAGGTGCAACTGGACATGCCCAGTGCGCCGGAACAATCGGTCGGCTTGCCCAGCAACGACTCAACCTCTGTCTTGGCCATGCCAGCCGACAATTTTTGGTAGTTTTCTTGATTGACCTTGCTGCAAGCGGCCAACAGCACGCAAAAAGCCAGCAGAGCGAGACGGCGTAACGACATGGAAAAACTCCTGGAGGGGCTAAGCAGCGTGGGTATCTGCCAGAAGCTTAGAAGGGAAAAGAGGTGTCTGGTTCCCGACGAACGAAAACAAAAAAGCCCCGCAAACGCTGAAACGTTTCGGGGCTCAATCGAAGGCAATAATGTCTCACTGCTGGGTAGGAGCGAGCTTGCTCGCGAAGAACGTTAACGATGACGCGGGCTGTCTGGATGCCCGCGTTGCCTCTCAGCTTTTCGCGAGCAAGCTCGCTCCTACAACAGTCAGGCGTTACTTCTTGTGGTAACCCGTCACACGCTCAACTTCTTCCTTCGAACCCAGGAATACCGCCACGCGCTGGTGCAGGCCTTCAGGCTGGATGTCGAGAATGCGCTGGTGGCCGTCGGTGGATGCGCCGCCGGCCTGTTCGACCAGGAACGACATCGGGTTGGCTTCGTACATCAGGCGCAGCTTGCCCGGCTTGGACGGCTCTCGGCTGTCGCGCGGGTACATGAACAGGCCACCACGGGTCAGGATGCGGTGCACGTCGGCCACCATGGCAGCGACCCAGCGCATGTTGAAGTTCTTCTTCAACGGGCCTTCTTCGCCGGCCATCAGTTCGCCTACATAGCGCGTGACCGGTTCTTCCCAGTGGCGCTGGTTGGACATGTTGATCGCAAATTCCTGGGTGGACGCAGGAATGGTGATGTCTTCGTGGGTCAACACGAAGCTGCCCATTTCACGGTCCAGGGTGAAGCCCTTGACGCCGTCGCCCAGGGTCAGCACCAGCATGGTCTGCGGGCCGTAGATCGCGTAGCCGGCAGCGACCTGCTCGGTGCCTGGCTGCAGGAAGGCCTTCTCGTTGAGGGCTTCGTTCTGGCTCAAGTATTCGTTCGGGCAACGCAGTACCGAGAAAATGGTGCCGACCGGGGCGTTGATGTCGATGTTGGACGAGCCGTCCAGAGGGTCGAACACCAGCAGGTAGGCGCCTTTAGGGTATTTGCCTGGAATCTGGTAGGCATTGTCCATTTCTTCGGACGCCATGCCGGCCAGGTGACCGCCCCATTCGTTGGCTTCGAGCAGGATCTCGTTGGAGATCACGTCGAGCTTCTTCTGCACTTCGCCCTGCACGTTTTCAGTGCCCATGCTGCCCAGGACACCACCCAGTGCGCCTTTGGACACGGCGTGGCTGATTTCCTTGCAGGCACGCGCCACCACTTCGATAAGGAAGCGCAGATCGGCAGGCGTGTTGTTGCTGCGGGTCTGCTCGATCAAATAGCGACTCAAGGTAACGCGGGACATGGAAGGCTCCGGACAATGGGGGGCTTGAAAACCCGCGCAGTTTAGCGCGAGTCGGGGCGTATTTCCTCCTATCAGAGGATTTAAACCCAATAGAGTTCATGGACTTTATTTAACGTGCCGCCGGCGGCGTGCGCAGCAAACTGTAGGCCATGGCGCCCAGCGCGGCCACGCCCAGCAATAATACGGCCCAGAGGCCGAGTTTTTTCCAGTTCGGCCCACTCTCGACAGCCGCCACCACCGTAGGCGACGTGACAGCCATCGCCCCCGCAATGCTGGCGTGGCCCAGCGCCTTGAGACGCTCGGCGCTGTAGTCCGGGATCAGCGTCGACAGCGGCAGGTTGGCGGCCTTCACCGAGGCATTCCCCAACGCCAGGCTGAACGGCGGCTCTCCCCGCGCCAGGAACACCAGTTGGGTGGTGCGTACCGCGAAGCGCAAGGCCGCGCTTGCGCGCCCCAGGCCACCGCCGCGCTCGTCCACCTGCACCCTGAGCTGGTTGACGACCTGGCCCGGCAACTGCACTTCATCCTGCACAACGTCGCGGCCGTTCTGCGTCAGGCGGTACAGCAATCCATTGCTCAAGGGCTGCCACGCTTGCTTGGCATCACTTCGCCCCGACACCGTCACCGGCGCCAGCGTGTTGGGCTGTTTCAGCTCGATACGCAAGCGTTCCACATTCAACCCCGTGGGCAACTGCCAGCTGTATTCGCCGGCCTTGAGCCGCGTGCCGGCCAGCGGCTGCGACCACACCAGCGGCATCGGCAGGCTGCTGCTGGTGGCGCTTGCCAATTTGGCGGAGGTCAGCGGCGGCGCGGCCTGGCCTTGCCATACCAGACGCAGGTAACGCGCCGATTGCCCCGGCAGGCTGACGTCATGCTGCTCGACCCGTTCATCGGCAAACGACAAGCGCGCCACTTGCCCGTCGCCCCAGGCTTCCCAATGCTGCAAGTCGTCGCTGGCTTCAATACTGAAGCGCTGGAAGCCGTCCCGCTCGCCGCTCCAGTCAAGGCTAAGTTGCTGCAAGGGCGCCTTGATCGCGCTGGCGTCCAGCACCCAGCCGCGCAGGACCTGCTTGCCGGGTTTGGCAGCCGTGCCCGGTTTGATTTCCACCAGGGTGCCTTCGCGGGTGGTTTTCATCACCACGCCAGGCAAGGCCTGTTGAGTGTCGGCGGCGTACAGCGGGAACCACTTCACGTCCGTGACGTTGCGGCTTTCGGTGCGCTGCGACGACTGGCGCGACAACGCATACGCCTGGGGTTCCCCGGCAGCGTTGAAGACACGCACGTCGCTCAGGTCGGCCTGACGCGCATTCAGTTGGACGTCCAAGGGCAATTCCAGGCGATACCACGGGCCGTTGCCACTGATGCTCAGTGGCACCTGGCTGGCGAAATCCGCCGGGCGTTCCTGGGCCCACGCCGACCACACCGCACACAGGCCCAACAGGGCCACGCTCAACTTACCGATCAAGAGGTTGCTCCTTCAGGTTCCAGCACAGGTTCGGCACGCTTGGGCGGCAGCGGCGCGAAATAGCCCACCACCAGCAACAAACCGCCGACGCCGATAAACGACACGATCCGCGCCAGGCCGCCACGATTGCTCAGCTCGACAAAGAACAACTTGGCCACCACCACCGCAATCAGCGCCGCGCCGATCAACCACACTTCGCGACGATGGCGCAGGTGGCCGCCGATCATCAGGCCCAGGGCGATCAAGGTCCAAATGATCGACAGGCCGGCTTGCACCAGCATCGATTCGAGCAACGCGTCCAGCTCGAACGGCACGCCGCCCCAATGGTGCGCGGTGCGCATCACCAGTGCGGTGAAGAACGCAAACAGTGAAAGCCCCGCCACGCCTTGGGCAAGCAACTCGGCGCGTGGCCCGCGTTGCGGCGCCACGCTGCGCGACCACACGTACACTCCCAGCAACGCGAACAACAGGCCCAGGTCCAGCGGGTTAAGCAACGGCACATAGGGCAACGGATTGGCCGTGCCATCGCTGAAGCTGTTCGCCAGCCAGAACCAGGCGAGCATCAGCACAGCCATTGGCAGTGCCGCGAGCACGCGATATTCCCGTGGATAGGCCGACACCGGCCACGGCCAGTTGCGCGGCGTCGCGGCCAGCACCAGATAGAGGCTTGGCAGGATTGCCCAGCCCAACCAGCGCCAGGCGTTGTATTCGGCCGAAAAACGCAGCAGCCCGTAGCGCAATTCCAGCGCGAGCAGGCCGATCAGCATCCAGCAGCCCAGCACATGGGCGATGCCCAGCACCCTGCCCGGCACCACCGTTGCCAAGCGCCGCAGCGAGACAAAATGCACCACAAACACGGCCGGCCACGCCAGCCAGCCGTACTGCGCCGCCGGGTGATAGTAGGTGTGCGCCGAGATCAGCAGCACCAAGCCCGCCGCCGGCATCAACAAGGTGCAGAGCATGCCCAGCGATGCCCAACGCAGGCGTGTCGCCAACAGCGTCCAGAGCGCCACGCTGGCGGCGGCGATGCCGAGCAGGAAAGCGCCGTGCAGTTCGCCGGGAACAAACCGCAGCACTTCACCGACCAACGCCATCGTCCACCAGGCCGCGCCCCACACCAGCAGCAGGTCGGACAGGCGTTGCAGCCTCAACACGGCAAATACGGGCGCATGGGGTTCACGCTGCAAGCGCCAGGCACCGACCAAGGCGGCCAGGCCCAGCACCATCGGCGTCCAGAAACCACTGTGGGCCAGCGGACGCAACCCTTCATGGGTCAACGGCCCGAGCAACTCCGGCACCGACAGCAGGAATGAGCCACCGCCAATCAGCTGCAGCAGCAAGCCGAACACAAAACTGACGCGCTGTTGCAGGTATAGGCTCAGCCAGATGATCAACAAACCGCTGGCCGCCCACACCCCGCTTGCGCTCTGCCATGGCAGCACGAACAGCACCGCGAGATTGATCAGCACCAGACCCGCAAGCAGCACCACCGACAAGCCGCGCAACAGGCGCACATCGCCGCGCACCTGGTCATCGCGCGCCGCCATCAGCATGCCGCCGATCAAGGCCAGGCCGATCAACGAAGCCGTGAGCAAGCCACTCCAGCCGGCATTGAACACTGCCGCTCCGTCCCCGCCTTGCAGACTTAGCAGGAACAACGCACCGCCGAGCAACTGCACGGCAAACGCCGTGAACAGGAACGTGCGCGAACCGATGCGCAGGCCGACGAACAGCGTCGCCAGGCCCGCGATGGCCCAACTGATCGCCGTGCCCTGGGTACTCAGCAGCAAGGGGGCAAGCAGGTACAAAAAGCTCAAGCCAAGGCTCGCCAATACCGGCAGGCCCTTGCGCTCCGACAGCGTCGCCTGTTCATCGGAGGCCTTGCGCAACTGATCAAAGCTGAACAGCAACGCCACGCCCAGCATCAGCGCACCCAATGGCGCGCCATCGAGCAAGGTGTGTTCGCCAAGGCTTAGCTCGCTGAGGAACGCCAGCGCCGAACCCACTTGCAGCAATACGCCGAAGGCCCGTGCCAGTGGCCGCTGCTGACGCAGGCCCAGCCAGAAGATGCCGGCGCCTTCCACCGCCCACGCCGCGGCGGTCCAGCGCGCATCAAGGCCCAGGGGAATCGCCAGGCTGGCAAAGATCACGCCCAGGGCCAGGCAGGTTTCCGCCAGCAGCAAGGCACGCCCGCCGCTCAGCAACCGCGCCAGGCCCATGTAGATAATGCCCAGGCCCAGCGCACTGAACGCTGCGGCAAACTCCAGGTGGTGCACCAGCGCGAACTGCAAGCCAAAACCCACCAGCGGCGGGCCGAAGAGCATGCTGCCGTCGACGTAATCGCCTTTGGCCGCCGACCAGTGCAGCAACGCGTCACGCCCTTGGGGCGCGTCGCCCATTTCCAGCAACTTGCGCCGGGCAAACAGCAGTCCGATCGCCAGGTACACCAGGAAGAACAGAATCAGGAACGGCTCGGTACTCCACAGCAGTTCCGGCGTGTAGGAGCGCATGCCCCAGGCGAAGCCGATGCCGAAAGTGCCGACAAAACCGATCAGATTGAGCAAGCGCCAGGCCTTGAACCAGGCGATGGCGAGGATGCCGGTGTTAAGCAGGATGAAATAACTGAACAGCGCCACATGGTTGCCGGCGCCGGTGGACGTCAGAATCGGCGCGGCAAAACCGCCCAGCGCCGCTGCGCAAGCCAACCCCAGCGCGTCCTGGGTAATCGCCAGGATCGCCGAGAACACCGTGACCGCTACCAACAAGCCCAGGGCCGCACTCGGGTCGATCAGCGGATGCAAGCGCATCGCAGCGAACACCGTCAGGTACAACACCGCAATGCCGGTGCCTTGCAGCATCAACCCGTAATTGCTGTTGCGCAGCCGCAGCCACCAGCCCAGGCCCAACAGGCCGAGCGCCGCCGCCGCCACGCCGGCGTAACGCACTTCGACCGGCACCACCATGCCTTCGGTGGCGTAACGCAACAGAAAGGCCAGGCCGAGGAACAACAGCACCACACCGACCCGAAGCACGGTGTTGCCGCCGAACAGCCAATTGCGCGCGCCGCTGATGGCACGTTCGATCAGGTTGGGGCCGCGCGGGATGACCGGTTCTTCCGGCACATGCAGGGTTGGGAGAGGTGTCCAGACATGTTCCGGTAACGCTTGGCTCGCCTCGGTGACCTTCGCCATGGACGCCACTGCGGCGGGCAACTCCCAGACCAGTTCGGGCGCCTCGGCGACAGGTGCGGGTTCAGGGGTCAGTTCAGGGAGGGGTGCTTCGACAATGATATTGCTCGACGGCGCGGGCACTTCCAGTTGTCGCAGGCGTTCGCCCAGCGCGATCAGCGACTTCTGCGTGGTTTCCAACGCGAGCGCTTGCTGATCCGCCTGGGCCGACAGCTTGGCCAGGCGGATTGCCTGGCCGATGCCGAGCCCCAGCAGCGCACCGATACCCGCATCGCTGAACGACTCGTCGAGCGTCCAGCCGAGCACCAGGCCCAGCAGCATGAAAATCCATTGCATGGTCGATATTCCCTACGCAGCCCGAGGCGGGCAAGCCGGGGCCTAGTATATCGACGCGAGACCAATGTGGGAGCGGGCTTGCTCGCGAATGCGGTGTGCCAGTCGACATATTTGTTAACTGACATACCGTATTCGCGAGCAAGCCCGCTCCCACAGGGGGTATTGCGGTGTTTAGTCGAGGGCTTTCCAGATCTCGGTGGCGTACTCCCTGATGGTCCGGTCCGAGCTGAACCAGCCCATCCGCGCGGTATTGAGCACCGCCGAACGCCACCAGGCCTTGGAATCATGCCAATGCGCTTCGACCTTGGCCTGGGCTTCCCAGTACGAGTCGAAGTCGGCACACACCAGGAACCGGTCGTAATCGATCAGCCCGTCGATCAAGCCCACGTAGCGACCCGGATCATCCGGCGAGAACACCCCGCCACGGATTGCTTGCAGCACATCGTTGAGGCGATGCGACGCCGCAATGTCCGGCCCGGCGCTGAATTCACCGGCCTGTTTGCGCGCCTCCACCTGCTGCGCGCTGAGGCCGAAGATAAACATGTGCTCGGCGCCGACACGCTCGTGCATTTCCACGTTGGCGCCGTCCATGGTGCCGATGGTCAGCGCGCCGTTGAGGCCGAACTTCATGTTGCTGGTGCCCGACGCTTCAAAGCCAGCGGTGGAAATCTGCTCCGACAAATCCGCCGCCGGAATGATGCTTTCGGCCAGGCTGACGTTGTAGTTGGGCAGGAACACCACCTTGAGCAAGCCACGCACGGTCGGGTCGTTGTTGACGGTACGCGCGATGTCGTTGGTCAACTTGATGATCAGCTTGGCCTGGTGATAACTCGCCGCAGCCTTGCCCGCGAAGATCTTCACGCGTGGCACCCAATCCACCTCGGGCTCGGCACGGATCGCCTGGTACAGCGCCACGGTGTGCAGCAGGTTGAGCAATTGACGCTTGTATTCGTGGATCCGCTTGACCTGCACGTCGAACATCGCCGCCGGGTTCACCGAAATGCCCAGGCGCTCGTGGATGATCTCGGCCAGCGCCCGCTTGCTGTGCAGGCGCTGATCGGCGAAGGCTTTGCGGAACGTCTGCTTCTCGGCAAAGGTTTCCAGCTCGCCCAGGCGGGTTTCCATGGTGTCCAGAATGTCCGGGCCCAAAGCCTCCACCAGCATCGAGGTGAGCTTGGGGTTGGCCTGGTACAACCAACGGCGGAAGGTAATGCCGTTGGTTTTGTTGTTGATGCGCTCCGGGTACAGCTTGTGCAGCTCGGAGAACACCGTGCTGCGCATCAATTGGGTGTGCAGGCCGGACACGCCGTTGACGCTGTGGGAACCGAGGAACGCCAGGTTGCCCATGCGCACGCGGCGGCCGTTGTCTTCTTCGATCAGTGACACGGCGCGCAGTACGTCGAAATCGTGCACGCCCTTGGCGCGCAGTGAGTCGATGTGCCGGGCGTTGATCAGGTAGATGATCTGCATGTGGCGCGGCAGCATGCGCTCCATCAGCCCGACCGGCCAGGTTTCCAAGGCTTCGGGCAGCAGGGTGTGGTTGGTGTAGGAAAGCGTTTCGACGGTGACGTCCCACGCGGCTTCCCACGGGATGTCGTGCAGGTCGACCAATTGACGCATCAGCTCGGCCACCGCGATGGACGGGTGGGTGTCGTTGAGCTGGATCGCCGCGTGTTCGCCCAGGCTCAGCACCGAGCCGTGCATGTTCTTGTGGCGTCGCAGCAGGTCTTGCAAGGAGGCCGCGACAAAGAAGTATTCCTGGCGCAGGCGCAGTTCCTGCCCCGCTTCGGTGCTGTCGGCCGGGTACAGCACGCGCGAGATGCTCTCAGCCCGCGCCACTTCGGCGACGGCGCCCAGGTGGTCACCGGCGTTGAAGCGTTCCAGGTGCAGGTCTTCAACCGCCCGTGCGCGCCACAGGCGCAGGGTATTGACGCTGGCGCCACGCCAGCCGACCACCGGGGTGTCATAGGCAACGGCACGTACCGTTTCGCTGGGCGTCCACACCTGGATCAGCTTACCGGAGGGGTCCGGCAGGGTTTCGACGCTGCCGCCAAAGCCGATCGGGTAAATCACCTCGGCCCGCTCGAACTCCCACGGGTTGCCGAAATCCAGCCAGCGTTCGGTCTGCTCCTGTTGCCAGCCATCGACAATCGCCTGGCGGAACAAGCCGTGTTCATAGCGAATGCCATAGCCGTGGCCGGCAATGCCCAGTGTCGACATGCTTTCCATAAAGCACGCAGCCAAGCGCCCCAGGCCACCGTTGCCCAGCGCCGCGTCGGGCTCCAGCAGGCGGATGCGCTCAAGGTCCACACCCAGCTCGGACAGCGCGTCGCGTGCGATCTCGAGCACGCCGAGATTACTCAAGCTGTCATAGAGCAGGCGCCCGATGAGGAATTCCAGGGAAAGGTAATAAACCCGCTTCTGGCCTTTGCGGTAAATACGCCGCGTGTGGTCCATCCAGTGGTCGACCATCTGGTCGCGGGCGGCCAGGGCAATGGCTTCGAACCAGTCATGGTCGAAGGCGTGATCCGGGTCCTTGCCCACCGCATAGGTGAGCTTGGTCAAGACGGCATCGCGGAATGCGGCTACCTCTGCTTCTCGTGCAAGTGGTTCCTGAGACATCAAATGCGACCTCGGGCGAGATAGAAGGAGTTGCTAGAGCCTAGACGCTCTGACACACGGCGTAGGCGCTGGTTCGTCAGTTTTTTAACTCATTCACTGTTGGAAGGATTAGATGCAGGGGTCGTGCCCGATCTTGGGCAAAGATGAAATCTTGAAAATATTGTTCAAAAAATCACCAATCCCGGTATGATCGCGCGCCCGGACACAGCCCCACCTTTTGGAACCCTGATGAAGCCTCAATTGATCGCCGCCGCGGAACTCGACCGTCTCGAGACCTGGCAGAAATATTCCGCCCACATGTGCGGCGGCTGCGTGTCCAGCTGCTGCACGCTGCCGGTCGAAGTGAAGATCAAGGATCTGATCCGCATTGGCATCGTTGACGAGTTCGAGCGCGGCGACCCGCCCAAGAACATCGCCAAGCGCTTGCAGAAGGAAGGCATTGTCGAGCGCTTCAATTCCAAGTCCGAGATTTTTACCCTGCAGCGCATGAGCAACAACGATTGCCTGTACCTGGATCGTAAGACGCGCTTCTGCACTATTTATGACAAGCGCCCGGATACCTGCCGCAACCACCCCAAGATCGGGCCGCGGCCGGGGTATTGCGCGTATAAGCCCAAGGAAGTGGTGCGCGAGACCAAGTTCCGTACACTCGACAAGTTCTAAGGTGATCGTTCCCACGCTCCGCGTGGGAATGCAGCCCTGGACGCTCTGCGTCGCCCTTGAACGCGGGACGCGGAGCGTCCCAAGAGGCATTCCCACGCAGAGCGTGGGAACGATCAGGCATAAAAAAACGCCCCTGGCCTTTCGACCGGGGGCGTTTTTCATTCAGCCTGAGTTAACTCAGTTCTTGGCTTTCTTGGCAGCGCGGGTACGCTCGCCTTCGTCCAGGATCTTCTTGCGCAGGCGGATCGACTTAGGCGTGACTTCACACAGCTCGTCGTCCTGGATGAACTCCAGGGCCTGTTCCAGGGTGAAGCGAACAGGTGGAACCAGCGCGATGGTTTCGTCTTTACCCGAAGCACGCATGTTGTCGAGCTTCTTGCCTTTGGTTGGGTTGACGCCCATGTCGTTGTCACGGCTGTTCAGGCCAACGATCTGACCGTTGTAGATCTCTTGACCGTGTTCAACGAACAGCTTGCCACGCGCCTGGAGGGTTTCCAGGGAGTAGGTCAGCGCCTTGCCGGTTTCTACCGAAACCAGAACACCGTTCTGACGGCCGGACATGTCGCCGGACTTCATGGTGTCGTAGCGATCGAAGATCGAGGTCAGGATGCCAGCACCGTTGGTCAGGGTCAGGAACTGGTTACGGAAACCGATCAGACCACGAGCAGGGATGTTGTATTCCAGACGCACACGGCCTTTGCCATCCGGCACCATGTTGGTCAGGTCGCCCTTACGCAGGCCCATCTCTTCCATGACCTTGCCCTGGGATTCTTCAGGGGTGTCGATGGTGACGTTTTCGAACGGTTCCTGCTTCACGCCGTCAACCTGACGGATGATCACTTCCGGACGACCAACACCCATTTCGAAGCCTTCGCGACGCATGGTTTCGATCAATACCGAGAGGTGCAGCTCACCACGGCCCGAGACCTTGAACTTGTCGGCCGAGTCGCCTTCTTCAACGCGCAGTGCAACGTTGTACAGCAGCTCTTTGTCCAGACGCTCCTTGATGTTCCGGGAGGTCACGAACTTGCCTTCTTTACCGCAGAATGGCGAGTCGTTTACCTGGAAGGTCATGGAAACGGTTGGCTCGTCAACGGTCAGCGGCTTCATCGCCTCGACGTTGTCCGGCTGGCACAGGGTGTCGGAGATGAACAGCGAGTCCATACCGCTCACGCACACGATGTCGCCGGCAAACGCTTCTTCAACGTCGATGCGGTGCAGGCCGTGGTGACCCATCAGCTTCAGGATACGACCGTTACGCTTCTTGCCGTCGGCGCCGATGGCGACAACCGGAGTGTTCGGCTTGACGCTGCCACGGGCGATACGGCCAACGCCGATAACACCCAGGAAGCTGTTGTAGTCCAGTGCCGAGATTTGCATCTGGAACGGGCCTTCACGGTCAACCTTTGGAGCCGGTACGTTGTCGACGATCGACTGGTACAGCGGGGTCATGTCTTCAGCCATGTCGGTGTGTTCCAGACCGGCAATGCCGTTCAGGGCCGAGGCGTAGACGACTTTGAAGTCCAGCTGTTCTTCGGTGGCGCCCAGGTTGTCGAACAGGTCGAAGATCTGGTCCAGAACCCAGTCCGGACGCGCGCCTGGACGGTCAACCTTGTTGATGCACACGATCGGACGCAGGCCGGCTTCGAAAGCCTTCTTGGTCACGAAACGGGTTTGCGGCATAGGGCCGTCTTGAGCGTCAACCAGCAGCAGTACGGAGTCGACCATCGACATCACGCGTTCTACTTCGCCGCCGAAGTCGGCGTGGCCCGGGGTGTCCACGATGTTGATGTGGTAGCCGTTCCAGTTGATAGCGGTGTTTTTCGCCAGGATGGTAATGCCGCGCTCTTTTTCCTGGTCGTTGGAGTCCATCACGCGCTCGTCGTTGAGCTCGTTGCGCTCCAGGGTGCCGGATTGACGCAGGAGTTTGTCTACCAGGGTGGTTTTACCATGGTCAACGTGAGCAATGATGGCGATGTTACGTAGATTTTCGATCACTTGTGTATCTCGATCAGAGGATTCGGTGTGCTGACAGGTCGTGGCAGCGATTTACAGTAGAGTCAGGCCTTGCCGTTACAGCTTGACGGCAGAGTCGGGGGGCCGGTGACGCAGGCCACAGGCAAACAGCCCCGGGCTCTTAGCTCGGTCGATAAACGCGCACATTGGCATGCCCCTCACTGAGCAAATGGTGGGCATGCAGGCGACTCATCACGCCTTTGTCGCAATAAAGCAGGTACTGACGGCTGTCATCCAGTTCCTTGAAACGCGCGTTCAATGCATAGAACGGCAGCGTTTGTACGTCGATGCCAGGAATTTCCAGCGGCTCGTCTTCAGCGGCATCCGGATGACGGATGTCGATGATGATCTGGCCGGCCAGGGCTTCGCTGACTTCTTCGATCTGCACATCCTGGCCCAGTTCGTCGATAACGCGATCGATCGGGACCAGTTTGGCGTTCTCGAGCGCACGCTCCAGAATCGCCATATCAAACTGTTGTTCTTCGTACTCCACGCGGTTGCGCTTGGCGTGGGTCTTGGGGTTCACCGAGATGACCCCGCAATATTCAGGCATATGCTTGGCGAAGTCGGCGGTGCCGATTTCTTCTGCCAGGTCGATGATGTCCTGCTTGTGGCTGGCGATCAGTGGGCGCAGCACCAGTTTTTCGGTCACGCAGTCGATCAGCGACAGGTTCGGCAGCGTCTGGCTCGATACCTGGGAGATCGCTTCACCGGTCACCAGCGCGTCAATCTGCAACTGGTCGGCGATCCGGGACGCGGCGCGCAACATCATACGCTTCAATACCACGCCCATATGACTGTTATCGACTTTGCCGAGAATTTCGCCCAGCACTTCTTCGAACGGTACGCTTACAAATAGCACGCGTTGGGAGCTGCCGTACTTCTTCCAGATAAAGTGCGCCACTTCCATCACGCCCAATTCGTGTGCACGCCCGCCCAGATTGAAAAAGCAGAAGTGGCTCATCAGGCCGCGCCGCATAATCTGGTAGGCCGCGACCGTGGAGTCGAAACCGCCGGACATCAACACCAGGGTCTGTTCCAGGGCGCCCAGGGGGTAGCCGCCGATGCTGTTGTGCTGGCTGTGGATCACAAACAACCGTTGGTCGCGAATTTCCATGCGCACTTCAATCTGCGGCGCTTTCAGGGAAATTCCGGCGGCGCCGCACTCGCGACGCAGCTTGCTGCCGACGTATTTCTCCACATCCATGGAGCTGAATGGGTGCTTGCCGGCGCGTTTGCAGCGCACCGAAAAAATCTTGCCTTCGAGTTCGCTGCCGAAGTGCTGCTTGCACTTTTCGGTGATGTCGTCGAAGTCGCCCAGCGGGTACTCGTCCACTTGCAGGAAATGCGCGATGCCCGGCATGCAGCTCAGGCGCTCGGTCATGTCCTTCAAGGCTTTGGCGTCGGTGACACGGGTTTCCAGTTCGAGGTTGTCCCACACGCCATTCACCACCACAGCCGGGTCCAGATCGCGGAGCACGGCACGGATGTTCTTGGCCAACTGACGGATGAAACGCATCCGTACCGGTCGGCTCTTGATGGTGATTTCGGGGAAGACTTTAACGATTAATTTCATGGAAACAGCGCGTGCCGGGCCTGCCGAAAAAGGGGGGCGCGGATTATAGCGGAAATCGCTCAAGGTTTAACCAGTTAATATGCACAGCACTTAACGCGCACTAAACCGGTGCATTTGTTGGTGGTGACGCCACATTGCGGTGCGCCATTTTTTAGCTTTTGTCGCAACGCACCTTTATAGGGTCGCTTTTGGAGCACAAAACCCATGTTGGCGCACTGGCATGCAATTTGCTCTCTTGTGAGGCAGGTTGCCATGGCGGACTATCCGCGCCGGCATCACCCACATTCTAAGGGCTAACTCCACTACCCCAGCCCGAAGCCACCCGGAGGACACTATGTCGAAGTCGGTTCAACTCATCAAAGATCATGACGTCAAATGGATTGATCTGCGCTTCACGGACACCAAAGGCACTCAGCACCACGTGACCATGCCGGCTCGCGATGCGCTGGATGATGCGTTCTTCGAAGAAGGCAAAATGTTCGACGGTTCCTCCATTGCCGGCTGGAAAGGCATCGAAGCCTCCGACATGATCCTGATGCCGGACGACAGCACTGCCGTGCTGGACCCGTTCACCGAAGAGCCAACCCTGATCCTGGTGTGCGACGTCATCGAGCCGTCGACCATGCAAGGCTACGACCGCGACCCACGTGCGATCGCCAAGCGTGCCGAGGAATACCTGAAGTCGACCGGTATCGGCGACACCGTATTCGTAGGCCCGGAGCCAGAGTTCTTCATCTTTGACCAGGTCAAGTTCAAGTCCGACATCTCCGGCTCCATGTTCAAGATCTACTCCGAACAAGGTTCGTGGATGTCCGACCAGGACGTGGAAGGCGGCAACCATGGCCACCGTCCAGGGATCAAAGGCGGCTACTTCCCGGTTCCACCGTTCGACCACGACCACGAAATCCGTACCTCCATGTGCAACGCCATGGAAGACATGGGCCTGGTCATCGAAGTGCATCACCACGAAGTGGCGACTGCCGGCCAGAACGAAATCGGTGTGAAGTTCAACACCCTGGTGGCCAAGGCTGACGAAGTTCAGACCCTGAAGTACTGCGTACACAACACTGCCGTTGCCTACGGCCGTACCGCTACCTTCATGCCTAAGCCACTGTACGGCGATAACGGTTCGGGTATGCACGTTCACCTGTCCATCGCCAAAGAGGGCAAGAACACCTTCGCTGGCGAAGGTTATGCCGGCCTGTCCGACACCGCCCTGTACTTCATCGGCGGCATCATCAAGCACGGTAAGGCCCTGAACGGCTTCACCAACCCGTCGACCAACTCCTACAAGCGTCTGGTCCCAGGTTTCGAAGCGCCGGTCATGCTGGCCTACTCGGCACGCAACCGTTCCGCCTCGATCCGTATTCCGTACGTGTCCAGCCCGCGCGCTCGCCGTATCGAAGCACGCTTCCCGGACCCGGCTGCCAACCCATACCTGGCCTTCGCGGCCCTGGTCATGGCTGGCCTGGACGGTATCCAGAACAAGATCCACCCAGGCGACGCCGCCGACAAAAACTTGTACGACCTGCCGCCTGAAGAGGCCAAAGAGATCCCACAAGTGTGCGGCAGCCTGAAAGAAGCCCTGGAAGAGCTGGACAAGGGCCGTGCGTTCCTGACCAAAGGCGGCGTGTTCAGCGACGACTTCATCGACGCTTACATCGAGCTCAAAAGCGCAGAAGAAATCAAGGTGCGCACTTCGTGCACCCACTGGAATATGAGCTGTACTACAGCTGCTGATCCGGTAGCGCCGCCGCTTAAGGTGGCGTGATGCGAAAAGACCTCCTTCGGGAGGTCTTTTTTTTGCCTGGGGATTGTCAGGAAGCTGCTTGGCAGCCTGCGATAAGGTAGCCTCGGATTGATGCACTCCAGACCTGCAAACCCACTCAAAAATGTGGGAGCGGGCTTGCTCGCGAAAGCGGTGTATCAGCCACCTAGTGTAGTGACTGACACGCCGCAT
>JAFHKH010000699.1 GCA_016937595.1 Pseudomonas cedrina subsp. fulgida | reverse complement strand
AATTTCCGAACGCCTTCTGGTTCAAGCCCACCTCGACGCCAAGCAGCCCAAGGCCCTCAGCGCCGACGAAGAAGCGAGCTTGCGCGCCGCCATCGCCGCCGAGCTCAAGGCCCAGGACGCGGTGCTGGTTGCGCACTTCTACTGTGACCCGGTGATTCAGGCCTTGGCCGAAGAGACCGGCGGCTGTGTCTCCGACTCCCTGGAAATGGCCCGCTTCGGCGCCGCCCACCCGGCCAAGACTGTGCTGGTCGCCGGGGTGCGTTTCATGGGCGAGACCGCCAAGATCCTCACACCCGAAAAACGCATCCTCATGCCCACCCTTGAAGCCACGTGCTCACTGGACCTGGGTTGCCCGGTGGATGAGTTTTCGGCGTTCTGCGATCAGCATCCCGAGCGCACGGTGGTGGTGTATGCCAACACCTCGGCCGCGGTCAAGGCGCGGGCGGATTGGGTGGTGACCTCCAGTTGCGCGCTGGAAATCGTCGAAAGCCTGATGGACAACGGCGAGACGATCATCTGGGGCCCGGACAAGCACCTGGGGACTTACATCCAGCGCCAGACCGGCGCCGAC
>JAFHKH010000698.1 GCA_016937595.1 Pseudomonas cedrina subsp. fulgida | reverse complement strand
CCAGCAACTGGACCCGATCCACGCCGACCTCACCCAATCCACCCGCGAGCTGAATGACCTGCGCCGCGCCTTCCGCGCCGGCAGCTTGAAACAGGTCGGCCAGGACCAGGCCAAGGCCACCTTGATTGAAGACGATGGCAGCCTCTACCCCTTGCCGGGCAAATTGCTGTTCGCCGAGATCAGCGTCGACCCCGGCACCGGGCAGATCATCCTGCGCAGCGAGTTTCCCAACCCGGACCTCGACCTGCTGCCCGGCAGCTTTGTGCGCGTGCGCCTTGAACAGGCGGTCGACAAGCAAGGCATCAGCGTGCCGCAACGCGCCATCACCCGTGACAGCGCCGGCATCCCGATGGTGCTGCTGCTGGACGCCGAGCAGACCGTGAGCCAGCAGCCGGTGGAACTGGGCGCCGTGATCAATGATCGCTGGATCGTCAGCCACGGCCTCAAGCCGGGTGACCGCATCATTGTCGAAGGCCTGCAGCACGCGCGCCCCGGTGAAAAAGTTGAAGTGGACGCCAGCCCGTTGGTAAAGGAATAACCCGTCATGCCGCAGTTCTTTATTGACCGCCCGATTTTCGCCTGGGTGGTGGCCCTGTTTATCCTGCTGGCCGGTGCGCTCGCTATCCCGCAGTTGCCGGTGGCGCAGTACCCTGATGTCGCGCCGCCGAAAGTCGAAATCTATGCGGTGTACCCTGGCGCCTCGGCCCAGACCCTGGACCAGAGCGTGGTCAGCCTGATCGAGCAGGAACTCAACGGCGCCGATCACCTGCTGTATTTCGAATCCCAGAGCAGCCTGGGCTCGGCCACTATCACCGCGACGTTTCAGCCGGGCACCCACCCGGAAATGGCCCAGGTCGATGTGCAGAACCGCCTCAAAGCGGTAGAGCCACGCCTGCCCCAGGCGGTCACCCAGCAAGGCTTGCAGGTGCAGAAAGTCTCCGCAGGCTTCCTGTTGCTGGTGACCCTGACCTCCAACGACGGCAAGTTCGACGACACGGCGCTCAGCGATTACCTGGCGCGCAACGTGATGAACGAACTCAAACGCCTGGATGGCGTGGGTAAGGCGCAGCTGTATGGCGCCGAACGCGCGATGCGCATCTGGATCGACCCGCAGAAGCTGATTGGCTTCAACCTGACGCCGGCCGATGTGAATGCCGCCATCGCCGCGCAGAACGCCCAGGTCGCGCCCGGCAGCATCGGTGACTTGCCGGGCACCCAGACCCAGGAAATCACTGCCGCGATCCTGGTCAAGGGCCAGTTGTCGACCCCTGCGGAATTTGCCGACATTGTGCTCAAGGCCAACCCGGACGGTTCCACCGTGCGCATCGGCGATGTGGCGCGGGTGGAAGTCGGCAGCCAGGAATACCAGTTCTCCACGCGCCTGAACGGCAAGCCGTCAACGGCGGTCAGCGTGCAACTGTCGCCGGGTGCCAACGCGTTGAGCACCGCAACCCTGGTGCGCGCCAAGATGGACGAACTGTCGCGCTACTTCCCGGCCAACGTGGAATACAAGATCCCGTACGACACCTCGCCATTCGTCAAAGTCTCGATCACCAAGGTGGTCTACACCCTGCTTGAGGCAATGGCGCTGGTGTTTGCGGTGATGTTCCTGTTCCTGCAGAACGTGCGCTATACGCTGATCCCGACGTTGGTGGTGCCGATTGCGCTGATGGGCACCTTTGCCACCATGTTGCTGCTGGGGTTCTCGATCAACGTGCTGACCATGTTCGGCATGGTGCTGGCCATCGGCATCCTGGTGGACGATGCGATTGTGGTGGTGGAGAACGTCGAGCGCATCATGGCCACCGAGGGTTTGTCGCCGAAGGAGGCGACGAAAAAGGCCATGGGCCAGATCACTGGCGCCATTATCGGCATCACCCTGGTGCTGGTGGCGGTGTTCCTGCCGATGGCCTTCATGAAGGGGTCGGTGGGGGTGATCTACCAGCAGTTCTCATTGTCGATGGCCACGTCGATCCTGTTCTCGGCGTTCCTTGCCCTGACCTTGACCCCGGCGTTGTGCGCGACCTTGCTCAAACCGATCGCCAAGGGCGAGCACCATGCCAAGGGCGGGTTCTTCGGCTGGTTCAACAAACGCTTTGACCGCCTCACCGAGCGCTATGAAGGCTGGGTGGCCTACGCGCTCAAGCGCAGCGGCCGTTACCTGTTGATCTACCTGGTGCTGCTGGTGGGCCTGGGGTGGATGTTCAGTCGCCTGCCCTCCTCCTTCCTGCCGGTGGAAGACCAGGGCTACACCATCACCGACATCCAGTTGCCGCCGGGCGCGAGCAAGAACCGCACGGTGCAGGTGGCCGAACAGATCGAGGCGCACAACGCCGGGGAGCCTGGGGTGGGCGATACCACCATGATCATGGGCTTCAGTTTCTCCGGCTCCGGGCAGAACGCGGCGCTGGCGTTTACCACGCTCAAGGATTGGTCCGAGCGCGGCAGCGACGACTCCGCCGCCTCGATTGCCGACCGCGCCAACATGGCCTTCGGCGCGCTCAAGGACGCGATTGCCTATGCGGTCCTGCCGCCGCCGGTGGACGGCCTGGGCACATCCAGTGGCTTTGAGTTCCGCCTGCAGGACCGCGGCGGCGTGGGTCATGCGGCGTTGATGGCGGCGCGTACCGATCTGCTGGCGGCCGCCGGCAAAAGCCCGATCCTGGCCAACGTCCGCGAAAGCGCCCTGGCCGAAGCGCCGCAGGTGCAGCTGGAAGTCGACCGCAAGCAGGCCAACGCGCTGGGTGTGTCCTTTGCCGACGTGGGCAATGTACTGTCCTCGGCCATCGGTTCGGCCTACGTCAACGACTTCCCCAACCAGGGCCGCATGCAGCGGGTGGTGGTGCAGGCTGAAGGCGATCAACGCAGCCAGGTGGCGGACTTGATGAAGATCAATGTGCGTAACAAGGACGGCAAGATGGTGCCATTGTCGGCGTTCGTCGAAGCCCGCTGGACCCAGGGCCCGGCGCAGTTGACGCGCTACAACGGCTACCCGGCCATTGCGATTTCCGGCGAAGCGGCGCCGGGCCACAGTACCGGTGAAGCGATGGATGAGATCCAGCGCTGCCGCCGGCCAAACGCTGGTTCGCTCGTCAGGCCATGGGCCTGGGCACGCGTCCCGATGCGTAAGTGGCTGATCGAGCGCCTGGGCAAGGCGCGGTTGTTGCGTTGGATCATGACCCTCTACCCGCCGTACCTGGGCGCGGGCGTCAGCGTGCAGCACATGAGCGCCGACTTTCGGCACGTCAAGGTGCGCATGGGCCTGGGCTGGTACAACCGCAACTATGTCGGCACGCAGTTCGGTGGCAGCCTGTATTCAATGGTCGACCGTTCTACATGCTGATGCTGATGGAGAACCTGGGCCGCGATTACATCGTGTGGGACAAGGCCGCGAGTATCGACTTCATCTCGCCGGGCAAAGGCCCGGTGTTCGCCGAATTTTTCATCGACGAGGCCTTGCTCGATGAGGTGCGTCGGCAGACCGAAGGGGGCGAGAAATATTTGCCTCATCTTGAGGTCCAGATCCATGACGGCTCCGGCACCCTGGTGGCGCGGGTCGACAAAACCCTTTACGTGCGGCGCAAGCCGCCAGTGAGACAGGCTTAAAGCATGGACATGCGCGCAGATGTGCTGATTGTCGGGGCCGGAATGGTCGGAAGCGCCCTGGCGCTGGCGCTGCAGGGCAGTGGCCTGCAGGTGTTGCTGGTCGACGGCAGCTCGCTGAGTGTCACGCCGTACGACCGCGATGGCGCCTTCGAGCCGCGGGTGAGCGCGCTGTCGGCCGCCAGCCAGCGCATCCTCGAACGCCTGGGCGTGTGGGACGGCATCCTGCAGCGCCGCGCCAGTCCCTACGGCCAAATGCAGGTGTGGGACGGCAGCGGCACCGGGCAGATCCACTTTTCGGCGGCCAGTGTACATGCCGAAGTGTTGGGGCATATCGTCGAGAATCGCGTGGTTCAGGACGCCTTGCTTGAGCGCTTGCACGATTGCGATCTGGGGCTTCTGGCCAACGCACGCCTGGAGCAGATGCGCCGCTCCGGCGATGAATGGCTGCTGACCCTGGCCGATGGCCGCAGGTTGCGCGCACCGCTGGTGGTGGCTGCCGATGGCGCCAACTCCGCCGTGCGCCGCCTGACCGGCACCGCGACCCGCGAATGGGATTACCTGCATAACGCCATTGTCACCAGCGTACGCAGCAGCCAGCCGCACCAGCGCACGGCATGGCAACGGTTTACCGACACCGGCCCGCTGGCCTTTTTGCGCTGGCGCGGGACGGGCAGGAAGATTGGTGTTCGATTGTCTGGTCGACCACCCCTGCCGAATCCGAACGCCTGATGGCGCTGGAGGACGAAAACTTCTGCCGTGAACTGGAGCGCGCCTTCGAAGGGCGACTCGGTACGGTACTGAACGCCGACCCACGCGTGTGTGTACCGTTGCGCCAGCGTCACGCCAAACGCTACGTGGCCGAAGGCCTGGCGTTGATCGGTGACGCGGCTCACGTCATCCATCCCCTGGCGGGGCAGGGCGTGAACCTGGGGTTCCTCGATGCTGCAGTGCTGGCCGACGTGTTGTTGGCCGCGACCGAGCGCGGCGAGCGCCTGGCGGATGTGAAAGTGCTGAGCCGCTACGAGCGCCGACGCATGCCGCACAACCTGGCGTTGATGGCGGCG
>JAFHKH010000697.1 GCA_016937595.1 Pseudomonas cedrina subsp. fulgida | reverse complement strand
CGCCTCGACCAATTGGCGGCCCAGGCCTTTTTGCTGATGAGTCGCGCTGACGTACATGCCGAACAATGTCACCTTGTGCCGTGCCTTTTCACGCGGTTCGAACGCCAGGCCGACAATGCCGGCCAGCTCATCCCCGTCAAAAGCACCGAGCACCCGCTCCAGCGCGCTGCTCAAGCGCTTCTCCCACCAGCTCATCGGCAGCACCGCACGCTCCGCCACGCTGGAGGTGAAGGCCTGGGGATAGGCGTCATAGGCCTCCAGCATCAAGGCCCGATAAGCGTCGGCGTCGCTGGCCTCCAGGGTGCGGATGCTCATGCCGTCAGCGACGCGCGGTAAAACGGCAGGATCAGGTCACGCGTCAAGGGGGCCAAGTGCAGCCCGCCGTCGCCGGCCGATCGATCCAGCGCACCTCTTCGATCTCCGCCGCCGGGCTCACCGGCACGTCGATTTGTACCTGGAACAGCTCGGCCTCCACAGTAAAACCTGGTTCGTTGCAGCCGGTGCCGAAAACTTGCCCAGGTACACGGCGGCGCCTGGCGCGATGCGCAGGTTCAGCTCTTCGTGCAGCTCGCGGGCCAGCGCCTCGGCGGGCTGCTCGCCCGCGTCGATCTTGCCACCGGGCTGCATAAAGGCCTGGGTACCGCGCTTGCGCACCAGCAGGGTCCGGCCGTCAGCATCGATCAGGAGGGCAGCGGCGATACGGAGAGTGGAAGGCATTGAACAGCGTCCTTGGCGGGTAATAGCCGCGGAGGATCACATAGTCCATGGCGGCATCGCAATCCAAGCCGGCGCCTACAGATGTGAGTGCGTTTGGCCTGGGACTACGGCGTGATCCTTGATGAACACGCTATAGCGCGCGCCCTCCATCGTTTCGAACGCAATCAGCTTATCCACCAACGGCAGGTTCAACACCTTGCCGGCATTGAGCAGCAGCATGCCGTTGTCGGCATTCAGGTTGCGCGCCAGCACCATGCCGTCTTCCAGCTCACGGGTGCCGAGCACTTTGACGTTGGGGTCGCCCAGGGTCACGTCGTTGAGGTACGCGGCGCACACCCGTACAAAGTCCTCCACCATCACCGGGTCATACAGCCGCCCGGCGTATTTGCGGATGTACAGCAGCGCCTCGTCGCTGGTCATCTGCCGCTCGAGAATCAGGCCTTTTTGCAGCTCGATAAAATCCACCGCCAGTTTCAGCAAACGCGAGCCCGCGGGGATCGCTTCGCCCTTGAGATGGTCGGGAAAACCGCTGCCGTCCCAGCGCTCCTGGTGATGGCGGATCAGCCGCGCGGCGTCTTTCATCGGCTCCAGGGTCATCAGCAGCGACTCACTCTGGGCGGCATAGGCGCGATAGCGCTCACGGTCGCTGCCGTGCAGCAGGTCCGACGGCGAAGCCATCATGCTGTCGCTCCAGCCCAGCTTGCCGATGTTGTAGAGCGCGGCGGCCATGGTCAGGTCACGGTTGCTGGCAGAGTCCACGCCATGGGCCACACACCAGGTGCGCACCAGTTCAATGATCTGCCGGTTGGTCTGTTTGGCACGCGGCAGGCGCAGGTTGGCCAACAACGAGAACACCTCAGTGCCGGTGGCGTAGCTGTGCTTGAGCTCTTCGTAGGCCAGGTCAAGCATGTCGGCCGTCTGCTGCAGCTCGCTGGTGCGCGAGGCCACGCGCTTTTCCAGGGTGGCGTTGAGCAGCTTGAGTTCATCGTTCTGCTGCTGGATCAATTGTTCCAGACGCGCGCGCTCACGCTCGGAATGCTGATGGGCCAAGGATTGGCGCAGGGCCGACAGCAACTCTTCATCGTTCCAGGGTTTGCTCAGGTACCGGTAGATCTCGCCTTCGTTGATCGCTTTGACGATCAGCGTCAGGTCGGTCTCACTGGTCAGCAGAATGCGCACCGTCTGTGGATAGTGCTGATGGACATGGGCCAGCAGCGAGGCGCCATCCATGTCCGGCAGGCGTGCGGCGCTCATCACCAGGTCGACGGGTTGGCTGGCAAGGATCGCCAGGGCCTCGGCAGCGCACGTGGCGCTGTGCAGATCGAAGGGCTCCAGGCGCAACAACTGCGTCAGGCTGTGGAGTACGTCCGGGTGGGCATCGATCAACAGCACCACGGCACGGTCGGCATCGGTGAAACGAACTGACTCTCCCATGGAACACCTCGGATCGTCGGCGTGCGCTCCTTAGGGTCTGGACCTGCCTTCCTGGCGATTACTCAGTAGTTTAGTCGGTTTTCCACAGAGCGATGGCTCTTGGACATCACTGTTGTCATGCGCCATGCGCAACAACACCGAGGTGTCGACGGGCGGTCAGCATGAAGCGCAAAAAAGCCGCTCCAGTCTCCGGAGCGGCCTTCGAGGTGAAACCTATACGGCTTCCTGAAAGTCCATCTCCGGTGGCTGCTGCGAGAAACCACGGGTGAGCACGCCGAGGTAAACCAGGCCGATCGCCAGCCAAGCCAGACCGAGGTACATGGCCAGGTGATCCAGGCTGATCATCAGCCACAGGTCCGCCAGCAGGCCGATGGCCGGGAAGACCAGGAACAGGATCAACGCCCGTGCGCCGCGCTGCTTGGCGCCGATCCAGTAATGGAAGATCACCGACAGGTTCACCAGGCTGAACGCCAGGAACGCGCCGAAGTTGATGAACGACGTGGACGTGGTCACATCCAGTTTCAACGCCAGCAGCGCCACTACCGCACACAACAGGATGCTGTTGACCGGCGTGCCGAAGCGCGCATGCAAGGTGCCGAAGAACGACTTGGGCAACACGCCGTCGCGGCCCATGGCAAACAACAGGCGCGAACCACTGGCCTGGGCCGAGAGCCCCGATGCGAACTGGCCGACGATCAAGCCGATCAGGAAGACCGACACAAACAAGTCGCCACCGATGTTGCGCGCGATTTCATACGCGGCCGAATCCACGTTAGTGAACTCAAACGACGGGTGCGCCACCTGCACAAAGTAGGACACCGCCACGAAGACCAGCCCGCCGATCAGGGTAATCAACATGATTGCACGGGGAATGGTGCGGCGTGGGTCGCGGGTTTCTTCGGTGAGGGTGCTGACCGCGTCAAAGCCCAGGAACGAATAGCAGGCGATGGCCGCGCCGCTCATGATCAATGGCATTTGCATCTGGCCGTTGAAGAACGGCGTGATTGTCCACAGTGGCTTGCTCGGGTCGCCGCCGATGTAGTGGATGCACAGCGCCACGAAGGCGATCAACACCAAAAACTGCACCAGCATCAGCAAGGCATTGATGCCATTGGCCAGCTTGAGGCCAACGATATTGATGGCGCTGGTGACGCCGATGAACGCCAATACCCAGACCCACTGCGGCACCGTCGGAAATGCCGAATTGAGGTACGCCGCACCGATCAGCCAGATGGCCATGGGCAGGAACAGGTAGTCGAGCAACACCGCCCAGCCGGCGATAAACCCCAGCTTGGGGCTGATGGCCTTGCGCACATAGCTGTAGGCCGAGCCGGCCACCGGAAAGGCCGAGGCCATGCGCCCGTAACTCATGGCGGTGAAGAACATCGCCACCAGCGCCGCCAGGTAAGCGGCGGGCACCATGCCCGCGGTGGATTGCGCCAGGATACCGAAGGTGCCGAGCACAATGATCGGCGTCATATAGGCGATGCCGAACAGCACCACCGACCCTAATGACAGGGTACGTTGCAAACGAGCCATGGGTAATTCTCCGCGCGATTATTAGATTTATGGCAGAACTGAAGTCGGTAAAGCAGAAACTATTTTTATGGTTTATACGGCGCCCCCTGTCGCTTGTAGCAAGCGGGCTAACAGTGGCAAACAGGCTTGTCACAGTAAGCCCGTTTGTCACAACGATCCGATTCGCAAAAAAGGGAAATCAGGATTCCGGGATCAGCAGCTCGCGCGTCCCATCGCTGCGCTCGATCACCTCACCCGGCAACTTCAAGCGTTGGTCGTCCAGATAGCGGTAGTCCTTGCGCGCCGCCGCCAGTTGGTCCAGGTCCAGCTCGACCGTGAACTGCCCTTCCTCGCGCCCGGCCTCGAACAGCAGCGTGCCGAACGGGTCGACCAAGGCACTGCCGCCCGCGAACAACAAGCCGCCATCGCCCGCTTCCACGCGGTTGACCATCAGCGCAAACGCCTGGTTTTCCTGGGCACGGGCCATGATCGCGGTGCGGTGCGTGGGGCCGTACGGGTCCATGTTGCCGTTGGTGACGATCAGCAGCTCGGCGCCCAGTTGCGCATTGGCGCGGGCGCTTTCCGGGAACTCGATGTCGTAGCAGATCAACAGGCCGACGCGCACGCCATTCCACAGACAGGTGGCATAGCGATCACCTGGGGTGAAGACCCCGCGATCAGAGGCCCACAGGTGGGTCTTGCGATAACGCAGGGCAATGCCTTCGGGCGTGATCAGCAAAGTGGTGTTGTAGAATTGCCCGCCATCGCGCTCGGCCGTGCCGATCACCACCGCGATAGTCCGCGCGCGCGCGGCGTCGATCACGGCCTGCACGGTGGGCCCATCCAGCGGTTCGGCAACCTCGGCGACGGTCTCTGCCGACGGGAAGCCCATCAGGTGGGTTTCCGGGAAGACGATCAGTTGCGTATCGGCCGCCGCTGCGTCGATCGCCGCCAGGGCCCGCTCAAGGTTGTAAGCTGTGCCGTTATCACGGCCTGCCAACTGGGCAAATTCGACCTTCATGGGTATTCCTTGTTCTGTGTCCGTGCCGCAGTATGCGCAGGCGCAACCGGCCAGGGAATCACGCGGCGGGGGTAACCCGATAGGGGTAGATCAATGACCATGTCGCTGCAAGACATCGCCTGGCACCGTTCGGTGGGGCAAATGATAGACGCCCTGGACCAGCCCAATTTCTGGACCCAGCTTGTGCGCCTGCTGGACCAGTACGTGCCGTTCGACAGTTGGGTGGTGTTGCTGTTCGGCAGCGAACACCGTCCGCTGGTATTCGCCGAATCCCCAGGCGCCGACGGCGCGCCCGACCATCTGTTCCAGGATTACCTGAACGGCCTTTACCTGCTCGACCCCTTCTACATCGCCAGCCGCGAGCACGCGCACACCGGGCTGTTTCGCCTGGCCGAAGTGGCGCCGGAGCACTTCGAACTCACCGAGTACTACCAGCGCTACTTCCGCCTGAACGTGGTGGCCGATGAAATCCAATTCAATTGTCACCTGCCGGATCAGCGTACCCTGTGCCTGTCCCTGGGCTCCAGGCAGCGTTTCGACCCGGCGCACATTGCCTTGCTGTCGCTGATCCAGCCTTGGGTGCTGGGCCTGCTGCGCCAGCGCCTGCCCCATGAACTGAAGCAGGTCAGCGCCCCGCAGCCGCCGATCCACAAGGATGACTGGGGCGCGCACCTCACCGCCCGCGAGTTGGAGGTGGGGCGCTTGATGCTCAGCGGTTGCTCCAGCAAGGAAATCGCCCGTAAGCTGGAAATCTCTGTTGAAACCGTGAAAGTCCATAAGAAACACATGTACAGCAAGCTAGGGATCAAATCCCAGTCAGAGCTGTTCTCGATCTTTCTCCAGGCGCAAAACGCCTAGCCGATGAGTCCGAACCCAGGAACCCCGTATGAGCCTGTCGTTACTGAGCCGTTACGCTTTCTTTGCCGTGTGCGTCATCTTCACCCTCGCCAGCCTTCCCTTCATCGGGCATGAATGGCTGTGGCCCTTCACCCTGGTCACCGGCGTACTGAGCCTGATCGGCATTTTCGACCTGTTGCAAAGCCCCCACGCGGTGCGCCGCAACTACCCGATCCTGGGCAATATCCGCTACCTGGTCGAAGCCATCCGCCCGGAAATCCGCCAATACCTGCTCGAATCCGACAGCGACGCCCTGCCCTTCTCCCGGGCCCAGCGCTCGCTGGTCTATTCGCGCGCCAAGAATGAGACCGCCGACAAACCCTTCGGCACCCTGATCGACGTGTACCAGTCCGGCTTCGAGTTCATCGGCCACTCCATGCGCCCCCGCGCCGCTGAGCGACCCCAGCGCCTTTCGCGTGATGGTCGGCGGCCCGCAGTGCACCCAGCCGTATTCGGCGTCGGTGTTCAATATCTCGGCGATGAGCTTTGGCTCGTTGAGCGCCAACGCGATTCGCGCGTTGAACCAGGGCGCCAAGCTGGGCAATTTCGCCCATGACACCGGCGAAGGCAGCATCAGCCCCTACCACCGTGAACACGGCGGCGACCTGACCTGGGAACTGGGCAGTGGCTATTTCGGCTGCCGCACCAGCGATGGCCGCTTCGACCCGGAGCGCTTTGCCGTGCAAGCGCGGGACCCGCAAGTGCGCATGATCGAAATCAAGATGAGCCAGGGCGCCAAACCGGGTCACGGCGGGATCCTGCCCAAGCACAAAGTGACCCAGGAAATCGCCGACACCCGCGGCATCCTGATGGGCGAAGACTGCATCTCCCCTTCGCGCCACAGTGCGTTTTCCACCCCGCTTGAGCTGATGCACTTCATCGCCCAACTGCGCGAACTGTCCGGCGGCAAACCGGTAGGCTTCAAGTTTTGCCTGGGCCACCCCTGGGAATTCATGGGCATTGCCAAGGCCATGCTCGAAACCGGCATCCTCCCGGACTTTATCGTGGTCGATGGCAAGGAAGGCGGTACCGGCGCCGCACCGGTGGAGTTCACCGACCATATCGGCGTGCCGCTGCGCGAAGGGCTGCTGTTCGTGCACAACACCCTGGTGGGCCTGAACCTGCGCGACAAAATCAAGCTCGGCGCCAGCGGCAAGATCGTCAGCGCCTTCGACATCGCCAGCGTCCTGGCCATCGGTGCCGACTGGGCCAACTCGGCGCGCGGCTTCATGTTTGCCATCGGCTGCATTCAGTCGCAGAGCTGCCACACCAACAAATGCCCGACCGGCGTCGCCACCCAGGACCCGTTGCGCCAGCGCGCGCTGGTGGTTCCGGACAAGGCCCAGCGCGTGTTCAACTTCCACCGCAACACCCTCAAGGCGTTGGCGGAAATGCTCGCCGCCGCCGGTTTGGATCACCCTTCGCAACTGTCGGCCAAGCACCTGGTGCGGCGTATGTCGGCGACCGAGATCAAGCTGTTCTCGCAGTTGCATGTGTTCCTCAAGCCCGGGGAGTTGCTGAGCGGGGACGTGGATGGCAAGTTTTATTCGCGCATGTGGCAGATGGCGCGGGCGGATAGTTTTGAGGCGTTGGAAGTCGTGGCGGCCTGAAGCGGGAGCGGCGCATAGAGGTTGAGCAGATTATCGCCTCCCGGCTCATGGTGAATGAGCCGCCAGCTACCCGGCGCTTCAATGGCTCCGGGCATCTGGTGAGAGAACACTAACAACCATACACGCCCACTCCGGGAGTTCAGGCTGCACAGGTCATCGACGTAGGTACTGTCGGGGTATTTCATCATCGGTGCATCAAAATTCAGATCACTTGGCCGCCCGGACATGCCATCTTCTTTTACGGGCGTGTACAACAACAGGGGGCTTCTGTCGCGCTTATAAAATTTTGCGGTGTAGAACGTGTACACGTCCCCTACTACCAAAACGTCGCCCTCGATGGACGCCTTGTTGAAGTAGTCCATGAGCCTGTCCAATTGATTGTCAGCGATGCGATAAGGGTTATTCAGGGCGTGTTGCTGGCGGTAGATATGATTAAGGCCTACGGCTTCTATACCGAGCACCGCCACCAGTACGACCGCTGTGACCGCTTTGGCTGCCCCGTGCATCATCACCGCCAACACCAGCGGCAACATCAGTGCGGAAAAAAACAGATAGCGCTCGACGAAAATTGGCGCACGCAGCGAATAAACTGCTACCACGGTGATCGTTAAGACGGCACAAATGCAGAGCAGCCAGTGAAACTTGTACCTGCCCCCCTCCTTGAACAGCAGCAGGATCAGCACCAGCAGATACACCAACGGCAACGACCAAAACAGATAGGCGTCGTAGAGACGCCCGTCCTGGCCCGTCAGAAACTTCCAGACTACCGAGGGCACGCTGTAGGGCGTCAGTGGTAATACCCAGCCGGGACCAAAGCGTCCCAGTTGCTCGAATATCGACGGCAACCAAGGTATATACAGTGCCGCGATCAGCGCATTGGTCAGCCACCAGTCTCGCCGCCCGACAAAACGCAAACCGCCGTTGCGAGGAAAACGAATCAGCAGCAGGTACAACCAGTGCGAGGCGGCGCAGAAAATCGAGAAGTAGTGAGTGTAAAGCGCAGCCACCATTAACACTGCATAGATCACCCGATAACGGGTTTTCGACGGATACATCACCCAGTACATCAGCGCAATGGTCGCCCCCATCGTCAGCGCGCCAAGCATGGCGTACATACGTACATCCTGGCTGTAGCGCACGGCAATCGGTAACGCTGCGAGCAACACACCGGCGATGATTGCCGCTTGTCGGGTGCAGATCAGTCGCGTCAGCCAAATCCCCAAGCCTACTGTGATGACGCCAAACCCGGCGCTCAACCCACGCGTCCACCCCAGGCCATTACCCCCTACCCATTCCACCCAAGCCTTTAGCACCAGGTAATAAAGTGGCGGATGAACATCGCGACCGCTCAATACCCAGATTTCGCTCGGCGAATAGGTGATCAACTCGAGACTGAAACCTTCATCCGACCAGAGAGAAGGCTCAGTCAACTTATAGGCGCGAAGCAGTGTCGCGAACAGCAATACTGCAAGCACATCGCCCCATCCGGTAAGCGCCCTGAGCCACCTAAGGTGAGGGAGTAACGTCGACATTAATGGGCTCCTTTGTGGCTTGATCATTGCTGAACACCTCCTTGATCACATACCGGGGCCGATGCTTGGCCTCCATATAAATGCGCCCCACATACTCCCCCAATATCCCAATCCCGATGAGCTGCACCCCGCCCAGGAACAGGATCGCCGTCATCAACGACGGATACCCCGGCACGTCATTGCCAAACAGCAGCTTGTCCACCGCCAGGTACCCGGCATACACCAATGCCAACAACGAAACGCACGCACCGATATAACTCCACAACCGTAACGGCAAGGTGCTGAACGAGGTGATGCCGTCCAGTGCCAGGTTCCACAGTTTCCAGGCGTTGAACTTGCTCTGCCCCACCGCGCGCG
>JAFHKH010000696.1 GCA_016937595.1 Pseudomonas cedrina subsp. fulgida | reverse complement strand
ACCTGTTACGCGCATAAGCTGGGGGCGCCTGCAGGACGACCGGCACTGTGCGACCAGGTGCTCAAAACCTCAGGCCTGCGCATCAGCCATCAGGCGATTCGCCTGCCGACGCCGCTTGCCCGTTGCGCAACACCTTGCGCGTTCAGGGCGCGGCGGTCGGGCTGAGCAGCAGCTTTCTCGCCAGTTGCCCGCTGGCGGTGGCGTTTGCCCTGTTCGAGCGCCACAGCCTGCAACCGGCGGCCCAGGCGGTCTTCGGCCAGGCGGTGACGCGGGTCGACCACCTCGGCAGCTTTGCCTGCCGCACGATGTATAACCGGGCCGGCGGGCGACTCAGCGAGCATGCTTCGGCGAATGCGTTGGACATCGCCGGTTTCCGCCTGGCGGATGGGCGCAGCATCAGTGTGCTCAAGGATTGGCCGGGGCAGGGCGATAACGCACGGTTCCTGCGCCAGGTGCGCCAGGATGCCTGCGGCAATTTCAATGTGGTGCTGGGCCCCGACTACAACGCGGCGCACCGCAATCATTTTCATCTGGACATGGGGCGTTGGTGGGTGTGTCGCTGAGGTTCAAGCGGCCAGGCGCAGGTTGTGAGCGACCAGCGGGCGTGCCCAGTAGCAGTCGAAGTCCAACGCCTTTTGCTGCGCGATCAGCGCTTCGGTCGGGTACGGCGTGGCGGCGGGAGGCAGCAGGTCCAACTCGAATTCGGCGATGGTGCAATGGGCGTGGCTGCGGCGCTGGACCGGGTTCCGGCAATGGCAGGCCGGCGGTCAGTACGATCGGCCGTACCCAGCCGCTTTCGAAGTTCTGCTGGCGTTGCTGGGCGACGATTTCGTCTTCCGGGAACGGCGCGGCGGCCGGCGGCAGCAGTTCGGTCTCGAACTCGGCGATGGGCAGGAACAACGGCTCCGGCGGGCGATCACGGTGTCTTTTACGTCGCACTCACGCTGGGTGAGAATCTGTGTCAGCAGGTCGGCGCCTTCGCGGGGTTCTACCGCCGGGTCCACCGGGCCTGCGCTTGAACCGCGAGCGCGTCCGGCGTATCGCCGAGCTGTTCGGCCAAGGCCCGGGCGAAGAAGTCCTGCCACACATGACTCACCCCGCAGCGCTTGAGTATTGCGCAG
>JAFHKH010000695.1 GCA_016937595.1 Pseudomonas cedrina subsp. fulgida | reverse complement strand
AACAGGCGTACCGCGGCGGCGTCTTCATGGATGCCGTCGCCAAAGCCCTGGTAGGCCATGTCGAGGAACGGCACCAGGTTCCTGGCCTTGACCACGTCCAGCACGTTCTGCCAGTCGGCCGGGCTCAGGTCGACGCCGGTCGGGTTGTGGCAGCACGCGTGCAACACCACGATGGACTGTGGCGGCAGGGCGTTGAGGTCTTCGAGCAGGCCGGCACGGTTGACGTCGTGGGTGGCGGCGTCGTAGTAGCGGTAGTTCTGCACCGGGAAACCGGCGGTTTCGAACAGCGCACGGTGGTTTTCCCAGCTCGGGTCGCTGATGGCGACAACGGCGTCCGGCAGCAGTTGCTTGAGGAAGTCCGCGCCGAGCTTCAGCGCGCCGGTGCCGCCGACGGCTTGCACGGTAACGACGCGGCCGGCTTCAAGCAGCGGCGACTCGGCACCGAACAGCAGGGTTTGCACGGCCTTGTCGTAAGCCGCGATGCCGTCGATCGGCAAGTAGCCACGGGCGGCGTGTTGCGCCACGCGAATGGCTTCCGCTTCGGCAACGGCACGCAAGAGTGGAATCTTCCCCTCCTCGTTGCAGTAAACGCCGACGCCAAGGTTGACCTTGGTGGTTCGTGTGTCGGCGTTGAATGCTTCGTTGAGGCCCAGGATTGGATCGCGTGGTGCCATTTCGACAGCGGAGAACAGGCTCATTTTGCGGCAGCTCTATGGGGGAAGGGAGGGACGTGTCGCGCTCCAGCCGAATGCACTAGAGCGGTGCACAAACGGGGAGCTAGTATAGAGGCCATCACGGGCGAGGGCGACCGCCTAAACGGCTTTTCGAGCAAGTTTTTCAGTTTATTTGCCGACCGTTAGTCTTATTGCAACAGAGATCGGACGGGGCGCGTAGGACGATTGCCTTGAAACCCGACACATTCGCCACCACTTCTATGGCTATCATGGTTTTTTCCTACTGTCCGCTTTGAGTTTTCGCGGGCGGTGGTCTATTTCGTCCTCGACGGGTTTACAGTCCGGGGGTGATTACACGAGGTACGTTATGTCGGATTTCCAACTCGTCACTCGCTTTGAACCCGCTGGCGATCAGCCGGAAGCCATTCGCCAGATGGTCGAGGGCATCGAGGCCGGCCTGGCCCACCAGACGCTGCTCGGGGTGACCGGTTCGGGCAAGACGTTCAGCATCGCCAACGTGATCGCACAGATCAACCGCCCGACGCTGGTGCTGGCGCCGAACAAGACCCTGGCCGCGCAACTCTACGGTGAGTTCAAGGCGTTCTTCCCGAACAACGCGGTGGAATACTTCGTTTCGTACTACGACTACTACCAGCCCGAAGCCTACGTGCCGTCCTCCGATACCTTTATCGAGAAGGACGCGTCGATCAACGACCATATCGAGCAGATGCGGCTGTCGGCGACCAAAGCGTTGCTGGAGCGCAAGGACGCGATCATCGTCACCACGGTGTCGTGCATCTACGGCCTGGGCAGCCCGGAAACCTATTTGAAGATGGTGCTGCACGTCGACCGCGGCGACAAACTCGACCAGCGCGAACTGCTGCGCCGTCTGACCAGCCTGCAATACACCCGTAACGACATGGACTTTGCCCGCGCCACCTTCCGCGTGCGGGGCGATGTGATCGACATCTACCCGGCCGAATCCGACCTGGAAGCGATCCGCATCGAGCTGTTCGACGATGAAGTCGAGAGCCTGTCGGCCTTCGACCCGCTGACCGGCGAGGTGATCCGCAAGCTGCCGCGCTTCACCTTTTATCCGAAGAGCCACTACGTGACCCCGCGTGAAACCCTGATGGGCGCCATTGAGGGCATCAAGGCCGAATTGGCCGAGCGCCTGGAGTATCTGCGCGCCAACAATAAACTGGTGGAAGCCCAGCGGCTGGAGCAGCGCACTCGCTTCGACCTGGAGATGATCCTGGAGCTGGGCTACTGCAACGGCATCGAAAACTATTCGCGCTATCTCTCGGGCCGCGAGTCCGGCGCGCCGCCGCCGACCCTGTACGATTACTTGCCGCCCGACGCGCTGCTGGTGATCGACGAATCCCACGTCAGCGTGCCGCAGGTCGGCGCCATGTATAAGGGCGACCGCTCGCGTAAAGAGACGCTGGTGGAGTACGGCTTCCGTTTGCCCTCGGCGCTGGACAACCGGCCGATGCGCTTCGATGAGTGGGAAGCCATCAGCCCGCAGACGATCTTTGTCTCGGCAACGCCCGGTAACTACGAGGCCGAACATGCTGGCCGGGTGATCGAGCAACTGGTGCGCCCGACGGGCCTGGTGGACCCGGAAATCGAAATCCGCCCGGCGTTGACCCAGGTCGACGACCTGCTCTCGGAGATCACCAAACGGGTGGCCTTGGAAGAGCGAGTGCTGGTCACCACGCTGACCAAGCGCATGTCCGAAGACTTGACCGACTACCTGGCCGACCACGGCGTGCGCGTGCGTTACCTGCACTCGGACATCGACACCGTGGAGCGCGTGGAAATCATCCGCGACCTGCGCCTGGGCACCTTTGATGTGCTGGTGGGGATCAACCTGCTGCGCGAGGGCCTGGATATGCCGGAGGTGTCGCTGGTGGCGATCCTCGATGCGGACAAGGAGGGCTTCCTGCGCTCGGAGCGCTCGCTGATCCAGACCATCGGCCGCGCGGCACGTAACCTCAATGGCCGCGCGATTCTGTACGCGGACCGCATCACCGGCTCCATGGAACGTGCGATTGGCGAGACGCAGCGGCGTCGCGACAAACAGATCGCGTTCAACCTGGAGAACGGCATCACCCCCAAGGGCGTGTTCAAGGACGTCGCCGACATCATGGAAGGCGCCACCGTGCCGGGCTCGCGCAGCAAGAAGCGCAAGGGCATGGCCAAGGCGGCCGAGGAAAGCGCCAAGTACGAGAACGAACTGCGCTCGCCGAGTGAGATCACCAAGCGCATTCGCCAGTTGGAAGAGAAGATGTACCAGTTGGCGCGGGACTTGGAGTTCGAGGCGGCGGCGCAGACGCGCGATGAGATTGGCAAGCTGCGCGAGCGGTTGCTGGCTGTCTGATTCGCGGTGACCTTGATGGCCTCTTCGCGAGCAAGCCC
>JAFHKH010000694.1 GCA_016937595.1 Pseudomonas cedrina subsp. fulgida | reverse complement strand
GCTGAAATTACAACGCCCAGGCGGCGCGGCCGAGGCCCTCGCCGCGCAGATCAACGCCAGCGGCGGCCGGGCGATCGCTATCGGCGCCGACGTATCCCAGGAAGCCGATGTGGAGCGGATGTTTGCAAAGGCCCTGGAGGCGTTCGGCCACCTGGACATCCTGGTGGCCAACTCAGGCATGCAAAAGGACGCCAACCTGGTCGACATGAGCCTGGACGACTGGAATAAGGTGATCGGCGTCAACCTCACCGGCCAGTTCCTGTGTGCCCGCGAAGCCGTGCGCATCTTCAATCGCCAAGGCGTGCGCGAAGGCGTGTCGCGGGCGGCGGGCAAAATCATCCACATGAGTTCGGTGCACCAGTTGATCCCCTGGGCCGGGCATGCGAACTACGCGGCTTCCAAAGGCGGCGTGGAGATGCTGATGCGCACCCTCGCCCAGGAAGTCAGCGAGCAGCGCATCCGCATCAACGGCATTGCGCCAGGGGCGATACGCACCGCGATCAATCGCGCGGCCACCGAAGGGGCGGCGGAGCAGGAACTGCTCAAGCTGATTCCCTACGGACGCGTGGGCGATGTGGAGGACGTGGCCAACGCCGTGGTATGGCTGGCCAGCGATGCCTCCGATTATGTGGTGGGCAGCACGCTGTTCATTGATGGCGGCATGAGCCTTTATCCGGAGTTTCGTGGCAATGGTTGATTTGAAAAACGAACCACAAAGTGCAATCGATGCCCACGGCATTATCGGTGACATGCGCAGCGCCGCATTGGTGAATGACAAAGGCAGTATCGACTTCTTCTGCTGGCCTGAATTCGACAGCCCGTCGATCTTCTGTTCGTTGCTGGACACCCCTGAGGCCGGCATTTTCCAACTCACCCCGGACCTGCCCAACGCGCGCCGCGAGCAGATCTACCTGCCCGACACCAATGTGTTGCAAACCCGCTGGCTCAGCGACGAGGCCGTGGTGGAGATCACTGACCTGCTGGCCGTCAGTGAGGAAATCGATGATTTGCCCCTGTTGATCCGCAGGGTGCGGGTCGTCAGCGGCAAGGCCCAGTTTCATCTGCGCTGCGCGGTGCGCCATGACTATGCGCGCGCGCCTACCCACGCCAGCCTCGACAACGGCACGGTGTGCTTCAGTGCCGAAGGCCAGCCTGGCCTTCGCCTCTCTGGCAGTCACCCGTTGCAGGTCAAAGACGGCGCGGGCGTGGCGAGTTTTACCCTGAACCAGGAAGAAGGTGCCGAGTTCGTCCTGGGCGGCCAGGACGATCAGCGCGTGGACAGCGGCTGCACCGACCTGGCGCTGGCCCACACCGTGAAGTTCTGGCGCGGCTGGATCGCCCAATCGAACTACCGCGGGCGCTGGCGAGAAATGGTCAACCGTTCGGCCCTCGCGCTGAAACTGCTGACCTCGCGCAAACATGGCGCGATCATCGCCGCCGCCACCTTTGGTTTGCCCGAGACGCCCGGCGGCGAACGCAACTGGGATTACCGCTACACCTGGATCCGCGACGCCTCGTTCACCGTCTACGCCTTCATGCGCCTGGGTTTTGTCGAGGAAGCCAACAGCTACATGCGCTGGCTCAGGGGCCGCGTGAGTGATTGCTGCGGCCAGCCGACCCGGATCAATATCCTGTACGGCATCGACGGTCGCCAGCAATTGCCCGAAGCCGAGCTTGAGCACTTCAAGGGCCATGGTGGCGCCAAGCCGGTACGCATCGGCAATGAGGCATTCGACCAGATCCAGCTGGACATCTACGGCGAGCTGATGGACGCGGTTTACCTGGTCAACAAGTACGGCGAAGCCATCTCCCACGAAGGCTGGAAACACACCGTGGAAGTCGTCGATCAGGTCTGTGAAATCTGGAATACCGAGGATGTGGGCATCTGGGAAATGCGCGGCGAGCAGCACCACTTTCTGCATTCGCGCCTGATGTGCTGGGTCGCGCTGGACCGCGCCATCCGCTTGGCGTCCAAGCGCTCGTTGCCGGCGCCGTTCGCGCGCTGGGACCAGACCCGCCAGGCGATCTACGCCGACATCTGGAGCAACTTCTGGAATGAAGAACGCGGGCATTTCGTGCAGCATATCGGCAGCACCGCGCTCGACGGCTCGATGTTGCTGATGCCGTTGGTGCGCTTCGTCGCGGCGACCGATCCACGCTGGCTGTCGACCCTGGAAGCGATCCAGAAAAGCCTGGTGCGCGACGGCATGGTCTATCGCTACCGCAACGACGACAGCCAGATCGACGGCCTGCAAGGCACCGAAGGCGCCTTTACGGCCTGCTCGTTCTGGTACGTCGAATGCCTGGCGCGCGCCGGTCAAGTGGAAAAGGCACACCTGGAGTTCGAGCAACTGCTGCGCTATGCCAACCCGCTGGGTTTGTATGCCGAAGAGTTCGACAACCAGGCCCGCCACCTGGGCAACACGCCCCAGGCCTTGAGCCACTTGGCGCTGATCAGCGCGGCGACGTTTCTGGACCGCAAGCTCAGCGGCGAGAAAGTCACCTGGCAGCCTTGAGGGTCGGACCAGACTGGGAGCGGTTTTTTATGTTGATCCCAGTCATAAATGTGGGAGTTCCCACTAAGTCTTCGACCTGGCGCTGTCGCGTAGCAAACTGGACCTCTGTGGCGAGCGGGCTTGTCGAATTGTCGCACCGCCCGCGTTGGGGTGCGAAGCGCGCACAACGCGGGGGGTATCTACACATCTTTGTTGGTGTCCGTGGCGGCCTTCGGGCCGACCATGTCGTTGGGGGTGACCGAGTACATATCCGTTGCTGCGGTCAGGGCGGCTATGGGTTCCGCCCTTACGGCGGTCACTTTTGGAAAAGAGCCCCAAAAGTAACCA
>JAFHKH010000693.1 GCA_016937595.1 Pseudomonas cedrina subsp. fulgida | reverse complement strand
CCTTGAGCAGTACCTGCGGTTGACTGCGCGAGGCCGGCACGCTGACCTGCGCCTCGGGCTCAAAGCGCGCGAACGCCACCTGCAAATCGCGTGGCGCCTCGGCGCCGGTCAACGCCCAGGGTGAAGCGCTGAATGCCGCCGCCGAGCCCCCCTGGCAAGGTCGCGACAAACTGCATGCGCTGCGCGCTGCCGGCGAAAAACCCATCAGTCTGGCTGTCGTCCTCGGTGACATCCAGGGGCAACGCCTCACTGATGGAGGTGCGCAAAAACCGTTGCGCGGCGCGCATTTCATCCAGGCTGACCGTGTAGCGCTGCGCCTTGAGCACCGCGCGATTGGCGCCCAGCAACGCGCCCCCGACCAGCGCCAGCAGTACCCCCAGCAAACTGAGCACGATCATGATCTCGAGCAAGGTGAAGCCCTGCTGACGGTGTCTCATGGCCCTGTCCTGTCACTGGCCGCGCGCAGCTTCAAGGTACTGAAACTGGCGTGGCGCGGGCCTTCGCTGACGCTCAGGTCCAGGCGAAACAGGTGTGGCTGACCGATACGCGTGGGTTGCAGGGCGATGCGCAGTTGCCAGTCGATGCCGTCCAACTGCCCGCTGCGCACACCCGCCGCCAGAGGCCCTGCCGCTTCCTGATCCATCACGCTGACGGCGGCATGACTCAGCCGGTCGCTGTGGGCCACCTGCAACAGCGAGCGCGCGCTTTGGCCGAAAGCGACCAGCAACACGCTGCTGCAGATCGCCATGAGCGTCAGCGCGGCGAGCATCTCCAGCAGCGTGAAACCGCCTTGGCGTCTCATGGCAGCGCCTTGGACTGTACGCTGCCGGTCAGCCAACCGATATCGATGCGCCAACGCCGGCTGCCATTGGTCAGCAGCAGGTTGCCGCCGGTGGAACTGCCATCGGCGTAAAACTCAACCGCAGCGCCTGCCTGCTCGGCGGTGTGCAGGGTCACTTGCAGGCCGGCCGGCCAGTGTCTCAACGGCCGACCCGGCGCCTGGAAGCTGCGCGCACGCATGTCAAACAGGGTTTTTTCGCTGCGGCCGCTGACAATCGCCCGTGCCCGCGTGCTGCGCAGTGCTTCGACCATCTGCCCGACGGCCTGGCGCTCTTTCGCGGTACGCAAGCCTTGTTGCAGACCAAACCCCACCAACCCGGCCGCGATGCTGATCAAGACGATCACCACCAGCATTTCCAGCAAGGTAAAGCCGCGTTGGGGGCTGAGCATGCTCGCCGGTTATTCCCAGTTGCCCAGGTCGGCGCTGTAGCCTTCGCCACCGGGCTGGCCGTCCTGACCGTAGAAGATCAGGTCAAAGGCGCCGTGTTCACCGGGGAAGCGATAGCCAAAGGCATGGCCGAACGGGTCCTTGAGGTCGGACGGCTTGGCGTACGGGCCGGCCAGCCAGCGCTGTTGCCGGGCTTGTCGACCAGTTGCTGCAGGGTCTTGGGCGGCGAGCCCACGTCCAGCCCGTAGCTTTCGATTTTCATGCTCAGGCTGGCCAATTGCGCCTTGCCCGCGCCGTATTTGCCCTTGTCCACGTTGCCGCCGACCTGACGCACCACGATGGTTGCGACGATGCCCAGCAGTACGATCACCGCGAGCATTTCCAACAGGGTAAAACCGCCCTGGCGGCGGGCGTGCTTGAATCGGGTATGGCGCATGGGTGTGGATCCTTGAGGGTTCATATATTGCTGGTCAGGCTCATCAACGGCAGCATGATCGCCAGCATGATCACCGCCACCAGCACCGCCATCAACACGGTCAGGGACGGCACCAATGCGGCGAGCAGGCGGTCGATGCCGCGTTTGGCTTCGACGTCGAACACGTCGGCGACCTTGAGCAGCATGCTGTCGAGTTCGCCGGCCTGTTCGCCGACTTCAATCATTTGCAGGGCCAGGTCAGGCAGCAGCGGCTGGGCACCGAAGGCACTGGCCAGGGTGCCGCCGCCCTTGACGGATTCGGCAGCCTGGGCAACCTGTGCCTGCAGGGCGCGGTTGGTGCAGACCTGTCGGGCGATGACCAAGGCTTGCAGCAGCGCCACGCCGTTACTCA
>JAFHKH010000692.1 GCA_016937595.1 Pseudomonas cedrina subsp. fulgida | reverse complement strand
TCCCACGCAGAGCGCGGGAACGAGCGGTGGTGAATTCATCCCGGAGTCTGGCAATGTCTTTACGCGAAACATGTCTATGGGAACACCTCACCCCAGGCCGACCGGATCGCGCCGCGCTCAAGGGCGAGGTCAAGGTGGATGTATGCGTGGTAGGCGCCGGGATCACCGGTTTGTCGGCGGCCATTCACTTGCTGGAACAAGGCAAAAGCGTCGCCGTGCGGAAGCCCACCGCACCGGCCATGGCGGTTCGGGGCGCAACGTCGGGCTGGTCAACGCCGGCCTGTGGATCCCGCCGGACGACATCGAAGCCGGTTTCGGCGAGGCGGTGGGCAGCCAGCTCAACCGCATGTTGGGCGCGGCACCGGCATTGGTGTTCAGCCTGGTCGACAAATACAACATCGATTGCCAATTGCGCCGCGAGGGCACCTTGCACATGGCGCACAACGCCCGTGGCGAAGCGGATTTGCGCAGTCGCGAGGAACAATGGAAGCGCCGTGGCGCGCCGGTGGAGCTGCTCACCGGCCAGGCCTGCGAGCAAGCCACCGGTACTGGAAAAATTTCCGCCGCCTTGCTGGACCGGCGCGCCGGCACCTTGAACCCGATGGCCTACACCAGTGGCCTGGCCAATGCGGCACTGGGGTTGGGCGGGCAACTGTTCGACCATTCGCCAGTGACGCAATTGGAACGCCAGGGCCAGCAGTGGTCCGTGCAAACCGCCAACGGCTCGGTGCAGGCTGCACAGGTGGTGATCGCTTCCAACGCCTACACCGAAGGCGAGTGGACCGCGCTGCGGCGCAATTTTTTCCCCGGTTATTACTATCAGGTCGCGTCGGCCCCGCTGACGGACGATGCCGCCCGGCAGATCCTCCCCGGCGGCCAAGGCTCATGGGACACGCGCCAGGTGCTGAGCAGCATCCGCCGCGATGCCGATGGCCGGCTGTTGCTTGGCAGCCTGGGCAACGGCAACCAGAAACCGGCCTGGTTCCTCAAGGCGTGGGCCGATCGGGTGCAGCAGCATTACTTCCCGTACCTCAAATCGGTGCAATGGGAATTCACCTGGACCGGCTGCATCGCCTTCACCCCGGATCACCTGATGCGGTTGTTCGAGCCGGCGCCTGGCCTGGTGGCAGTCACCGGTTATAACGGGCGCGGCGTGACCACCGGCAGTGTGGTCGGCAAGGCGTTTGCCGACTACCTGTGTCACCAGAATCTCCAGGCGTTGCCGATTCCTTTCGCGCCGATGCAACCACTGGCGGCAGTGGGCTTGCGCAGTTGCCTTTATGAGGCTGGTTTTTCGCTGTACCACGCGGGCCAATGCCTGAGGATCGTGATTTGATCAGCGAAATACCGCTCAAAAGGCTGCATTTTCTTAGCGAGCTACTAATCTGTATTGGTGCAAGTCGTAGCAATCTCGCACTGTAAATGTGCAGTTCCGTTACGCATGCTGTTACAGCTGTAGGAACTGTCGTTTATTCGTTTGGTTGCGGGTGCGACCTGTCCGGGTTGTACTGTTTTTGTCCATTGGTTGCACCTTCTAGTGTCAGCGGGTTGCACGTCCTGGCAAGCGGAGCCGAAACACCTGTAATAACAATGACACCGTGTCTTTTTGAAGAATAAAAACGTAATGGCACGCGCCTTGCTCTGAGCTTTCCGTGAAAGTTTGAACGCAAGTCGTCGTGCCAAAAATCAAAAATATCGGAGCACCACTCATGTCCCAGACGTTTTACAAGAAAGGTTTTCTGGCCCTCGCCGTTGCAGCGGCGCTGGGTGTTTCTACGTTTGTTCAAGCTGATGTGAAGATCGGCGTAGCGGGGCCGATGACCGGCGCCAACGCGTCGTTCGGTGAGCAGTACATGAAGGGTGCCCAGGCGGCGGCCGAGGTGATCAACAAGGCCGGCGGCATCAACGGCGAAAAAATCGTGCTGGTGGCCGGTGACGACGCCTGCGAACCCAAGCAAGCCGTGGCCGTGGCCAACCGCCTCGCGGACCAGGACAAGGTGATCGGCGTGGTCGGGCACTTCTGCTCGTCCAACACCATTCCGGCGTCCGAGGTGTATGACGAAGCGGGCATCATCGCGATCACTCCAGGCTCCACCAACCCGCAAGTGACCGAACGCGGCCTGGGTGCCATGTTCCGTATGTGCGGGCGTGACGACCAGCAAGGCATCGTCGCCGGCGACTACATCGTCGACGTGCTCAAGGGCAAGAAAGTCGCGGTCATCAACGACAAGGACACCTACGGCAAAGGCCTGGCCGACGCCACGGCTGCCCAGTTGACCAAGCGCGGCGTCAAGCCGGTGCTGGAAGAAGGCCTGACCCGTGGCGAGAAAGACTTCAGCGCCCTGGTCACCAAGATCCGCTCCACCGGTGCTGACGTGGTGTACTTCGGCGGCCTGCATCCGGAAGCCGGTCCACTGGTTCGCCAGATCCGCGAAGCCGGCCTCAAGGACGTCAAGTTCATGTCCGATGACGGCGTGGTCACCGATGAACTGGTCGCCACCGCTGGCGGCAAACAGTATGTCGATGGCGTGTACATGACCTTCGGCGCCGACCCGCGCCTGCTGCCCGACAGCAAGGCCGTGGTGGAAGAGTTCCGCAAGGCCGGCTACGAGCCTGAAGGCTACACCCTGTACGCCTATGCTTCGCTGCAGGCGCTGGCCGCCGGTTTCAACGGCGCCAAGTCCAACAAGGGCGAAGACGCGTCCAAATGGCTCAAGGCTCACCCGGTCAAAACCGTGATGGGCGAGAAAACCTGGGATGCCAAGGGCGACCTGAAAGTCTCCGACTACGTGGTTTACCAGTGGGACAAGGACGGCAAATACCACCAGTTGGAAAAACAGAAGTAAACACTGGCACCCCATAACCCAATGTGGGAGCGGGCTTGCTCGCGAAGGCGGTGTGTCAAAAACACATTCAGTGACTGACACACCGCTTTCGCGAGCAAGCCCGCTCCCACAGGGGCGCTGTGTTGTGATCGAGATCTGTCTTTTCCTCCAGAAGCGCCGCACACCCTCCGGTGTGCAGGTGCTCACCGCGTGAGATTGCGTTATGGATGGTATTTTCCTGCAGCAACTGGTCAACGGCCTGACCTCGGTCGGTCTA
>JAFHKH010000691.1 GCA_016937595.1 Pseudomonas cedrina subsp. fulgida | reverse complement strand
GCTTGCCTGCGAAAGCGGTATGCCAGCCAGCGGATTTATCCCAGCCTGCGGCGAGGGAACAGCGAACGGACATGATGGGCTCGATCTTCAAATTTGAACGTCGATCATTGCAGCGAATTTGGCTTGAGTCAGGCCTGTTGCCTTACGGATTTTTTTGACTTGAAGCGCGTCAACAATGAATTGGCGAGAGGGCTGACGCTCGCCTCGGACGATTTCGTCCATCTGTTGCACGCTTTCCATCAGCTCATCAAAGAATTTGCTCATGGTTATCTCCAGTGTTCGATGACGGCTTTCAGTGCTTTGCGTTCATCGTTTGTCAGGTCTTGCTGTTCGTTTTTTGGATAAATCATCAAGAGCGCGATTTTTTACCGCCCGTTCCTGCGATCACATCTCCAGCGCGGGGATTCAACATCAACGCTACCTGCAAACCCAGCTTCCATCCCCCTAAGCTTAAATCCTAAAACTATTGGTTAAATACTTTCTATCTGAGTGTAAGGCGCTTCTTTGGCGTCCGACGAATCGAGCATAACCATAGAATTACAGGGTCCTTTCATAATCGTTCCTTATTTATATAATCGAATTGACTTTTCAATCAGGTCTTACACGATTATTTGGCATAAGCGGAGCTTCCCCATTCCTCTCACGCCAAGGCCTTTGATGACGTTCAAAATCAACGTATGGACACCCAAACCATGAGCCGCCAGATCCATTTATCCGCCTTCCTCTTGAGTGGTCCGGTGGTGCACAGCCATGCAGTGTGGCGCCACCCGCAAACCCTCGGCAATTACCTCGACCCCGAGTACTACGAACGGGTGGCCAAGGTGGTGGAGGAGGGGCTCTTCGACTTCCTGTTCTTCGCCGACCGCCTGGCCGTGGGTGACCAGATGGGCGGCTCCCGCGAGTTCGCCCTGCGCTACGGCGCCAGGACGCCACGCGCCTGGACCCGTTGCCGATTCTCTCGTATCTGGTCGGCAAGACCCGCAAGCTGGGCCTGGGTGCCACCCGTTCCACCACCTATTACGAACCGGCGCATATCGCCCGCGAATTCGCCACCCTCGATCACCTGTCCAAGGGCCGTGCGGCGTGGAATATCGTCACCTCGATGAACGACAGCGAGGGGCGCCTGTTCGGCAAGGACAAGCACCTTGAACACGACTTGCGTTACGACCGTGCGGACGAGTTCGTCGAAGTCGCGCTCAAACTCTGGAACAGTTGGGACAAGGACGCGCTGAAGCTGGATCGCGAAAGCGGGGTGCTGGCCGATCCCGGGTTGATACGTTCGGTGCAGCATCAAGGCGAATGGTTCAAGGTCGAAGGGCCGCTGAATATTCCGCGCACGCCCCAGGGCCGGCCGGTGCTGATCCAGGCCGGATCTTCCGGACGTGGCCGGCGCTTCGGCGCGCGCTGGGCCGAGGCGATTTTTACCATCCACCCGCACTTGGTGGCGATGCGCGCGTTTCGCGATGACGTCCGCACGCAGGTGGAGCAGCAAGGCCGCGACGCCGACAGCTGCAAAGTGCTCACGGCGGTGATGCCGTTTATTGGCGGCAGCGAGGCCGAAGCCCGCGCCAAGCGCGACCGCCACAACGCGCTGGCGCGGCCGGAATTGGGACTGGTGACGTTGGCGTCGCAGTTGAATGTCGACTTGTCGCCATTCGCACTTTCCGCGACGTTGGCCGAGGTCGCCGAGTCGCCGCTGATCCACGCGGCCGCCGCTGAAAAGCTGCTGATGCAAGGCCCCGAAACCACCCTCGAACAACTCGGGCGCATTTTCGCCAGCAGCGTGCGCGTGCCGCAGCTAGTGGGTACCGGAGCGCAGGTGGCCGACCAGTTGGCCGAGCTGTTCGAACAGGGCGGTTGCGATGGGTTCGTGATTTCGCCGGCGTACCTGCCGGGGTCGTTCACCGAGTTTGTCGAGAGCGTGATTCCGCATTTGCAGCGCAAGGGGTTGTTCCGCACGGCTTATGAAGGGTCGACGCTGCGTGAACATTTGGGGCTCGCCGATCTGCCAGGCTGAAGGCGGTCATTGTGTGTGGCTTGATCGTTCCCACGCTCTGCGTGGGAATGCCTCCCTGGACGCTCCGCGTCCGCCAAAATGTACAGGTGACGCAGAGCGTCACGGGATGCATTCCCACGCGGAGCGTGG
>JAFHKH010000690.1 GCA_016937595.1 Pseudomonas cedrina subsp. fulgida | reverse complement strand
TCGCCGCGCCCGCTGCTGCTGAGAATCGCCAGCAGGATCGCGCCGACCGGCAGCCCCATGCGATTGCACAGCCACAACACGCCGATCAACAGGATAAACAGGCCAATGGAAAGCCCCGGATTATCCTTGGCAAAGTGGGCATCCGCGACATGGGCCGGCACGGCCAGCGGCTCGCCGCCGACCACTTGTACCATCGCCGCCACGCCGTCGCTGATGCCCTGGCTGAAATTGCCGGCCTTGAACTTGGGAGCGATCACCTGGTTGATGATCACCCACGACTGCGCATCGGTGAGCACGCCTTCCAGGCCGTAGCCGACTTCGATGCGCAACGTGCGCTCTTCGCGAGCGACGATCAACAGCGCGCCGTTGTCCTTGCCCTTCTGGCCGATACCCCAGTGGCGGCCCAATTGATAACCGAAGTCCTCAATCGGTACGCCTTGCAGATCGGGCACGGTGACCACCACGATCTGGTCGCCGGAAGTCTGCTCCAGCGCCTGCAACTGTTGCGTCAGCCATTGGCGCGTGGCCTCGTCCAGCATCCGGGCGTTATCCACCACCCGTCCGGTCAGCGCCGGGAAGGCCAGCGCCGCCTGGGCCACGCCCACGCAGGCCAGCAGCCACAGCGCCAGGCCTATCCTTAATAAACGCATCGACACCTCAATGCAGGCTTATTTGAACTTCACTTGCGGCGCTTTATCGGCATCGGCACTGGTGGCTTCAAATGTGGCGCGGACCGGCAAGTCGCTGTACATCACGCTGTGCCACAGACGACCGGGGAAGGTACGGATTTCGGTGTTGTAGGCCTGCACCGCCTGGATAAAGTCGCGGCGGGCCACGGCGATACGGTTTTCGGTGCCTTCAAGCTGCGATTGCAGGGCCAGGAAATTCTGGTTGGCCTTCAGGTCCGGGTAGCGCTCGGACACCACCATCAAGCGGCTGAGCGCACCGCTCAAGCCGTCCTGGGCTTGCTGGAACTGCTTGAGTTTTTCCGGGTTGTCGAGGGTGCTGGCATCCACCTGGATCGAGGTGGCCTTGGCCCGCGCTTCGATCACGGCGGTGAGGGTGTCCTGCTCATGGGCGGCATAGCCCTTGACCACTTCCACCAGGTTGGGAATCAGGTCGGCGCGGCGCTGGTACTGGTTCTGCACCTGGCCCCAGGCGCTTGGCCTGTTCATCCAGGGTCGGAATATTATTGATGCCGCAACCGCTCAGCACTGTGCTGATCAATAGCAAAGCCGCGGCTTTCAAGCCCCAGCGGTAACCTTGTGCTGCTTGCATGGTGTTTCTCCTGACCAATCTCGATGGAATTTGACGACTCACCCTATAAACCACTGCTGGGGCATAATCCGCCACCACTGGATTGCGTCGAGCCAATCAGCTACAAAGATGCCCAGCGCGAAAAAGAGTTCAGAGTGTGACTG
>JAFHKH010000069.1 GCA_016937595.1 Pseudomonas cedrina subsp. fulgida | reverse complement strand
TGTGGGAGCGGGCTTATGTGGGAGCTGGCTTGTCGAGTCGTCGCACCGCTGCGATAGCATCACCTCGGTGCAACGGATAGACCGAGGTGCCTGCATCGCAGGCAAGCCAGCTCCCACAAGGGTTCGCTCCAGCGAAAGGGTGATGTGGAACATGATTGCAGCCCCACCAAATCAAAGTGAGATTGGATGTGAGCAAGAGAGCCTATAACTTCTGTGCCGGTCCCGCGGCGCTTCCTGAAGCAGTCCTGCAGCGCGCGCAGGGTGAACTCCTCGACTGGCATGGAAAAGGCCTCTCCGTGATGGAAATGAGCCATCGCAGCGATGAGTTCGTGTCGATCGCCACCAAGGCCGAGCAGGACCTGCGCGACTTGCTGGACATCCCCTCCCACTACAAGGTGCTGTTCCTGCAGGGCGGCGCCAGCCAGCAGTTCGCGCAGATCCCGCTGAACCTGCTGCCCGAAGGCGGCACGGCCGACTATATCGACACCGGTATCTGGGGGCAGAAGGCCATCGAAGAGGCCTCGCGCTACGGTCATGTCAATGTGGCCGGCACCGCCAAGCCCTACGACTACTTCGCCATTCCCGGTCAGAACGAGTGGACGCTGTCCAAGGACGCGGCCTACGTGCACTACGTCGCCAACGAAACCATCGGCGGCCTGCAATTCGACTGGGTGCCGCAAGTGGGCGACGTGCCGCTGGTATGCGACATGTCCTCGGACATCCTCTCGCGCCCGATCGACGTGTCCAAGTACGGCATGATCTACGCCGGCGCGCAGAAGAACATCGGCCCGAGCGGCATCCTGGTCAACATCATCCGTGAAGACCTGCTCGGCCGCGCCCGTTCGCTGTGCCCGACCATGCTCAACTACAAGGTCGCAGCCGATAACGGCTCGATGTACAACACCCCGCCGGCGTTCGCCTGGTACCTCTCCGGCCTGGTGTTCGAATGGCTGAAAGAGCAGGGCGGTGTCGCCGCCATGGGCAAGCTCAACGAAGTGAAGAAGCGCACCCTGTACGACTTCATTGACGCCAGCGGCCTGTACAGCAACCCGATCAACCTCAGCGACCGCTCGTGGATGAACGTGCCATTCCGCCTGGCCGATGACCGCCTCGACAAGCCATTCCTGGCCGGCGCCGACGAGCGCGGCCTGCTGAACCTCAAGGGTCACCGTTCGGTCGGTGGCATGCGCGCCTCCATCTACAACGCTGTCGATATCAACGCGATCAACGCGCTGGTGGACTACATGGCAGCGTTCGAAAAGGAACATGGCTAATGTCTGAACAAGAACTCAAGGCCCTGCGCGTACGCATCGACAGCCTGGACGAGAAAGTCCTGGAGCTGATCAGTGAGCGCGCGCGGTGCGCCCAGGAAGTGGCACGCGTCAAAATGGCGTCCCTGGCCGAAGGCGAAGTGCCAGTGTTCTACCGTCCCGAGCGTGAAGCCCAGGTGCTCAAGCGCGTGATGGAGCGCAACAAGGGCCCGCTGGGCAACGAAGAGATGGCGCGGTTGTTCCGTGAAATCATGTCCTCGTGCCTGGCCCTGGAGCAGCCGCTGAAAGTGGCGTACCTCGGCCCTGAAGGCACCTTCACCCAGGCGGCGGCCATGAAGCACTTCGGCCACGCGGTGATCAGCAAGCCGATGGCCGCCATCGACGAAGTGTTCCGTGAAGTGGCCGCCGGCGCTGTGAATTTTGGCGTGGTGCCGGTGGAAAACTCCACCGAAGGCGCGGTCAACCACACGCTGGACAGCTTCCTCGAACACGACATGGTGATCTGTGGCGAGGTCGAGCTGCGTATCCACCACCACCTGCTGGTGGGCGAGAACACCAAGACCGACAGCATCAGCCGCATCTACTCCCACGCGCAGTCACTGGCCCAGTGCCGCAAGTGGCTGGACGCGCATTACCCGAATGTCGAGCGCGTGGCGGTGTCCAGCAACGCCGAGGCGGCCAAACGGGTCAAGGGTGAGTGGAATTCGGCGGCGATCGCCGGTGACATGGCGGCGGGTTTGTATGGCCTGACGCGCCTGGCCGAGAAAATCGAGGATCGCCCGGACAACTCCACGCGTTTTTTGATGATCGGCAGCCAGGAAGTCCCGCCGACCGGCGACGACAAGACTTCGATCATCGTCTCCATGAGCAACAAGCCCGGCGCGCTGCATGAGCTGCTGGTGCCGTTCCACGACAACGGGATTGACCTGACGCGCATCGAGACGCGTCCTTCGCGCAGCGGTAAATGGACCTACGTGTTCTTTATCGACTTCATCGGCCATCACCGCGACCCGCTGGTCAAGGGCGTGCTCGAGAAAATCAGTCAGGAAGCGGTGGCACTCAAGGTGCTGGGCTCTTACCCGAAAGCGGTTTTGTGAGGCTTTAACATGAGTGGCAACTTCCTCGCCCTGGCGCAGCCGGGCGTGCAACAACTGTCGCCTTACGTTCCGGGCAAGCCTGTGGACGAGCTGGCGCGTGAGTTGAATCTGGATCCGGCGAAGATCGTCAAGCTGGCGAGTAACGAGAACCCGCTGGGCCCGAGCCCTAAAGTATTGGCGGCGATTCATGAGGAGCTGGCCGAGCTGACGCGCTACCCCGATGGCAACGGCTTTGCGCTCAAGTCGCTGCTGGCGCAAAAGTGCCGGGTCGAGCTGAACCAGGTGACCCTGGGCAACGGTTCCAACGACATCCTTGAGCTGGTCGGCCGTGCCTACCTGGCGCCGGGCCTGAACGCGGTGTTCAGCGAACACGCGTTTGCGGTCTATCCGATCGTGACCCAGGCCGTCGGCGCCGATGCGCGCATCATCCCGGCGAAGGAGTGGGGTCACGACCTGCCGGCGATGCTGGCGGCCATCGACGCACAGACCCGTGTGGTGTTCATCGCCAACCCGAACAACCCGACTGGTACCTGGTTCGACGCGCAAGCGCTGCACGACTTCCTGCAGGACGTGCCGGAGCACGTGCTGGTGGTGCTGGACGAAGCCTACATCGAGTACGCCGAAGGCAGCGACCTGCCCGACGGCCTGGATTTCCTGGCGGCTTACCCTAACCTGCTGGTCTCGCGCACCTTTTCCAAGGCTTACGGCCTGGCCTCGCTGCGGGTCGGCTACGGCCTGTCCACCGCCATCGTCGCCGATGTGCTGAACCGCGTGCGCCAACCCTTCAACGTCAACAGCCTGGCCCTCGCGGCGGCCTGTGCGGCGGTGAAGGATGCCGAGTACCTGGAAGAAGGCCGCCGCATCAACGAAAGCGGCATGCTGCAGTTGCAGGAAGGCTTCCGTGCGTTGGGTCTGGGCTGGATTCCGTCCAAGGGCAACTTCATCTGCGTCGACCTGGGCCAGGTGGCCGCCCCGGTATTCCAGGGGCTGCTGCGCGAAGGCGTGATCGTGCGCCCGGTGGCCAACTACGGCATGCCCAACCACCTGCGCATCACCATCGGCTTGCCGGGTGAAAACAGCCGCTTCCTGGAGGCGCTGGCCAAGGTTCTGGCTCGTGGTTGATGTCACCGCATTGCAACCTGCTGTGCCTATGATCGGTCGCCTGGTGGTGGTCGGCCTGGGGCTGATCGGCGGCTCCTTTGCCAAGGCCTGCGCGCGAGCGGGCTGTGCGGCGAAGTGGTCGGCGTGGACCTGGACCCGCGCTCGCGCGCGCTGGCGGTTGAGCTGGGCGTGGTGGACCGCTGTGAAGCGGACCTGGCGCTCGCATGTCAGGGCGCCGACGTCATCCAGCTCGCGGTGCCGATCCTGGCCATGGAGAAATTGCTCGCCGTACTGGCCGGCCTGGACCTCGGCCAGGCGTCCTCACGGATGTCGGCAGTGCCAAGGGCAATGTGGTGCGTGCGGCGCAACGGGCTTTTGGCGGCATGCCGGCGCGGTTCGTGCCGGGCCATCCGATTGCCGGTTCCGAGCAGAGCGGGGTAGAGGCGTCCAATGCGCAACTGTTCCGCCGCCATAAAGTCATCCTCACGCCGCTGGCGCAAACCGACCCGGCCGCGCTGGCGGTAGTGGATCGCCTGTGGCGTGAACTGGGTGCGGATGTCGAGCACATGCAGGTCGAACGCCATGACGAAGTATTGGCGGCGACCAGCCACCTGCCGCATTTGCTGGCGTTTGGCTTGGTGGACTCGTTGGCCAAGCGCAACGAGAACCTGGAGATTTTCCGCTATGCCGCCGGTGGCTTCCGTGATTTCACACGGATTGCCGGCAGCGACCCGGTGATGTGGCACGACATCTTCCTCGCCAACCGCGAAGCGGTGTTGCGCACCCTGGACACCTTCCGCAGCGACCTCGACGCCTTGCGCGATGCGGTCGATGCCGGAGATGGCCATCAATTATTGGGCGTATTCACCCGAGCGCGGGTGGCGCGTGAACATTTCAGCAAGATCCTGGCACGCCGGGCCTACATGGAAACCGCTGTGAGCGCCGATGACCTGACCTTCCTCGCCAACCCGGGCGGCGCTTGAGCGGGCGCATCCGGGTGCCGGGCGACAAGTCGATCTCCCATCGGTCGATCATGCTCGGTTCGCTGGCCGAGGGCGTCACCGAAGTCGAAGGTTTCCTCGAAGGCGAAGACGCCCTGGCCACCTTGCAGGCGTTCCGCGACATGGGCGTGGTGATTGAAGGCCCGCACCATGGGCGCGTGACCATCCATGGCGTCGGGTTGCATGGCTTGAAGGCAGCGCCGGGGCCGATTTACCTGGGTAATTCCGGCACTTCCATGCGCCTGCTGTCCGGCCTGCTGGCGGCACAGGGTTTTGACAGCGTGTTGACCGGCGACGCCTCCTTGTCCAAGCGCCCGATGAATCGCGTGGCCAAGCCGCTGCGGGACATGGGTGCGGTCATCGAGACCGGGCCGGACGGGCGTCCGCCGTTGACCATCCGTGGTGGCCAGGCGTTGAAAGGTCTGGCTTACGCGATGCCGATGGCCAGCGCCCAGGTCAAATCCAGCCTGTTGCTGGCGGGGCTCTACGCCGAGGGCAAGACATCGGTGACCGAGCCTGCTCCGACCCGCGACCATACCGAGCGCCTGCTGCGCGGTTTCGGGTATCCGGTGGGGGTAGAAGGCGCGACGGCTTCCCTGGCGTCGGGCCATGTCTTGAAGGCGACTCATATAGAAGTGCCGGGGGATATTTCCTCGGCGGCGTTCTTCCTGGTGGCGGCGTCGATTGCCGAGGGTTCCGAGCTGTTGCTGGAGCACGTGGGCGTCAATCCGACGCGAACCGGGGTGATCGACATCCTGCGGCTGATGGGCGCGGATATCAGCCTGGAAAACCCACGCGAAGTCGGCGGCGAGCCCGTGGCAGACCTGCGCGTGCGCGCGGCGGCGCTAAAGGGTATCGAGATTCCCGAGGCGCTGGTGCCGCTGGCCATCGATGAGTTCCCGGTGCTGTTCGTCGCGGCGGCCTGTGCCGAAGGCCGGACCGTCTTGCGCGGGGCTCAAGAGCTGCGCGTGAAGGAGTCCGACCGTATCCAGGTGATGGCCGATGGTCTGCTGGCATTGGGGGTCAAGTGCGAACCGACACCCGATGGGATTATCATTGACGGTGGCCCGATGGGCGGTGGTGACGTGCATGCCCAGGGCGATCACCGGATCGCCATGGCGTTCAGCGTGGCTTCCCTACGGGCTGCGGCGCCGATTCGTATCCATGACTGTGCCAATGTTGCTACGTCTTTTCCGAATTTTCTTACACTGTGTGCCCACGTCGGCATCCGTGTTGCCCAAGAGGCTCAATTGTGAATATCAAAGCACCGGTGATTACCATCGACGGGCCAAGCGGCTCGGGCAAAGGCACGATCGCCGGCATCCTGGCCAAGCGCCTGGGCTGGTGCCTGCTGGATTCCGGCGCGCTGTACCGGTTGCTCGCGTTTGCCGCGCGTAACCACGGCGTCGACCTGACCAACGAAGAGTCCCTGAAGCTGCTGGCGGCGCACCTCGACGTGCAGTTCGTTGGCGCGACGGAAGGTCATCCCCAGCGCATCATCCTGGAAGGGGACGATGTGACCGATGACCTGCGCAACGAACAGGTGGGCTCCTGGGCTTCCAGTCGCCGCGTTGCCCGCGGTGCGCGACGCCTTGCTGCAGCGCCAGCGCGCATTCCAGGAGCCGCCGGGCCTGGTGGCCGATGGCCGCGACATGGGCACCGTGGTGTTTCCCGAGGCGCCGCTGAAGATTTTCCTCACCGCCAGCGCCGAGGAGCGGGCGCGTCGCCGCTACTTGCAGTTGAAGGGCAAAGTCGATGGTGTTAGTCTGTCGAGTCTGCTAGATGAGATCCGTGCACGCGATGAGCGTGATACCCAGCGCGCAGTAGCCCCGCTCAAGCCGGCGGCCGATGCCATACAGCTGGATTCCACGGAGTTGTCCATCGAGCAGGTGCTGGAACGCATCATGAGCGAGATCGCCATTCGCGATATCGCCGGGTGACCAAGAAGGCCGCAGGGGACCAGTCATAGTCCTGTGGTGCTTCTTTTAATTGAAACTGACCCACACCGTCTGGGGTGTGGAGATGGGCGTATTCTCCGCCCTTATCAACAGGAATTAAAATGAGCGAAAGCTTTGCGGAACTCTTTGAAGAAAGCCTAAAAACCCTGAACCTTCAGGCAGGCTCCATCATCACCGGTGTTATCGTTGATATCGATTACCAAGCTCGCTGGGTAACCGTTCACGCTGGTCTGAAGTCTGAAGCTCTGATCCCGCTGGAACAGTTCTACAACGATGCTGGTGATCTGACAATCAATGTCGGTGACGAAGTTCACGTTGCTCTGGACTCGGTTGAAGACGGTTTCGGTGAAACCAAGCTGTCCCGTGAAAAAGCCAAGCGCGCTGAATGCTGGATTGTTCTCGAAGCAGCCTTCGCAGCTGAAGAAGTGGTCAAGGGCGTTATCAACGGTAAGGTTAAAGGCGGCTTCACTGTCGACGTTAACGGCATCCGTGCGTTCCTGCCAGGTTCTTTGGTCGACGTTCGTCCTGTGCGCGACACCACGCACCTGGAAGGCAAGGAACTCGAATTCAAGGTCATCAAGCTCGACCAGAAGCGCAACAACGTTGTCGTTTCCCGTCGCAGCGTCCTGGAAGCAGAGAACTCCGCCGAGCGTGAAGCTCTGCTGGAATCCCTGCAGGAAGGCCAACAAGTCAAAGGTATCGTCAAGAACCTCACCGATTACGGCGCATTCGTCGATCTGGGTGGCGTCGATGGCCTGCTGCACATTACCGACATGGCTTGGAAGCGTATCAAGCATCCTTCCGAAATCGTCAACGTTGGCGACGAGATCGATGTCAAGGTTCTGAAATACGATCGCGAACGCAACCGTGTTTCCCTGGGCCTGAAGCAACTGGGTGAAGATCCATGGGTCGCTATCAAAGCCCGTTACCCAGAAAGCACCCGCGTGACCGCGCGTGTGACCAACCTGACCGACTACGGCTGCTTCGCTGAGCTGGAAGAAGGCGTTGAAGGCCTGGTACACGTTTCCGAAATGGACTGGACCAACAAGAACATCCACCCTTCGAAAGTCGTACAAGTCGGCGACGAAGTGGAAGTTATGGTTCTGGACATCGACGAAGAGCGTCGTCGTATCTCCCTGGGCATCAAGCAGTGCAAATCTAACCCATGGGAAGATTTCTCTGGCCAGTTCAACAAGGGCGATAAAATCTCCGGCACCATCAAGTCGATCACCGATTTCGGTATCTTCATTGGTCTGGACGGCGGCATCGACGGCCTGGTTCACCTGTCCGACATCTCCTGGAACGAAGTGGGCGAAGAAGCTGTTCGCCGTTTCAAGAAGGGCGACGAGCTGGACACGGTTATCCTGTCGGTTGACCCAGAGCGCGAGCGTATCTCCCTGGGTATCAAGCAACTGGAAAGCGACCCGTTCTCTGAATACGTTCAGGACAACGACAAAGGCGCAATCGTTAAGGGCATCGTGAAAGAAGTTGACGCTAAAGGCGCCATCATCACCCTGGCCGACGATATCGAAGCGACGCTGAAAGCCTCCGAAATCAGCCGTGACCGCGTTGAAGACGCGCGCAACGTACTGAAAGAAGGCCAGGAAGTAGAAGCCAAGATCATCAGCGTTGACCGCAAGAGCCGTGTAATCCAGCTCTCCATCAAGTCGAAAGACGATGCTGAAGAGAAAGAAGCCATCCAAAGCTTGAAAGACAAGCCTTCGGATAGCATCGCTGCTGGTCCTACCACTCTGGGCGACCTGTTGCGTGCACAAATGGAAAAACAGAACTAAGTTCTGTCAGACCATAGAAAAGGGCGACTTCGGTCGCCCTTTTTTGTGCCTGTGTCTCGTCCTGAATA
>JAFHKH010000689.1 GCA_016937595.1 Pseudomonas cedrina subsp. fulgida | reverse complement strand
AGCCCGCTCCCACAGGGTTATGTGTCGCCTCGGACGCCCCGGTTTACAAGCCCTGAACCGCAGGTAGAATGGCGCCACCCCCAACACCCGAGCTCACTTCATGGCGTTGCCGACCCTACGCATCATCGGTTTCATCATCGGCATCTTCCTGATCACCCTCGCGATCGCCATGGTCGTGCCCATGGCAACCCTGGTGATCTTCGAACGCACCAGCGACCTGCCCTCTTTCCTGTGGGCCAGCATGATCACCTTTATCGCAGGCCTGGCCCTGGTGATTCCCGGTCGCCCCGAGCATGTGCACTTGCGCCCGCGGGACATGTACCTGCTGACCGTCACCAGCTGGGTGGTGGTGTGCATCTTTGCCGCGCTGCCGTTTCTGTTGACCCAGCACATCAGCTACACCGATTCGTTTTTTGAAAGCATGTCCGGCATCACCGCCACCGGTTCCACCGTGTTGAGCGGCCTGGATGCCATGTCGCCGGGCATCCTGATGTGGCGTTCGCTGTTGCACTGGCTGGGTGGCATCGGCTTTATCGGCATGGCGGTGGCGATCCTGCCGCTGCTGCGCATTGGTGGCATGCGCCTGTTCCAGACCGAATCCTCGGACCGCTCGGAAAAGGTCATGCCCCGCTCGCACATGGTGGCGCGGCTGATCGTGGCGGCCTATGTGGGCATTACCATCCTCGGCAGCCTGGCGTTCTGGTGGGCGGGGATGGGCCTGTTCGATGCGATCAACCATGCGATGTCGGCCATTTCCACCGGTGGTTTCTCCACCTCCGATGAGTCCCTGGCGCACTGGAAGCAGCCGGCGGTGCACTGGGTCGCGGTGGTGGTGATGATACTCGGCAGCTTGCCGTTCACCCTGTACGTGGCGACGTTGCGCGGCAACCGCAAGGCCTTGATCAAGGATCAACAGGTACAGGGCTTGCTGGGCTTATTGCTGGTGACCTGGCTGGTACTCGGCACCTGGTATTGGTGGACCACCAACCTGCATTGGCTGGACGCCCTGCGGCATGTGGCCTTGAACGTCACTTCGGTGGTCACCACCACGGGTTTTGCACTCGGGGACTACAGCCTGTGGGGCAACTTCTCACTCATGCTGTTCTTCTACCTGGGCTTTATCGGTGGCTGCTCGGGCTCCACGGCGGGCGGGATCAAGATCTTCCGCTTCCAGGTCGCCTATATCCTGCTCAAGGCCAACTTGAATCAGCTGATCACCGCGCGCGTCATCAAGCAAAAGTACAACGGCCACCGCCTCGACGAAGAGATCGTGCGCTCGATCCTGACCTTTTCGTTTTTCTTTGCCATTACCATCTGCGCCATCGCCCTGGCCCTGTCGCTGCTGGGCCTGGACTGGATGACCGCGTTGACCGGCGCCGCCAGCACCGTGTCCGGCGTAGGCCCCGGCCTGGGTGAAACCATTGGCCCGGCGGGCAACTTCGCCAGCCTGCCGG
>JAFHKH010000688.1 GCA_016937595.1 Pseudomonas cedrina subsp. fulgida | reverse complement strand
GTGGTGACCACCTCGACCACCAGTTGCGTCAACGCCAGGTCGCGCGCAGAACCACACGAAGGTGACGCAGGTCATCAGCCCGCACACACCTGACCATCGTCAGCGCCGCGAGCCGGTGGTACTTGGCCTGCCAGGCGGCACCCAGGGCACAGGCGATCGCCAGCACCCACAGGGTGACGAACACGACGGAGCCGGGGATCTTCGGCCGGTCGCCCCACGTGAGGCCGCTGTCGAGCATCGGGAGCATGCCGCCAATGACCGCCACCAGCACCAGCAGAAAGAGCTGGGTCTGCAGGCGCTTGGTGCTGATGTGTTTTTCGATCCTGCGCACGCCGCGCATCATTACCACCAGGCTGCGTTCGAAGCCGCGCTTGCCGTTGAAGTAGCTGATGACCGGCGGGTACTTGAAGCGCCCGCGCTTGAGCTGCTTGCGCAGCAGCAGGTACAGCACCACGCCGCCGGACATGGCCACCAGGCTCATGATCATCGGTGCGTTCCAGCCGTGCCAGATCGTCAGGCTGTACTCCGGCAGTACGCCGCCCACCACCGGCAAGGCGGCGGCCGCGAGGATGGAGCCGACCACCTGCGCCGGGAAGATCCCCACCAGCAGACAGGTGAACACCAGCAGCTCCACCGGAGCGCGCATCCAGCGCGGTGGTTCGTGTGGGGTATGGGGCAGGTCGGTGGCAGGCGGCCCGAAGAACACGTCGACGGTGAAGCGCAGGGCGTAGGCCACGCTGAAGGTGCCGGCAATGGTCGCGATCAACGGCAGGGCGAATTCCACCCAGGCGGTTGCGGAGATAAACACGGTCTCGGCGAAGAACATCTCTTTGGACAGGAAGCCATTGAGCAACGGCACGCCGGCCATGGACGCACTGGCCACCATCGCCAGGGTCGCGGTGAACGGGATCAACCGCACCAGGCCGCTGAGTTTGCGGATGTCACGGGTGCCGCTTTCGTGGTCAATGATGCCCGCGGCCATGAACAGCGAGGCCTTGAACGTCGCGTGGTTGAGGATATGGAACACGGCCGCGACGGCGGCCAGCGGGCTGTTCAGGCCCAGCAACAAGGTGATCAGCCCGAGATGGCTGATGGTGGAGTAGGCCAGCAGGCCCTTGAGGTCATTCTGGAACATGGCGCAGTAAGCGCCGAGGAGGAGGGTGAGGGCGCCGGCACGCCGACGATCCAGAACCATTCTTCGCTGCCCGACAGCGACGGCCACAGGCGGGCCAGCAGGAACACGCCGGCCTTCACCATCGTTGCCGAATGCAGGTACGCCGACACCGGCGTGGGCGCCGCCATCGCGTGGGGCAGCCAGAAGTGGAACGGGAACTGCGCGCTTTTGCTCAGCGCGCCGATCAGCACCAGGGCCAGCATGACCGGGTAGAAGGCATGCGTGCGAATCTGATCGCCCGCCGCCAGCACCAGGTCCAGGTCATAGCTGCCGACGATGTGCCCCAGCAACATCATGCCCGCCAGCAGGCACAAGCCGCCGGCACCGGTGACCATCAACGCCATGTACGCGCCGCGCCTGGCATCGGCGCGGTGGTGCCAATAGCCGATCAGCAGGAACGAGAACAGGCTGGTCAGTTCCCAGAAAAACACGATCTGAATCAGGTTCCCGGAGACCACCAGCCCGAGCATGGCGCCCATAAAGGCCAGGAAAAACGCGAAAAAGCGCGGCACCGGGTCTTCCGGCGACATGTAGTAACGCGCATACAACGACACCAGCGTGCCGATGCCCAGCACCAGCAACGAGAACAGCCAGGCAAACCCGTCCATGCGCAACACGAAGTTCAGCCCGAGGCTGGGCAACCACATGAATTCTTCACGGATCACCCCACCGTGGACGATCTGTGGGTAAAGCAGGGCGACTTGAACGGTGCCGACCAAGGCCACAAGGCCGGCCAGCAAGGATTCGGTGTTACGTGCATTGTGCGGCAGCAAGGCCGCGAGACAGCTGCCAACGAAGGGCAGAAGCAGTAGAACTATCAGGGACATAGGCTTCTAATCTGCAGGAGTTTGGGATGCATCATACGTGCCGCTTTCTTGATCACCAAACGGCAACATGTGGCAGGATCCTACAAGATAGGCTGAAAACCTCCGTTTGGCTGATCGTTCCCCCGCTCTGCGTGGGAATGCCTCCCGTGACGCTCTGCGTCACCCTGGCGCAGGGCTCAAGTCACGAGCTTGGACGCGGAGCGTCCGGGGCGGCATTCCCACGCAGAGCGTAGGAACGATCATGTCCATCCGACCCTAACCCCGCTGCTCCTGTTCCATCTGATCCTGCAGCTCGATGGCTTTTTGCCCCTTCGTCTTCAGTTCGCTCACAATCACCGCCACCACAATCAACGCCGCGCCGACCATGGCTATGGGGGCAAAGCGTTCGCCGGCAATCCGCCCAATCACCCCGGCCCATACCGGCTCGCCTGCATAAATCAGGGTCGCGCGCGTCGGCGAAACACTGCGCTGCGCCCAATTCATCGCCACCTGGATCACTGCGCTGGTCAAGCCCAACCCTACTGCGCTGAACAGCAACAACCATGAGAACCCCGGCAGCGCCTCGCCCATCGGTACCACCATCAGGAATGACAGGAGCGATGCCGTGGCCAGTTGCACCACGGTGACGCGGCGCACATCGACCTGGCCGGCATAGGCGCTGATCAGGATGATCTCGGCCGCGACCGCCATTGCACAGATCAGCGTGGCGATTTCACCGGGGCTGAAGTTGAAAGCAGCGCCGGCCGGACCGGTCAGCAGCATCAACCCGGTAAACGCCAGCATGATGCCGATGCTCGGCATCAATGCCGGGCGCCGCCCCAGAACCAGCCACTGCAATAACGGCACGAACGGCACATACAATGCGGTGATAAACGCCGACTGGCTGCTGGGAATGCTCTGCAGGCCGATGGTCTGCAAGCCGTAGCCAAACATGATCGCCGCGCCGATAAAGACCCCGGCCTTCAGCTCCAGCAGGGTCAGTTCACGCAAGGTGCGCAAGGTGAAAAAACCGACCACAATCGCCGCGGCCGCAAAGCGCAGGCCGACGAAAAACATCGGCCCGCTGACGGTCAAGGCGTGCTGCACCAGCAAGAACGTACCGCCCCAGATCATCGTGATGAACACCAGGATGCATTCGGCTTTACTGAAACGGTTGAAACGCGAAGGGGAGTCGGGGGTGGTCATGGCGGCTCTGGTCTTGCATGGGAAAGGCACGGACCGCACAATGCGCCGCACGCTGGGCAGTATACTGCGCACACCCACCCATTGAGCAATATAGTGCACAAAGAAAATCCACACCGGGCCTCGGTCCTGCAGCACGTCAGCCAGAACGTCCGTCGCCTGCGTCACGCCGCCGACTTGAGCCAGACCGCGCTCTCGGAAAAGTCCGGGGTCAGCCGGCGCATGCTGGTGGCCATCGAGGCGGGCGAGAAGAACGTCAGCCTGTCCACCCTCGATCGCGTGGCCGAAGCCTTGGACGTGGCATTCAGTGACCTGATCCAGGCGCCGGATGCGCCCGACCACAGCCGCATCAACGAGCTGGCCTGGGCCGGTGACATCCCCGGCAGCAAAGCGGTGTTGCTGGCCAAGGCCAACGCCCGGCGCGAAGTCGAATTGTGGGAGATGCGCCTGGAACCCGGGGATCGCTACAGCCCTGAACCTGACCCGGAAGGCTGGAGCGTGCAACTGTTTGTGTATGAGGGCGTACTGACCCTGGTACTCGACGACGAAGAAAAACATGTGGCCGCCGGTGAGTTCTACATGTTCGCCAGCCGCCAGTCCCACGGCTATCGCAACGCGGGTGACGTGGCGGTGTGCTTCGTGCGTACGGTGGTGATCTAACTGTCCGCCAGGCAACAGTGAATGGGCACTTTGCTGGTTTAAAACGCCTTCTACTGCGCTGATTTATCAGCAAGCTGCTGATTTTGTTGGCGATTACATTCAGGCACGACTCCTGCAATTACCCAGGTCATCCCCTCGGAACCTGGAGTCGGCCCATGTCAGCCCACCCTCTACACCCTGCCCATATCATCCGCTCGGACGCGGAAGCCATCGACGTCGCCACGCGCCTGGCCGCACGCTTTGCCGTCGAGGCCAGCGAGCGCGACCGTGAGCGTCGCCTGCCGGTGGCCGAGCTCGACGAATTTTCCGCCAGTGGCCTGTGGGGCATCACCGTGCCCAAGGCCTACGGCGGCGCCGAGGTGTCCTATGTGACGGTGGCTGAGGTGATCAAACTGATTTCCGCCGCCGACCCCTCACTGGGGCAAATCCCGCAAAACCACCTCGGTATCGTTGACCTGCTGTTGCAAACGGCTACAGAGGAACAAAAACAGTACTATTTCGCGAAAGTCCTGCAAGGCTACCGTTTCGGCAATGCCTTCTCCGAAGCCAAGAGCAAAAACGCTGGCACCTTCGATACGCAGATCCGTTTTAACGGCGACACCGCGCAAATCAACGGCGAAAAATTCTACTGCACCGGTGCGCTGTTCGCCCATATCGTGCCCACCGTCGGCAATAACGAAAAGGGCCAGGCCTTCATTGCCTTCGTCGAGCGCGATGCCCAGGGCTTGACGGTGGTCGACAGTTGGGACGGCTTCGGCCAGCGCACCACCGCCAGCGGCGGCGTGACCCTTGACGGTGTGACAGTGCCATTAAGTGCCGTGATTGCGGCGCACCTGGCGTTCGACCAGCCCACCGCCCACGGCCCGATCTCGCAGATTATCCAGGCCGCCGTCGACACCGGCATCGCCCTCGGTGCCCTGGAGCAGGCCAAGCTCCACGCCCG
>JAFHKH010000687.1 GCA_016937595.1 Pseudomonas cedrina subsp. fulgida | reverse complement strand
CGAAGGCGTCAGTCCAGCACATTGATGGTGAGTGGCCCACCGCTATCGCGGGCAAGCCAGCTCCCACAATTTTAATTGGGTTTGCAAGTCAGGGTTAGAAGTCGCCCCACAGTTGCTGGGCAACGGTCAGCGCCACCACTGGTGCCGTTTCGGTGCGCAATACACGCGGGCCGAGGCGGGCGGCGTGATGGCCGGCGGCTTGGGCGGTTTCGACTTCCTGGTCGGTCAAGCCACCTTCAGGACCAATCAGGAAGGCCAGGCTCGCCGGCTTGGCGTGACTGACCAGCGGCTCGGCCACCGGGTGCAGCACCAGCTTCAGATCCGCTTCGGTCTGCTTCAGCCAGTCCGCCAGCAACTGGGGTGGGTGAATCACCGGCACTGTCGAACGGCCACATTGCTCGCACGCGCTGATCGCCACCTGGCGCCAGTGCTGCAGGCGTTTGTCGGCGCGTTCGTCCTTGAGGCGCACTTCGCAGCGCTCGCTGAAGATCGGCGTGATCTGGTTGACGCCCAGTTCAGTGGCTTTCTGAATGGCCCAGTCCATGCGCTCGCCCCGGGACAGGCCCTGGCCGAGGTGAATGTGCAGCGGTGATTCGGCCTGGCCAGCGAAGCTTTGCGTGAGTTGCACGCTGACGTGTTTTTTACCGACTTCCAGCAAGGTGCCGCGAAACTCCTGGCCGGAGCCGTCGAACAATTGCACGGCGTCGCCTTCGGCCATGCGCAACACGCGGCTGATGTAATGCGCCTGCGCTTCGGGCAATGCATGGTCGCCAAGGCTCAGCGGGGTGTCGGTGAAGAAGCGGGACAGTCTCATTTCTGTTCTCTGAAGTGTGCAGGGCGGACGCGGAGCATCCAGGGCTGCATTCCCACGC
>JAFHKH010000686.1 GCA_016937595.1 Pseudomonas cedrina subsp. fulgida | reverse complement strand
TCCACTGCTGTTCGTCATGGATCAGCGCATGCTGTCGGGGGTTTGGCGCGGCTTGCGCGGCCAGGCGCAGGTGCACCAGTTCCGGCAGCGGCGCCAGCGCCAGGGACACCTGGCAGTCAGCGAGCACTTGCTGTTGAGCCTGAGCGCTGCGAATCGGCAACTGGCCGATGTGTTGCAGGGGGGCGTGCACCAGGCCCTGCAGCAGCGTGCCGAAGCTGCGGCCATGGCCGACAATAGTTGCGTGGTCGAACAGGTCGCTGTTGTAGGTGAAACACACCTCAAGCTGGTCGTTGCGCTCCACCACATTGAGCACCAGATCGTAGTGCGCGGTCATCTGCTCGCGCTCGATCTCCTCGATCTGTAGCCCCGGCAGTTGCAGGCGCCGCGGCGCCTGGTCGTCGATCAGGTTGAACATCACCTGGAACAACGGTGAATGTGAAAGGTGACGCTCGGGTTCCAGTGCCTGCACCAGTCGCTCGAACGGCAATTCCTGATATTCGAGGGCTTTGCGCCGGGTCTCGTTGACGTTGGCCAACAGCTCACTGAAAGGCTGGCGGCCGTTGACCTCGCAACGCATGACCAGGGTATTGATGAAACAGCCGATCAGGCCTTCGGTTTCCACGCGAGTGCGGTTGGCCACCGGCACTCCCACACGCAGATCCGTCTGCCCGCTGAGGCGATACAACAACACGTTGAACGCGCTGAGCAGCACGGTAAACAGCGTGGCACCGCTGGTTTTTGCGAGCTGGCGCAACCCTTGGCACAGCGCCGCGTCCACCGTCACGTAGTGGCGCGCCCCCGCGCCCGCTGGCGTGTTTCTGGCGCGGGTAGTCCGTGGGCAGTTCGAGCAGGGGTTGGTCACCCGCCAGCTGTTCGCGCCAGTAGCTCAACTGTGGGGCGAGGGCGCTGTCGCTGAGGGCGGTCTGCTGCCACAGGGCATAGTCGTGGTACTGGGATCGGCAAGGCGGCCAGTTGCGCCGCGTCATCGTGCACGGCGGCGCTGTAGAACGCGGCCAGTTCCTTGACCAGAATGCCCAGCGACCAACCGTCCGCGACGATGTGCTGGACGGTCAGGATCAACACATGTTCGTTGTCATCGAGCTTCACCAGCATGCCGCGTACGGGCGTCTGGTGCAGGTCGAACGTGCGGTTGGTCTCGCTATCGATCAGGCGTTGCAGGCGCAACGGACGTTCGTCGTGGTCGTCTTGCGACAGGTCCACCCGTGCCAGGGGCATGGGGTTGTGGGCCTGCACGACTTGGTGCGCCTGGCCATCGGTTTCATGAAAGGTGCTGCGCAAGATGGCATGCCGTTGCAGCAATTGATCAAAACTGCGTTGCAGAGCGTCGACGTCCAGGGTGCCGCGCAGGCGCAAGGCCGCTGGCATGTTGTAGGCACTGCTGGCGGGGTCGAGGCGATACAGGAACCACAGGCGCTGTTGGGCCAGGGACAGGGGGAGCGGCCCCTCCGCCGGCGTCGCTACGATGGGCAGCCGGCTGAGCTCGATGCCCTGCGCCGCCAAGGCGGCGGCGAAGGCGCCGCGTTTATCCGGCGTAAGCCTGGCGATGCGCTCGGCAAGTTGCTGTGCGTTGAATGACATGGCATCAGGTCCTTGAGGCTTCGGGTTGGCTGGCGGCCAGCGCGCGGGCCTGCAAGGCGGCGCGTTCTTCGGCGGGCATGGCGGCCAGCATGCGCCGCAGTTCGGCGATTTTGAGCAGCTTGCCGGGCTGGCTTTCCTGGGCACGCAAGGCATCCGCCAGGGCGGCGATGCTGGGGTGATCGAAGACCGTGGCCGGCGGCACATCCAGTTGCAAGAGGTTGCGCAGGCGCGTGCACAGCTTGATCACGATCAGCGAGTGTCCGCCCATGTCGAACAGGCTGTCAGTGATGCTCACGCTGTCGCGCTCCAACAGCTCCTTGTAGAGGTCTGCGAGCAACGCCTCGAGCGCATCGCGCGGTGGTTGTTCAGCCTGCCGCGTTGTCAGGCTGTCGGGGGCGGGCAAGGCCGCGTAGTCGATCTTGCCATTGGCCAGGCGAGGCAGGGCGGGAATGCACAGCACATGCGCGGGTGTCAGGTAGTCGGGCAGCAGGTTGCGCAAGTGCGCCAGTAGCTCAGCGCCAGGACGCGTGCTGACGGCATAGGCCAGCAACTGGCCAGCGCTCACGTGCACGACGGCCTGGCTGACGCCCTCGAGCGTCAGCAGCGCGGCCTCGAGCTCACCGGGCTCGACGCGAAAGCCGCGAACCTTGATCTGCTGGTCATTGCGCCCCGCCAAGTGCAAGCGGCCATCGGCCGCCAGGCGTGCCAGGTCGCCTGTACGGTAGAGGCGTTGGCCGGGTTGCAAGGGATCGTCGATAAACGCTGGCGAGGAACGGTTCAGGTAACCGCGGCTGACTTGCGCACCGCCCAGGTAGACCTCGCCCAGTCCGCCCAGGGGCGCAAGTCGTAGGCCTGAGGCGGTGGGTTCCATGACCTGGGCATAAGTGTTGGCCAGTGCCCGCTCCAGGGCCAGGGGCCCCTGGGCGTCGAATGCCTGGCTGTGGCTGTAGAGCACGCCGACGGTGGTTTCGGTCGGCCCGTAGTGGTTGTGCACACGACAATCGGGCGCCAGTGCCTGAATCCGTTGGCGCACGGCGGCGGGGCAGGGCTCGCCACCGAGTATCAGCACCTGCGGCAGCGTACTGGCCTGGTCTTCCAGGAGGGCCGCCAGATGGGATGGCACGATTTTCAGGCAATCGATGCGCTGCTCACGCAGGTAGCGCGCGAACGCAGCGGCATCACGTCCGGCGTCATCGCTGGCAATGACCAGGCACCCACCATTCCATAGCGCGCCGTACAGCGTGGTATTGCCCAGGTCGGCAGCGACCGAGGAGATCAGCGCAAAGCGTTTGCATTGGTCCAGGCCCAGCGCTTCGCTGATGGCGGCGGTGTAGTTGAGCAGTTGGGCATGTTCGATGATCACGCCTTTGGGCTCGCCGCTGGTGCCTGAGGTGTAGAGCAGGTAGGCCGCGTCATCAAGTGCGATGGGCTCAGCCGCCTCTGCACTGGCCGGGGCGTCTTGCAGTTCGGCGAGGCTCACGCCCTGGTCGCCGCCGATCAGTACGTGGGGCTGTGCATCGGCGAGAATTTTTGCGCGGCGGGCCTCGGGCCAGGCGGGGTCGAGCGGGACGTAGGCGGCACCGGCGCGCAGTACCGCCAGCACGCCAAGGATCAGGTCCGTCGAACGAGGCAGCAGCAGGGCGACTTTCGACTCACGGCCAATACCGCGCGCGCGCAACACGCCGGCCAGATGCTCGACCTGTCGATGCAGTTCGCGGTAGGTCAGGGTTTGGCTGCCGGCGTGCAGCGCCGGCGCGTCCGGGGTCTGCCGGGCCCAGTCGGCCAAGCGCTCGATCACCTGCGGGAGCCGAAGTCCCGGCGCGGGCCGCTCAACTGCAATTGGCGTTGCCTGTGCGCGGCGGGGCTCAATGCCAATTCGAGCAGCGGGCCTTGGTGTCGCTCGGCGGCCAGGCTCGTCAGCAGGCAAACGTATTGTTCCAGCAGGCAGCGCAGGTCGTGTTCGCCGAGATGCCCCGCGGGCGATTGCAGGCTGAAGTGCGGGTCGTTGCCGTGCTCGTCCAGGCTGACCTGCAGCGCCAATTCGAAGTCGGCATCGACCCCGGCAAGCTATCGATCGACCACTGCACGCTGGCGCCACGGATAACCGGGCTGCGGCTGACCAGATTGAAGCCGACCTTGCGATGATGGGCGGTGGCCGCCGTGGCGACGTTCCAGTGTTCCTGGTGCTGGGTGTGCTGCTCAAGTTGGCTCGCCAGGTCGTGCAACCACGCCTGGAAAGGGGCGTTCAGGTCAAGCCTGAGCGCCAGGGGCAGGACCTTCTCGTAGGCGCCGATACCGTTGGCCAGGGCTTCGTAGTCCACCCGGCAATCCTGTTGCCAGCCGGCAATGAATGCCGACTGCCCGCTGATGCGCGCCAGCAGTACCCACCAGGCCGCTTGCAGCAGGGTACCCCGCGGCTGCGCATACTGCTCGACCAGGCGGCCGATGGCCAGATTCACGTCGCTCGACGTGATGTGCGTGACCTGGGTCGCTCCCGCCTGGGCCATTGGCGCGCTCCGGTAGCCGAGGCGGATGGGCGGCAAGGCTTCCAGGCCCAGCGCGGCCCAATAGGCGCGCGCCGCTGGCGCGTCGTCATCGGCATCCAGGTCGTTACGCCATTCGATGTATTGCGAATACTCGAACGCCTCGTCCAGCGTAGCCGCCGCAAGCCCATGGCACTGCACCAGTTCGGCATACAGGTTTTGCAGGCTCAGCCGGTCGCCGGCACAGGCCGCGACCCACAGGTCCAGGCGCCATTCGTTGGGGGTGCGCTGGCTGAGAACGCCGCGTACCAGCAACCGCGCTCAAGGTCAAACGGCTTGGCGGCAGGCGTTGCGAAGTGGGGTGGGTAGTCGGTGTCGGACAGTTCGGTATCGAGCACATGCCACTCCACGCTTGGCTCGACGACATGTTGGCGCAGGCTTCGGTACAGGCTCGATGCGCGCAGTGCGACGCGCAGGCTGGTGTGGCGTTCGACCACTTGCAATAGTGCCGCATGCAACTGGCGCGGTTGCAGCGCACCGGCCATGCACACGCGTACATGCAGCGGCGGGCGCTGTTTGTGCAGCGCGAAAGCTTGTTCCGGGCTCAGCGGCAGCCCCTGGGTGGTGTGCAGAGTGTCATTCATGGTCAGGCTCAATCCTGCAGTTCCATTGCGTGGGGGTGGCTCGCCAAGTCGGCAGGTGCGTGCATGTCGCCCATGGCCACCACGATTTTTCGCGGGCCTTCGTACGGGTCGCGGGCGTGGGCGGCGAGCAGATTGTCGAGCATCACCACATCACCGCGTTGCCATTCGAAACGCACCGCACAGTCTTCGTAGAGACGGCCCAGCAGGGCCATCGTGGCGCTGTCGATGGGGCTGCCGTCGCCGAAAAATACCTGGCGTGGCATGCGTTCCTCACCGACCATCCGCAGCAGGTCTTCGCGCACCCGGGGTTCCAGGCTGAAGGTGTGATGCAACTGGATCTGATTGAAAAAGCTGCGCTCGCCACTCAACGGGTGACGGATCACCGCCGGCAGCGGGTGCGTGTCTGCAATTCGTCATTGGCCAGCCAGCGCCACTCGGTGCCGCTGGCCTGGCACAGCGCCTCGACCTCGGCGCGGCTGTCGGTCTTGAAGAACTCCCGCCAATTGACGTCCAGGCGTTCAGTGAAGGTGCGCACATAGAGCAGCCCTTTGCGTTCGAAGCGCTCGGCGAGCTCGGCCGGCAAGCGCCGGTACAGTTCGCGGCAATCGACAATCGGCGTGGCGCCCCCCACCGGCGAGGGTTGTTCGCAGAAAAACCACTGCTTGCGCGGGGTGCGTGGCAGGTGCGAACTCTCATTGTGGAACAGGATCATTTCACGCTCTGGGTAGGGCGTGGAGCGATAGATATTGCGTCCGCCCTCTTTTTTCGGCAGGTCGCCATAGCCGCCGAACAGGCCGGGATGAATCGCCTCGGCAAAGGCCTCGAAGGCCTTGGCATCATCAAGGGCGAAGCCACGGAACAGCAGGCCGGCATGCTGGCACAGCAAGGTGTCGATCAGGTCGCGGGAATTCTGTGCCCAGCCCACCGGGTCCAGGTCCGGTGCGCCGGGTTCGATCAGCAGCGGAAAATCGCGCCCCGCTAGCAGGGCGCGCGTGCGAATCAGCGGTTTTGGCGCAGACGCGCGGGCCGGCATTTTTTTCAGTTTGTCGAGCTTGCTGGACGGCGGGGTTGGGTTTGCCAAGGCCGGAGACTCCACGGAAGGCAGCGTGACGGTAAATTGGGAGAGGGCGGCGTCAGGATGGTCGACGACCTGCTGCAACAGGCCCAGCCAGGCGCGGATCAGCGCGTCGATCCGCTCACCCTTGAACAAGGCGCGGGCATACACCCAGTCGCCGCGCATCACATCGCCGTGGCGCTCAAGAAACAGCGCCATGTCGAATTTGCTGGTGCGTTCGGCCGGCGGCTGCATCTGTACGTCCAGGCCCGGCAGGCTAAACGCGCTGTCGGGGGTGTTCTGCAGGACAAACAAGGCTTGTACCAGCGGGTTGCGGCTGCGCTCACGCGGCACGTGCAGCGCTTCGACGATGCGGTCGAACGGCAACGCCTGATGCTCGAAGGCTTCCAGGCAGGTCTCACGGGTGCGGTGCAGAAAGTCACGCAAGCGATCATTGGCCAGCCTTCGTGAGCGCAGCGGGAGTACGTTGACGAAAAAGCCGATCAAGTTTTCCAGGCGTGTGTCTTCGCGGCCGGCCACGTCGGTGCCCAGCACCAGCTCGTCATCGCCCGTCAGGTGGTGCAGCAACAGCTCGAAGGTGCCGAGCAGCAGCATGTACAGGCTTATGCCTTCGGCCAGGGCCAGGCGCGTCAAGGCGCGACAGCAAAGGCGCAGGTATTTCCAGGGCTTTTGCCGCGCCCCGCGCATCGGCCTGGGC
>JAFHKH010000685.1 GCA_016937595.1 Pseudomonas cedrina subsp. fulgida | reverse complement strand
GCCCGCTCCCACATTGAATGTTGATTGGCTCAGAAAAACGGCTCAGGCCCGGCCAATCGGGGCGAATTTGGCGTGGGTATGTTCCGCCAGCACCGCCGCCGGCAGCTCCACTTCCAACCCCCGCCTCCCGGCACTTACAAAGATGGTCGCGAACGGCTGCGCCGTCACATCGATAAATGTGCGCAGGCGCTTCTTCTGCCCCAGCGGGCTGATGCCGCCCAACAGGTAACCGGTCGAGCGCTGCGCCGCTGCCGGGTCGGCCATCTCGACTTTTTTCACCCCCGCCGCCTGTGCCAGCGCCTTCAAGTCCAGACTTCCGACGACCGGCACTACCGCCACCAACAATTCGCCTTTCTCACTGCAGGCCAGCAACGTCTTGAATACCTGCGCCGGGTCGAGCGCCAATTTTTCCGCGGCCTCCAGCCCGTACGAAGCGGCTTTCGGGTCATGTTCGTAACTGTGGATGCGATGTTCGGCGCGAACTTTTTTCAACAGGTCCAATGCAGGGGTCATGACGTCTCCGGGCGTGGCAAACAGATCGCCAATTCTAGGCCAAGCCCAGGTAAAACGCTCTAGTTGGGCTACTTTCAAGGTGCTCGCGCATCCTCACAAGTGTGATCATTCACCAGACCAATAGTTTGAAAGTGACCGATAGTTCACTTTGACCTTTGACAGCCGTCATTCTTGTCTATATTTTTTCGTTTCCGAATACCGTAGTAATTGACCTACAGTGTTCCAGCCGTAAGCCGTGTGCGGGATGGGGATCCTCGCCACGGTGAAAATCGCGCAACAGCCCGTTGAGGTCGTGCGCCAGACAAGAACAACAACTGAGGTTTTCCATGACTACCGCTCTTCAACAGCCTTCACTTTCGAGCCAATGCATGGCCGAGTTCCTGGGGACTGCGCTTCTGATCTTCTTCGGTACCGGATGCGTCGCTGCGCTCAAAGTCGCGGGTGCCAGCTTTGGCTTGTGGGAGATCAGTATCATCTGGGGCGTCGGCGTCAGCATGGCGATCTACCTCAGCGCCGGCATTTCCGGGGCTCACCTCAACCCGGCCGTCAGCATCGCCCTGTGTCTTTTCGCCGACTTCGACAAGCGCAAACTGCCCTTCTATATCCTCGCCCAAGTCGCCGGCGCCTTCTGCTCGGCCGCGCTGGTGTACACGCTCTACAGCAATCTTTTTTTCGATTACGAACAAACCCACCATATGGTGCGTGGCTCCCAGGCGAGCCTGGAGTTGGCCTCGGTGTTCTCCACCTATCCCCATGCGCTGCTGAGCACCGCCCAGGCGTTCCTGGTGGAAATGGTCATCACCGCGATCCTGATGGGTGTGATCATGGCCCTCACCGATGACAACAACGGCCTGCCACGCGGCCCACTGGCCCCGCTCCTGATCGGCCTGCTGATCGCGGTGATCGGCAGCGCCATGGGCCCGCTGACCGGCTTTGCGATGAACCCGGCGCGGGATTTCGGACCCAAGCTGATGACCTTTTTCGCCGGTTGGGGTGAAATAGCCTTTACCGGTGGCCGCGATATTCCTTACTTCCTGGTACCGATTTTCGCACCGATTGTCGGCGCATGCCTGGGTGCTGCGGCGTATCGCGGGCTGATTGCCCGCCATCTGCCGAGCGCCGCACCTGCTATAGCTGAAGAAACACCTGACACGGCTGTCAACGGCAAGACGCGTATTTCCTGAAAACGCCGGCCTGGCGCCCTGCCCTACGCGGCCCAGGCTGATTTCTGACTTCCTTATTTTCATGCAAGGCAATCGACATGACCGACCTTCAGAATAAGAACTACATCATTGCCCTTGACCAGGGCACCACCAGTTCCCGCGCGATCATCTTTGACCGTGACGCCAACGTGGTCTGCACCGCCCAGCGCGAATTCACCCAGCATTACCCGCAAGCCGGTTGGGTCGAGCATGACCCGATGGAAATCTTTGCCACCCAGAGCGCAGTAATGGTCGAAGCCCTCGCGCAAGCCGGCCTGCACCATGACCAGGTTGCCGCCATCGGCATTACCAACCAGCGCGAAACCACCGTGGTCTGGGACAAGGTCACCGGTCGCCCGATCTACAACGCGATCGTCTGGCAATGCCGACGCAGCACCGAGATCTGCCAGCAACTCAAGCGCGACGGCCACGAGCAATACATCAACGACACCACCGGCCTGGTGACCGACCCGTACTTCTCCGGCACCAAGCTCAAGTGGATCCTCGACAACGTGGAAGGCAGCCGCGAGCGTGCGCGCAACGGCGAGTTGCTGTTCGGCACCGTCGACAGCTGGCTGATCTGGAAATTTACCGGCGGCAAGACCCACGTCACCGACTACACCAACGCATCGCGCACCATGCTCTTCAACATCCACACCCTGGAGTGGGATGCGAAGATGCTGGAGATCCTCGACGTGCCGCGCGAAATGCTGCCGCAAGTCAAATCGTCGTCGGAAATCTACGGCCGCACCAAAAGCGGCATCGCCATCGGCGGTATCGCCGGCGACCAACAGGCTGCGCTGTTCGGCCAGATGTGCGTTGAAGCCGGCCAGGCCAAGAACACCTACGGCACCGGCTGCTTCCTGCTGATGAACACCGGTGACAAGGCGGTGAAATCCAAGCACGGCATGCTCACCACCATTGCCTGCGGCCCGCGCGGCGAAGTCGCCTACGCCTTGGAAGGCGCTGTGTTCAACGGCGGTTCTACCGTGCAATGGCTGCGTGACGAGCTCAAGATCATCGCCGACGCCACCGACACCGAATACTTCGCCGGCAAGGTCAAGGACAGCAACGGCGTCTACCTGGTGCCGGCTTTCACCGGCCTGGGCGCGCCCTACTGGGACCCGTATGCCCGTGGCGCGCTGTTCGGCCTGACCCGTGGCGTACGCGTGGACCACATCATTCGTGCCGCCCTGGAGTCGATTGCATACCAGACCCGCGACGTGCTCGACGCCATGCAACAGGACTCGGGCGAACGCCTCAAAGCCCTTCGGGTTGACGGCGGCGCCGTGGCCAACAACTTCCTGATGCAATTCCAGGCCGATATTCTCGGTACCCAGGTCGAGCGTCCGCAGATGCGTGAAACCACCGCATTGGGCGCGGCGTACCTGGCGGGCCTGGCGTGCGGTTTCTGGGGCAGCTTGGACGAATTGCGCGGCAAGGCGGTGATAGAGCGCGAATTCGAACCGCAGTTGGACGAAGTCGCCAAGGAGAAGCTCTACGCCGGCTGGCAAAAAGCGGTGAGCCGTACCCGTGACTGGGAGCCCCACGAAGGCGCTGAATAAGCCAGGCGTCGCACCCCATATGGGGTTGTAACTGGTAGGGAGCGGATTCCTGCGTCATCATGGGCCACTTTTGTCTGGCAGCCCGAAGGACGCCCCATGAATCTGCCTCCCCGCCAACAACAAATCCTCGAGCTGGTCCGCGAACGCGGCTATGTCAGTATCGAGGAAATGGCGCAGTTGTTCGTTGTCACCCCGCAAACCATCCGCCGCGATATCAACCAGTTGGCGGACGCCAATTTGCTGCGCCGCTACCACGGCGGCGCGGCCTATGACTCCAGTGTCGAAAACACCGCGTACGCCATGCGTGCCGACCAGATGCGCGACGAAAAACAGCGCATCGGCGAAGCCATCGCCGCGCAGATCCCCGATCACGCCTCGCTGTTCATCAATATCGGCACCACCACCGAGTCCATCGCGCGTGCGTTGCTCAATCACAATCACCTGAAAATCATCACCAACAACCTCAACGTGGCCAGCATGCTCAGTGCCAAGGACGACTTCGACGTGCTGCTCACGGGCGGTAACGTGCGGCGTGACGGCGGGGTGGTGGGCCAGGCGAGTGTCGACTTCATCAACCAGTTCAAGGTCGACTTTGCCCTGGTGGGCATCAGTGGGATCGACGAAGACGGCAGCCTGCTGGACTTTGACTATCAGGAAGTGCGGGTTTCCCAGGCGATCATTGCCAATGCGCGCAAGGTGATCCTGGCGGCGGACTCCAGCAAATTCGGGCGCAATGCCATGATTCGCCTGGGACCGATCAGCCTGGTGGACTGCCTGGTGACCGATCAGCAGCCGGTGCCGGCGTTGGTGCAGTTGTTGAATGAGCATAAGGTAAGGCTGGAAGTCGTCTGACTTCTCGTTCCCACGCTCTGA
>JAFHKH010000684.1 GCA_016937595.1 Pseudomonas cedrina subsp. fulgida | reverse complement strand
CGCTGCGCCTGCCGTTGGGCGACCTGGATGAGCAGGTGGTCGCCACCGCGCCGAACCTTGAGAGCGCCGATGCCACGCCACTGCGCGCCGCCTCCGAGCGCTACGGCGCCGACGCCTTGCTGGCCGTGCACGCGCGTCAGGAAGGCAGCCAATGGCAAGCCAAATGGCGCCTGTGGCTGGGCGACAAGAGCGAGCAGGGCACCGCGCAAGGTGCCGACACGGGCGCCGTGGCGGACGCGGTGATGCTCGCGGTCAGCCAGAAACTGGCGCCGCGCTTTGCGGTCAAGCCTGGGGTGAGCACCGAGCAACTGTTGGAAGTGCAGGGCATGACCCTTGAGCGCTATGCCGCGCTGGGCCATCTGCTCGAACCTTTCGGCGCCCAGCCGCAGCGGGTGGATGGCAGTCGCATCGTGTATCGCGTCAACGGCAGTGCCGATCAGTTACGTACCCAGTTGAGCCTGGCCAAGTTGCAGGAGATTCCTGCCGGTGAGGCGCCGGTTCAACAGCCGGTGGCGGAGGGCGCTCAGCCACCCGCCGCACCAGAGCCTCAGGCGCAATTGCGGTTTCGTTGGTAGTCGTTCTCTTCTTTATATAGCTGGAGTGGTTTATGGCGGATACGCGTCGTTGGGTGTGGCTTGGCGGGATTGTCCTGCTGTGCGTTTTTGTATTCTTGCTGCATTCGATCCTGACGCCGTTCCTGGTGGCGTTGTTGTTGGCCTACCTGTTCGATCCCGTGGTGGATCGCCTGGAGAAGGCCGGGTTGTCGCGTACCTGGGGCGTGGTGGCGGTGTTCGCCCTGTTTACCTTGATCATCACGGTGTTGGTGCTGGTGCTGGTGCCGATGCTGGCCAAGCAACTGTTCCGCCTGTACGAGCTGGCGCCGCAGATGCTCGATTGGTTGCAGCACACGGCCATGCCGTGGGCCCAGGCCAAGCTGGGGTTGTCGGATGGGTTCTGGAAGTTTGACAAGGTCAAGGCGGCCATCAGCGAACACATGGGCCAGACCACCGATATCGTCGGTGTCATCCTCAGCCAGGCGGGCGCGTCCAGCCTGGCGCTGATCGGCTGGTTGACCAACCTGCTGCTGATCCCGGTGGTCGCGTTCTACCTGCTGCGCGACTGGGACATCATGGTGGCCAAGATCCGCAGCCTGCTGCCGCGC
>JAFHKH010000683.1 GCA_016937595.1 Pseudomonas cedrina subsp. fulgida | reverse complement strand
AGCCCGCTCCCACAGGGTTTTGCGTACCGCTTTAGTTACTGATCGCCAGGATGCTCGCCTGGTACGACCCGACAAACACATCGAAATCGCCCACTTCGTTCTGCTCCAGTTCCGCCTGCTGCGCCAGCGATGCACGCGCCAGCTCTTCAAAGCGTGCCTGCTCTTCAACCGCCAAGGGTTCCTTGCGAAAGTACTCGGCGTGCACTTCGCTCTGGTGCAGGGAAAACTGCGCGAAACTCTCTTTGCGCTCGGCCATGGCCGCCAGCACCTGAGCCGACGGCGTCAGGGACGGGTCCTGGACCTTGGCCAGTTGAGCGTCCAGCGCCTGGCTGTGCTCGGTGATGCCATGGCTTTCATCGAGCAAGGCGGCCAATGGTGCGATCTTCTCCAACAACTCGGCGGCCCATTCCTTCATGTCCACCTGTTGGCCGTGGCGCTGCAATTGCAGGCCCGGACGGCGACCCTCCTTGACCACGCTTAAGAAGTTGGAGGTGGCATTGCCGCATTCGTTATCAGCAAATAATGGGCTGTCGTTCAGCGCGCAATACAGCAGGAAGGCGTCGAGAAAGCGCGATTCCTCAAGGTCAATACCCATCGGCAGGAACGGGTTGATGTCCAGGCAGCGTACTTCGATGTACTGGATGCCACGGGCCATCAGCGCCTGGATCGGCCGCTCGCCGGTGTAGGTCACGCGCTTGGGGCGGATGTTGGAGTAGTACTCGTTTTCGATCTGCAGGATGTTGGTGTTGAGCTGTACCCACTCACCGTCCTTGTGCGTGCCGATGTCGACGTACGGCGCGTAAGGCGTTGCCACCGCTTCGCGCAGGCTGTCGGTGTAGCTGGCCAGGTCGTTGTAGCACGGCGTGAGGCCGGCCTGGGCGTTGCTCTGGTAACCCAGGTCGCTCATGCGCAGGCTGGTGGCGTACGGCAGGTACAGGGTGTCGGCGTCGAGCACTTCCAACTGGTGCGAACGCCCGCGCAGGAAGCCGGCGTCCAGGGCCGGCGAGGCACCGAACAGGTACATCAGCAACCAGCTGTAGCGCCGGAAATTGCGGATCAGCGCGATATAGGCGTTGGACTGGTAGTCGCGGTCGGTGCCGACAAACCCTTCGGTGGCCTTGAGCAACGGCCACAACTGTTCCGGCAGGGAAAAGTTGTAGTGGATGCCGGCGATGCACTGCATGGTCTTGCCATAACGCAGGGCCAGGCCTTTGCGGTATACGTACTTGAGCTGGCCGATATTGGAGGTGCCATAGTAGGCAATCGGAATATCTTCCTCGGCCGGCAACGGGCACGGCATCGAGGGGCTCCACAGGTATTCGCTGCCCAGCTTGGTGTAGGCAAAGCGGTGGATCTTGTCCAGGCTGCCCAGGGTATCGGCCGGGTTGGGCAGGGCCGGAGTGATGAACTCCAGCAGCGATTCCGAGTAGTCGGTGGTGATCAATTCGTTGGTCAACGCGGCGCCCAGGGCTTCGGGGTGCGGCGTTTGCGCCAGGCGACCCTCGCTGGTGACGCGCAGGCATTCACGCTCGATGCCGTGCAAGCATTGCTCTAGCAGAGAGAGGTGTTCGCGCTTGCCGAGCAGAGCCAGGCGGCGGTTGAGAAGTTCGCTCAAGTTGGATTCCTTCACGCGTCAGTCGCCCCAATATGGGGGTGGGCAGGACGGTCTACAAGGGTGAAGTTAAAACTGGCGTGATCGCCTGGTTTAGAGTCGGTGGGACACGTTCTGAAAATGCCGACTTCACTCCATGAATTTGGCTACAACGCAGCAAGAAAATTCCGACGCTGTGATTGCAGCGCCGAAATTAACTCAAATCGGGTGTGGGGAGCTATAGGACAGCGAAGGTGCCCTGCGCTTTTGCGACAAGTCTTTCGTCCTGATACACATCCGCCTCGACGACCAACGTGCGTCGCCCGGCATGAATCACCCGGCCGGTGCACAGTACATCGCCGTCTTCCACCGCGCGGATATAGTTGATCTTGCATTCGATGGTCGCGCTCTGCTGATCAAAACCATGCACGCTGGAGCAGGCCAGCCCCATGGTGATGTCCACCAGGCTGAAGATTGCCCCGCCATGGAGCTTGCCCCCGCGATTGCGCAGGTGCGGCTCCAGGGTCAGGGCCACCTCGGCCACGCCTTCCTCAAGGCGTTGCAGGCGGCAGCCGATCAGTTCGCTGAACGCGCTCTGGGTCAAGCCGGCCGGGATTTGCATCAGCGCTTCTTCAACTGTTTGGCGTTGGCGAACAGTGAAGCCATGGCGTTGTTGCTCGGCGCTGCGGTGGCGGTCTCCTTGCGCGGCGCACCGTTCTCGGCGCGGTTCTGCGACGGGCGGGGGGCGGAGCCAGGGCGTGCGCCACGGGCACCATCGATTTTCTCGCCGGGGGTGTCGCTCATGCGCATCGACAGGCCGACGCGTTTACGCGGGATGTCGACTTCCATGACCTTGACCTTGACCACGTCACCGGCTTTCACGGCTTCACGCGGATCCTTGATGAATTTCTCCGACAGCGCGGAGATATGCACCAGACCGTCCTGATGCACGCCGATGTCCACAAAGGCGCCGAAGTTGGTCACGTTGGTCACCACACCTTCCAGGATCATGCCCAGCTGCAGGTCCTTGAGGTCTTCGACGCCGTCCTGGAACTCGGCGGTCTTGAACTCCGGGCGTGGGTCGCGGCCAGGTTTTTCCAGCTCTTGCAGGATGTCGGTGATAGTCGGCACACCGAAGGTTTCGTCGGTGTACTTCTTCGGATCCAGGCGCTTGAGGAACGCAGCGTCACCGATCAGCGAGCGGATATCGCGGTCGGTTTCGGCGGCGATGCGTTGCACCAGCGGGTAGGCCTCCGGGTGGACGGCCGACGAGTCCAGCGGATTGTCACCGTTCATTACACGTAGGAAACCGGCGGCTTGCTCGAAGGTTTTTTCACCCAGGCGTGCGACTTTTTTCAGTGCGGCGCGGGTTTTGAACGCGCCGTTTTCGTCACGGTGAGTCACGATGTTTTGTGCCAGGGTGGCATTGAGACCGGAGATACGCGCCAGCAACGCCACGGAAGCCGTGTTCACATCCACGCCCACGGCGTTTACGCAGTCTTCCACCACCGCATCCAGGCCGCGCGCCAGTTTCAACTGCGACACGTCGTGCTGGTACTGGCCGACACCGATGGATTTAGGGTCGATCTTCACCAGTTCGGCCAAAGGGTCCTGCAGGCGGCGCGCGATGGACACCGCACCACGGATCGACACGTCGAGGTCCGGGAACTCCTTGGAGGCCAGTTCCGATGCCGAATACACCGAAGCGCCGGCCTCGGAGACCATGACCTTGGTCATTTTCATGGCGGGGTATTTCTTGATCAGTTCGGCGGCCAGCTTGTC
>JAFHKH010000682.1 GCA_016937595.1 Pseudomonas cedrina subsp. fulgida | reverse complement strand
GCTCGCCACAACAGCCCATCCACTCAGGTCGGCAGATGGCGCAGCACTTCGTAGCCTTTGCGGGAAAACGCCTGGAGCAGGCTGGCTTCCGAATGGTCCAATACCCTGCCGTCGCTGGATAACCCGTCGATCATTCCGTTACGGCTGTGGCTGGCGTGCAAGGTGCGGTCGTCTACGTTATCCAAAAACCGTAACACTTTATCCAAGTCATAGGCCGCATTGGCCCTGGCGTCTGAATCCGGGTTGGCGGCGCTCCAGTCACCGACCTGCATTTTCAGCTCATCCAACAGAAGGTAATTATTACGGTTCTCCAGCAAGCGCTTCAGTATGGGACTGTGTTCGATGATGCGTTCTGCCGATCGATGGTCACCGTCAGGGCGGCCCATGGGCGCCGACATTTCACGCACGTGCTGTTGTTCGATTGCGCGCATGTAGTGGGGGGGAACAGGCAGTTGTATCCAGTTTGAAGTGATGGGCATATTCATGATGGAGCCTCCCAGCTCGAATCAGGCCAAATGCCGTTCTTCGCATCGGAAGCCGGCATTCTTTATGTCGCTCCTGGTTCGCTGCGGTTCCCGCTCAGAACGACCGTACAATCCGTCCTAATGTTTCCATCGCCTTCTCCGACGCCTCGTTCCATGGGCTGCCGTAGTTCAGGCGAATACAATGTCGAAAGCGCTGGGTAGCCGAGAAAATCGGCCCCGGTGCGATGCTGATGCCCTGTGCCAGCGCCATTTGGAACAGCTTTAACGAATCGGTCTGCTCCGGCAGTTCCAGCCACAGGAAGTATCCCCCGGCCGGCTGGCTCACCCGCGTCTGCGCCGGAAAATAGCGTGCGATGGCGGCCAGCATGGCGCTCTGCTGTTCTTCCAGTGCATAGCGCAGTTTGCGCAGGTGCCGGTCGTAGCCGCCGTGTTGCAGGTAGTCGGCAATCGCCGCCTGCGCCGGCATTGAGGGGCACAGCGAGGTCATCAATTTCAAACGCTCGACTTTCTGCGCAAAGCGCCCGGCCGCCACCCAGCCTACGCGATAGCCGGGGGCCAGGCTTTTGGCGAAGGAGCCGCAGTGCATCACCAGGCCTTCGGTATCGAAGGCCTTGGCCGGCTTGGGCGCGTGTTGGCCGTAATACAGTTCGGCGTAGACATCGTCTTCGATCAGCGGTACTTGGTGGCCGCGCAACAGTTCCACCAATGCCTGCTTTTCGCTTCGGCAGGGTGGCCCCCATGGGGTTCTGGAAGCTGGTCATGGTCCAGCAGGCCTTGACCGGGTAGCGTTCCAGGGTTTGCGCGAGCGCGCCCAGGTCGATGCCGTCGCGCGGGTGCACGGGAATTTCCACGGCCTTGAGTTTCAAGCGTTCCAGCACTTGCAGGCAGGCATAGAACGCCGGGGCTTCGATCGCGACCAGGTCACCCGGTTCGGTGACGGCCTGCAGGCACAGGTTCAGGGCTTCCAGGGCGCCGTTGGTGATCAGCAGTTCCTCCATCGGCAGCATCAGGCCGCCGACCCTGTAGCGCAGAGCGATTTGACGACGCAGTTGGGGGTTGCCCGGCGACATGTCGGTGACCACCAGGCGCGGGTCCATCTCTCGGCTGGCGCGGGCCAGGGAGCGGGCCAGGCGCGGCAGGGGGAACAGCATGGGGCTGGGGAACGCCGAGCCGAACGGCACGGTGTTGGGGTCCTTGATCGAGTCGAGCACCGAGAACACCAGCTCGCTCACATCCACTTCGGTGGACTCATGCACGCGCTCGCTCACGGCCGGTTCGCAGAACGGGCTGGGTGCGTGGGTGTTGACGAAATAGCCCGAACGCGGCAGCGCGCGGATCAGGCCACGTCGCTCCAGCAGGTAGTAGGCCTGGAACACCGTGGACGGGCTGACGCCGTAGGTCTGGCTGGCATAGCGCACCGACGGCACCCGCTGGCCGGGGCCCAGCACGCCGGAGCGGATCAGTTCAGCGATGTCTTCGGCGAACTTTTCGTAGCGTTTCATGGAGGCCTTTTTCAGTCTGACACTGCTTGCAATGTGGGAGCGGGCTTGCTCGCGAAGGCGGTGGGTCAGTCACAGTTGTATTGACTGGCACCCTGCCT
>JAFHKH010000681.1 GCA_016937595.1 Pseudomonas cedrina subsp. fulgida | reverse complement strand
CGCGTTTGGCTTGGCGGGCACCGCTCAGGCGGCGCGACCTTGGAATGCCATCCAGAAAAAGGCTTCATCCAATGTGGTGTCAGTGACGGGCTGCCGGGCTTCGGCGTACCGGACAGCCAGGGCAAGATGACCGGTATCGACGTGGACGTATGCCATGCGGTCGCCGCTGCAGTGTTCGGCGATGCATCGAAAGTGAAGTTCACGCAACTGACTGCCAAGGAACGCTTCACTGCGTTGCAGTCCGGTGAGATCGATCTGATTTCACGCAACACCACCTGGACCAGCTCGCGTGATTCGGGCATGGGCCTGGTGTTCACCGGCGTAACCTATTACGACGGCATCGGCTTTCTGGTGAACAACAAGCTGGGCGTCACCGGCGCCAAGCAACTGGACGGCGCAACGGTGTGCATCCAGGCCGGTACTACCACCGAACTCAATGTGTCCGATTACTTTCGTACCAACGGCATGAAGTACACCCCTATCACGTTCGACACCGCCGATGAAAGCGCCAAGGGCCTGGAGGCCGGACGTTGTGACGTACTCACCACCGACCAGTCGGGCCTGTACGCCCAGCGTATCAAGATGGCCCACCCGGAGGAGTTCGTGGTGTTGCCGGAAGTGATCTCCAAGGAACCCTTGGGGCCATTGGTGCGCAAGGGTGATGACGAATGGTTCAGCATCGTCAAATGGACCTTGTTCGCCATGCTCAACGCCGAGGAAATGGGCATTACCTCGCAAAACGTCGAAGAGCAGGCCAAGACCTCCCGCAACCCTGACGTTGCGCGGTTGCTCGGTGCCGATGGCGAATACGGCAAGGACTTGAAACTGCGCAAGGATTGGGTGGTGCAGATCGTGAAGCAGGTGGGCAACTACGGTGAAGTGTTCG
>JAFHKH010000680.1 GCA_016937595.1 Pseudomonas cedrina subsp. fulgida | reverse complement strand
CCCGCTCCCACATTTGAAATGCATTCCACATGTGGGAGCGGGCTTGCTCGCGAAGGCCTCATAGCAGGCAACTGCATCCTCAAGCCTGTCACTTCAGCAGGAGTTTCCATGACCCGAACCATCCCCGAACCCGACCTCAATTACCTGCAAAAAGTACTGCTGGAAATGCTCGCCATTCCCAGCCCCACCGGATTTACCGACACCATCGTGCGCTACGTCGCCGAGCGCCTGGAAGAACTGGGCATCCCCTTTGAAATGACCCGGCGCGGCACCATTCGCGCCACGCTCAAGGGGCAGAAAAACAGCCCCGACCGTGCAGTGTCCGCGCACCTGGATACCATCGGTGCCGCCGTGCGGGCGATCAAGGACAACGGTCGCCTGAGCCTGGCGCCGGTGGGCTGCTGGTCGAGCCGGTTTGCCGAGGGCAGCCGCGTCAGCCTGTTTACCGATAATGGCGTGATCCGTGGCAGCGTGTTGCCGTTGATGGCCTCCGGGCATGCGTTCAACACCGCCGTGGATGAAATGCCCGTGAGCTGGGACCATGTTGAGCTGCGCCTGGACGCCTACTGCGCGACCCGCGCCGATTGCGATTCGCTGGGGATCGGCATCGGTGACTATGTGGCGTTCGACCCGCTGCCGGAGTTCACCGAGAGCGGGCACATCAGCGCTCGTCATCTGGACGACAAAGCCGGCGTCGCTGCCCTGCTCGCCGCGCTCAAGGCCATCGTCGACAGTGGCGAACCCTTGTTGATCGACTGTCACCCGCTGTTCACCATCACCGAGGAAACCGGCAGTGGCGCAGCCGCCGCCCTGCCCTGGGATGTCAGTGAGTTCGTCGGCATCGATATCGCCCCGGTCGCCCCTGGCCAGCATTCCAGCGAACACGCGGTAAGCGTGGCGATGCAGGATTCCGGCGGGCCGTATGACTATCACCTGTCGCGGCATTTGCTGCGCCTGGCCGCCGACAACGAATTGCCGGTGCGCCGCGATCTGTTCCGCTATTACTTCAGTGACGCCCACTCGGCCGTGACCGCCGGCCACGATATCCGCACCGCCCTGCTGGCGTTCGGATGCGATGCGACCCATGGCTACGAACGCACGCATATCGACAGCCTGGCGGCGCTGAGCCGTCTGTTGGGCGCCTACATCCTCAGCCCACCCGTGTTCGCCAGCGATGCGCAACCGGCCCAGGGTTCCCTGGATCGGTTCAGTCATCAGATCGAGCACGAGACGCAGATGGAGAGCGATACGCGCGTGCCGTCGGTGGACAGCCTGGTCGGTAACAAGTCCTGATACTGGCAACTGCGGTCCCGGCGCAGTAGCATCGCCGGGATCCACCACCCGAGGCTTGTATGCTGATTCCCTACGACGCACTTGAAGTCGACACCCTGACCCGCCTCATCGAAGACTTCGTGACCCGTGACGGCACCGACAACGGCGACGACACCCCCCTGGAAACCCGCGTGCTGCGCGTGCGCCAGGCGCTGACCAAGGGCCAGGCGCTGATCGTGTTCGACCCGGAGAGCGAGCAATGCCAATTGATGCTCAAGCACGACGTGCCCAAGCATCTGTTCGACTGAAGCCACATGACGGGTTGGCTGCGTTGATCGTTCCCACGCGGAGCGTGGGAACGATCCGTGGCGGCGTTATGGGTTGGAGGGCGCGTGGAGCTGTGCGGCTTGGCGCTCGAGGATTTTCTGGTGCACCTCCGCGCGATGAACGTGCACCCCGGCCGGCGCTTCAACGCCTAGTTTCACCTGGGTACCGTTCAACTCGAGGATATGCAGGGTGATGTCATCGCCGATGGCGATGGCTTCGCCAACAGTGCGGCTTAAGACCAGCATGGCGGTTGTCCTTTTTTGAATAACAGGACCTTGACCATGCGCGCTGGGCTGTGGGCTCATCAATGACTTGCAGCAAAATCAGGCACCACCTACATACTCAGGTAACTTGCCTGACAGACCACTACCTGATCACTCCCTGACCGCCTGCGCCTTGGCGCGCATCTTGTCGGCCATGGTGGTCATCTCGTCATACAGCAACTGCGGGTTCTTCTGCTTCAAGGCCCACGCCATGCGCCCTTGCTCGTGGGGCAGGATCATGAACTCGCCCGCTGCGACACGCTGGTAAATATAATCGGCAATCTGCGCCGCCGTGATCGGCGAACTCTCCAGCAACTTACCCACCTGGGCCTTCATCGCCGGGGTCGGCCCACGGAAGGAGTCCAGCAGGTTGGTCTGGAAGAACGACGGGCACACCACATGCACCGCGACCTCCTGCTGCTTGAGCTCCACCAGCAGGCTTTCCGAGAGCGCCACCACGCCGGCCTTGGCCACGTTGTAATTGCTCATGGCGGGCCCCTGCATCAGCGCGGCCATGGACGCGATGTTGATGATGCGCCCCTTGCTCTTTTCCAGCAGTGGCAGGAATGCCTTGCACCCCTTGACGACCCCCATCAGGTTGATTGCGATCTGCCAGTCCCAGTCTTCCAGGGACAGTTCGGCAAAAAAACCACCCGAGGCCACCCCGGCATTGTTGACGATCACATCAATGCCACCCAGTTTCTCCTCGCAGGCCTGGGCAAACGCAGTGAGCTGGCTGTAGTCACGCACATCGCAGCGTTGGGTAAAGCCCTCGCCGCCCGCCTCGCGCACCTGCTTGAGGGTTTCCAGCAGGCCGGGCTCGCTGACGTCCGACAAGGCCAGCTGCCAGCCTTCGCGGGCCCAGCGCAGAGCGATTTCACGACCCAGACCGGACCCGGCGCCAGTGATCATCATGCGATTTTGCATAGGAAGTAGCCTTGTGGTTCACGGAAGAAGTGAACGCCAGTGTAGCGAAGGTTCTGACGGCCCCCATCCACCATCAGAGTGATGAATGCCCCTGGCAAACCGGCAGCCGGGTCACGCAGTTGCGTATAGCCTAAGTTCAATATTTTTCAACTAACGAGGCCGAGTTGCGAGCGCACTAAAAGAAATAGGCAAGTGCGCGAAATGCTTTAAAAAAATTCTGAATTTTTCCTGAAGCGCATGAGTCGGAGTTGTTAAGGCGTCCGTTCTAGCTGTCGGGCCTATTGCTGAATAACCGGTCTTTGCAGAAAGCCAATTAAGGAAGAAAAACCATGAGCCTTATCCTGATCATTATCTTGATCCTCCTGCTGGTCGGTGGTCTGCCAGTATTCCCTCACTCGCGTAGCTGGGGTTATGGCCCGTCGGGTATCCTGGGTGTCGTGTTGGTGGTTCTGCTGGTGTTGTTGTTGCTCGGCAAGATATAAACGCCGGCTAAAAAAAAGAGGCCTTCAAAGGCCTCTTTTTTATTGCCGGTCAATTAGTCCGGCTTGCCGTCAACCACACCGGCGGTGTTATCCAACAAGCTCTTGGTCGCTGTTTGCAGGAACGACTCAAGCTTCTGCCTTAATGCCCCCTCATCCGGCGATTCCGCAATTACCTTGCCGCTCGGATTGGCGCCCAGCTCGTATTGCCACAGCTTGGGCGGCATTTCCTTGGGCAATACCAGGATGCGATCGTCGGTGACCAGCGCGACAGTCTGATCGCTGCCCGACGGCTTGATCACACCAAAGCCCTTGTCGCCTTCCGGCAGGTTCAACAGGTCGCGACCCCAGCACTGGTGCAGGGTTTCGCCACCCAGGCGGCCCATGATGGTCGGCACGATGTCGATCTGGGTACCGACGGTGTGGTCACGCACGCCGAACTTTTCCTGCATGCCCGGCGCGATCATCAACATCGGTACGTTGAAGCGGCCCAGGTCCATCTCGGTGATCTGCTGCTCGTTGCCGAAGCCGTGGTCGCCAACGATCACGAACAGGGTTTCCTTGAAATACGGCTCCTTGCGGGCCTTTTCAAAGAACTGGCCCAGGGCCCAGTCGGAGTAGCGCATCGCGGTCAAATGCTCGTCCAGGCTGCCACGGCCGGTAACCTTCTCCACCGGCAATGGCGTCGGCAAGGCATACGGCGTGTGGTTGGACAAGGTTTGCAGCAAGGCATAGAACGGTTTGCCGCCTTCACGGGCCTTCAGCTCTTGCAGGCCACGGTTGAACATGTCCTGGTCGGAAACACCCCACGTCGGGTCGGAAAACACCGGGTCGACGAAGTCGTTGCGACCGATGAAGTTGGTCATGCCCTGGTTGCTGAAGAACCCGGACTGGTTGTCCCAGGCGAAGTCGCCGTTGTAGACATACACATCGTCAAACTTGCGCGCGCTGAGCAACTGCGGCAGGCCCGACAGCTTGTGGCTGCCTTCCGGGGTCTGCATCAGGTATTCGAACGCCGGCAGGTTCGGGAAGCACGCCATGGTGGCGAACATCCCTTGGTGCGTGTGGGTGCCGTTGGAGAAGAAGCGGTCGAACAGCAGGCCTTCCTTGGACAGTTTGTCGAAGTACGGCGTGATGTTTCCCGGACGGCCGAGGGCGCCTACCGAGTGCCCGGCAAAGCTTTCCATCAGGATCACGACGACGTTTTTGATCGGCAGGGTTTTCTCTGCCGGTGGCGTGAACTCGCGGCGCACGGCGGCGGTGTCGGTATCCACCAGCTTTTCCGTCGGCAGCACCAGCATGTCGCGCACTGTCTGGGTGGCCAGCGGTTGTTCCAGCGTGGCTTTCCAGGTGTTGTCACGGTGCTCGGAGAAACGTGCCTTGGCCGCGCCGACCAACGACAGGGTGCCATTGAGGCCCAACTGGTTGGCGAAGTTGGAATCGGTGGTGTAGACGTCACCCCAACGCAGCGGCGGGCCCTGGCGCAGGGTGCCACGCGCGGCAACCACGGCGATCAGCAGGCAGACCACGAACACCGCGCTACGCATGTACCACGGCGCCACCGGGCGAGTGCCGATGCTGCCACCGCTGAACGGTCCACGTGGGCGCGTCGCACGGTCGGCGCCTTTGAACGCGATGCTCAGGAGCAGCGTGCCCACGGCCCAGGCCAACAGGTAGCGCACCACCGGGAAACCGTACCAGAGCATGCTCATCACGGTTTTCGGGTCTTCCTTCACGTATTGGAACACCAGGCCGTTGAGACGCTGGTGAAACTCGCGGTAGAAGTCCATTTCCATCAGGCCCAGGAACAGGGCAATGCTGGAGACCACGGTCAACCACAGACGGAAGAACCCGCGGGCAGCCATCGCCCGTACGCTGAACAGCGCCAGCAGCAACGGGATGATCAGGTACACCACCAGACGCAAGTCCAGGCGCAGGCCGTTGGCGAACGCTTCAAGGAAGGTCGAGGCCGGCGTGTCGAGGATCATTTCGCGGTTGTAGACCAGCAGCGCCAGGCGCAGCAGGGAAAACATCACCATCATGACCAGCGCGCAAAGCAGCGTGTACGCCAGATGGGATTTGACGGTCGGTTGCAGCAGGCGATTTGAAGCACGCTGCTGATTCAGGGCATCCGGGTTTGCCATGTCGTTTTAGGACCCATTGGAAGTTTAAGTTGCGAAATATTGCAGCGGCATCCTGCCCACGCTCAAGCGTGTAGGAACGGGGGGTTAGCGCATTGGCGCAAATGGTGCCCGATCACTGCCATCAACGCTATTGATTACTGAGGAAAAACCGTATTTTTGACGCTTTTCCCGGCAACTGACAGAGGCGTCCTACAGGGAAGCGAAGCGAAGGAATTGTCCGAAACGCCGTGTGAAAATTCTGTGCAGCGAATATTTCGATACAAAAATTTCAAGGATCCATAAAACAAATGTGGGAGCGGGCTTGCTCGCGAAAGCGGTGGTTCAGTCACAAATGTTGTAACTGACATACCGCCTTCGCGAGCAAGCCCGCTCCCACAGTTTTGATCCGGTTTCGGCAGTGGATCAGCCGCGCTGGGTCAGGCCCATCTTGATTCGGCCTTCCGCCGGGTCATGACCCGTGCGCCCAGGCGGCTGAGGATTTCACTCGCCCGCTCCACCAGTTGGCCGTTGGTGGCGAGCACGCCCTT
>JAFHKH010000068.1 GCA_016937595.1 Pseudomonas cedrina subsp. fulgida | reverse complement strand
CGCTCCCACAGGGGAACTGCGCTTAACTGAATGCCATTGGGGTAGGGGCCGCCATGCACCATCGCCTCGCAGACCTCGACGCCGGTCGGGTAGCCGTTGAGCAAAAAGCGACCCGCCTTCAGTTCCAGCACGGGAATCAACTCGGCGAATCCCTCCAGGTCCTTCGGTTCGGCAATCAGGGTCGCTGTGAGTTGTTGGCTAACGTGGCTTGATCGCGGCAGAAACCAAGCCACGGCCGTTCAAGTTGTCGAGCAGGGCGCGATAACCCATCTGCCAGGCGGGCGCGCGGTCACTGGTGGTGACGCGGTTGACCAGCGTGCCGAACTTGGCGCTGCTGATGGCTACCAGGTCACCCACCTTATGGGTAAAGCCTGCGCCGGGCAGGTCGCGGTCCTGCTTGGGCGCAAACAGGGTGCCGAGAAACAGCACAAACCCGTCCGGGTACTGGTGGTTCTCGTTGAGTGTCTGAGCGACCAGGTCCAGCGGATCGCGGCTGATCTGGTTCATGGAGCTGCTGCCGTCCATGACGAAACCATCCTCGCCGACCACGCGCAGTGCAACTTCTGCCGAACGCACGTCCTCGATGCCGAAGGTCTCATCGAACAGCCGGATAAAGGGGCCCAGTGCGGTCGACGCGTTGTTGTCCTTGGCCTTGGACAGCAGCAGCGCGCTGCGTCCTTCGAAATCGCGCAGGTTCACGTCGTTCCCCAGCGTAGCGCCCTGGACCTTGCCCCGGCTGGACACCGCCAGTACCACTTCCGGCTCGGGATTGTTCCAGCCGGATTTGGGGTGAATACCCACGTCCGCGCCGTAACCCACCGCTGACAACGGTTGAGCCTTGGTGAATATCTCGGCATCCGGGCCGATGCCCACTTCCAGGTACTGCGACCACATGCCCTGGCTGATCAGCACGGCCTTGAGCGCGGCGGCCTGGGATGAGCCGGGTACGATTTCTCCGAGATCGGCACCGATGCTCTCAACCAGCGTCGCACGCATACTGTCGGCTTTGGCCGGGTCGCCCTTGGCCTGCTCTTCGACCACTCGCTCAAGCATGCTGGCGGCAAAGGTAACGCCGGCCGCTTTGACGGCTTGCAAGTCGATTGGCGCCAGCAACCAAGGCCGGGTTTCGTCGCGAACGGATGCATCACTGTTGAGGAGCAACGCATCAAAGCTGATCAACGGCGCCTCCAGCGGCAGGCTGCGCAGGTAAGCCACCGGATCATCCAGCTCAAGCAGCGCCGACACGGTCGCCACCCGGGCGCTGATGTCATAGACATTGGCGTCCTTGAGCAGCACGACGGCGGGGCCGGCGCCCGGGATCCAGGCGCGGCTGATCCAGGTGCCGTCAGCGAGGTCTTGAGCCGCAACGTTTAAAGCCGACAAGGTCGTTAAAGTGGTTGTGTGGGACATGGGCATTACCCTTTCTAAAAAAACCAATCAGTGGGAATGGCGTGGATCGCCGCTGCGTGCAATGACGCGCAGGTGCAAGGTCGCGGGTTCCAGGCAACCGCCGGTGGACAGTTGGCCAACCTGTTGCCGGTAGATTTCCTGCCACGGCGTTTGCGACGCTGGAAGGGAGGGTTTGTACGCCGCCTGACGGCGTGCGATTTCGCCTTCATCCACCAGCAGATCGACCCGACGCGCATTCAGGTCGACGCGAAGACGGTCATTGGTTTGCAGCAGACCGATGCCGCCGCCCACGGCGGCTTCAGGGGACATATTGAGAATCGACGGGCTTGCCGAGGTCCCGCTCTGGCGCCCGTCACCCAGGCACGGCAGGGAGTCGATGCCGCGTTTGATCAGGGCGGCGGGCGGTGCCATGTTGACCACTTCGGCGCTGCCCGGATAACCCACGGTGCCGCAGCCCCGAATCACCAGAATGCAGCGTTCGTCGATGTCCAGCGCCGGGTCGTTGATGCGGGCTTGATAGTCCTCGGGGCCTTCGAAAACAATGGCGCGGGCTTCGAAGCTGTTCTGCGCGCCGGGTTCGGACAAGTAGGTTTTACGGAAGGCTTCGCCCACCACCGACATCTTCATGATGGCGCTGTCGAAAAAATTACCGCTCAACACGATGAACCCGGCACGTTGGATCAAGGGATCCGCATACTCATGGATCACGTCCGTATCGCTGGCGGCGCTGTTGCTGACGATCTCGCCGATGGTCTTGCCCGACACCGTGGCGCAGGCTTCATGCAGCCGGCCGGCGTTCTTCAGTTCGTGCATCACGGCAGGCACACCGCCGGCACGGTGGAACCCCTCACCGAGGTATTTACCGGCGGGCATGCAGTTGACCAGCAGCGGTACGTCTTCGCCGATGCGTTGCCAGTCTTCCAGGCTTAAGTCGACGCCGGTATGCCGCGCGATAGCGATCAGGTGCGGCGGGCAATTGGTCGAGGCCCCCCAGTGCCGACGCCACGGCGATGGCGTTCTCAAAGGCTTCGCGGGTCATGATGTGCGACGGCCGGATATCCTGGCGGACCATGTCGACAATGCGCTTGCCCGTGGCATAGGCCATCTGGCCGCGTTCACGATAGGCCGCCGGAATGCTCGCGCAGCCTGGCAGCGACATGCCCAGCGCCTCGGCCAGGGCATTCATCGACAGCGCGGTGCCATGGTGTTGCAGTGACCGATCGAAGGCGAGGCCGCGGTGGTCATCTCCATGAAGCCTTCGTAGTCGATTTCACCGCTGGCCAGCAAGTTGCGCGCCTGCCAAAGCACGGTGCCGGAGCCGATCAACTGGCCCTTGTGGTGCCCATCGAGCATCGGGCCGCCCGACAAAACGATCGCCGGAATATCCACCGTCGCCGCCGCCATCAGGCAGGCCGGAGTGGTCTTGTCGCAGCCCGTCGTCAGCACCACGCCATCCAACGGGTACCCATGCAGAATCTCGACCAGGCCGAGGTAGGCCAGGTTGCGATCCAGTGCCGCCGTGGGGCGCCGGGTCTGTTCGGCCATCGGGTGCACCGGGAACTCCATCGGAATACCCCCGGCATCGCGAATGCCCGCCTTGGTGCGCTGCGAGAGTTCCAGGTGATGACGGTTGCACGGCGCGAGATCGCTACCGGTCTGGGCGATACCAATGATGGCCGGCCCGATTGCAACTCTCGCGCGTCATACCGTAGTTCATGAAGCGTTCAACGTAGAGCGCGGTCATGTCGGCATGACTGGGATCGTCAAACCATTGTTGACTTCGCAGGGGCAGGCGCGTGCTTTCAGGCATGGTTTTATCTCTTGTTAGAAGCATGTCGATTGAACAGTGAACACCGCAGGGCGATGAAGAAATTCGCGGCAACAGGTGTTCGAATGTCTCGATGTTACCGGTAACATCGCTTTTGTAAAGGCCCATTTTCGCTACACGAATGAGCGATGTGCTCATGTGCAACGAGCAGCGGTCGGCCCGTCGGTCCCATGTATAATCAGCGCCAATCCGTGTTGGAGGCGTTGATTCCCAGGGTCCGCCGGTCATTTTCAGGAAAACAGGACGTTCATGAGTTACGAGGATTCAGGCAAAACCACCACCCCGCCGCGAATGGCCGACGTCGCCAAGCTGGCCGGCGTTTCGAAAATGACGGTTTCCCGGGTCCTGGCCGGTCGCGATGTGTCGCAGCGCACCCAAAAGCTTGTCCATGAAGCGATTGAAACCCTCGGCTATCTGCCTGATGCGTCTGCCGGAACCCTGGCCACCGGGCGTTCCGAATTTATCGTGGCGCTGGTGCCGTCCCTGGCCAGCTCGAACTTCGCCGACACCGTGCGCGGCCTGAACGACGCCGTCAGCGGGCACGGCCTGTGCCTGCTGCTGGGGGACACGGATTACCACCTGGAGCAAGAGGCATTGCTGGTGCGCACGCTGCTGCGGCATCGGCCGGTAGGCGTGATGTTGACCGGCAGCGCACACCTGGACGAAACCCGGAGGCTGCTGCGCCAGGCGCAAGTGCCCGTTGTCGAGACATGGGACATTCCAGACGACCCTATCGAGCAATCGGTCGGGTTCAGCAACGTGGCGGCGGCGGCCGCACTGTATGAGCACCTGCATCAGCAAGGTTATCGGCGCATTGGCTACATCGGCGGGGCGTCGGTCCTCGACCACCGTGGCCAGCAACGCCAGCAAGGCTACCTGCAGGCGGTCGCGGCAGCGGGCGCGCAACCCAGGGTGATGGAGTATGGCGAATCGCCTATCACCATGAGCCATGGCGGAGAATCCGTGAAGCGCTTGCTGGAAAAGTGGCCCGACACCGAAGCGGTGATGTGCGTCAGTGACCTGTCGGCGTTCGGCGCCATTATGGAGTGCCATCGACAAGGTCGGCGCGTGCCGGGCGACGTCGCGATCGCCGGGTTCGGTGATTTCGAAGTGTCACGCTATTGCACGCCGACCATCACCACCGTCTCGGTTGACCCCTATCGAATCGGCCGGCGCGCCGGTGAATTGCTGGTGGCCAGTGCCGCCGCACAGCGCCTCGGGCTGCCACGCGCGCAAACATGCGACGTCGTCGAATTCCAGATCATGGCGCGCGAAAGCACCTGAATTTTTTGATCGGGCCCGCTTGCTTTGCCTCGAAACTCGTGGCTAAACTAAAAATGTTACCGGTAACAGACCCACTTGCAGATTCCTTCCCCTGCGCATTGGCTTAGGTCAGCCCAGGTCGCTCAAGGTGGCAAGCTAAAACAAAAACAATCGGCATGACGACATGCCTTGAGGTCAACACATGGAATCAGTATCTCAGCGTCCTCTCGCAGGAGAGGGCTCGGCGGCGCTTACCTCCGAGGATCGTACCTACCGCAAAGTCATCCTGCGCATCCTGCCAATCCTGCTGTTTTGCTACATGGCGGCCTACCTGGACAGGGTCAATATCGGCTTCGCCAAGCTGGACATGCTCAGCGACCTGCAATTCAGCAACACCGTCTACGCCCTCGGCGCGAGCATTTTCTTCTGGGGCTATTTCCTCTTCGAAGTCCCCAGCAACCTGTTGCTGCATCGCTTTGGCGCGCGCCTCTGGATCGCCCGCATCATGATCAGCTGGAGCATTGTGTCCATGGCGGTCGCCTTTACCGTGCCGCTGGCCAAGTTCTTTCATATCGAATCGGAAACCATGTTCTACGTGCTGCGCTTCCTGTTGGGGATCTGCGAAGCCGGCTTTTTCCCCGGGGTGATCCTTTACCTCAACTACTGGTTTCGACGCACCGCCAGAGCCGAGTCATGGCCGGTTTCCTGATGGCGATGCCGATCAGCCTGACCCTGGGCGGGATCTTGTCCGGGTGGTTAATGTCGGCGATGCAGGGCGTCCACGGGATGGCGGGCTGGCAGTGGATGCTGATCATTGAAGGGATTCCCTCCTTGATCATGGCCGTAGTCGTGGTGACCTTGCTGGTCGATAAAATCGACAACGCCAAGTGGCTGAGCACGGCAGAAAAGAACATGCTCAAAAACAACCTCGACCAAGAAAACACCAGGAAGGCGTCGAGCCTGCGCGATGTGATCCTCAATGGTCGCGTGTGGCTGCTGGTGCTGATCTTGCTGACATTCAATACCGGCTTCTACGGGCTGGCGTTCTGGATGCCGACGATCATCAAGGCCACGGGCATTTCCAATACCTTGCACATTGGTTTGCTCACCGCTATCCCGTATTCCACCGCCATCGTGGCCATGACACTCAATGCCTGGCACTCCAACAAAACCGGCGAACGCCGACTGCATGCGGCCATTCCGGCATTCATCGGTGGGGTAGGGCTGATTTTCAGCGCCATCTTTGCCCATAACCTGCCGGTCTCGATTTTCTTCCTCAGCGTCTCAGCGTCGGGCTTGTTGAGCCTGATGCCGATTTTCTGGACATTGCCGGGCACGGTCCTATCGGGCGTGGCAGCCGCGGCAGGCATCGGCATGATCAACGCGATTGGCAACCTCTCCGGGTTCACCGGTTCGATGATCACGGCCATGGCGGAAACGCTGACCGGCGACATGAACAACGGCACCTATGTCTTGGGTGGCTGCCTGCTCGTCAGCTGTGTGCTGATCCTGTTGATCCCCAAATCGATGCTTGCCAAAGACACCTCAAGGGCTGGCTGACGGCGGTTGGGCGCGGCCCTGTTCGCTAAACGGGGTCGGCGTCTGCGCAACGCTACGCCAACAGCGCCTCAACCTGCGCAAGCGTGACACGCGGGATTACGTCGTCCGGAATTCTCGACACCTCGGACAGGTTGTAAACCATGAAGTCATCGCCCATGACTTTGCGCGACATCAGTTCAAACGACGGCAGTATGCGAGTGAAGTAATGCTGATCGAGCCCGCAGGGCGATTTTACGGATTCAGCGGTTTCGTAAAATCGGCCTGAGCGCTCATCCAGATCAACCCCCACCAGGAAAACCTGGGTGAACCCCACGTGGTAGGCCAACTGCAGGGCCAGATACGCCACGGTGCGCGCATCAAAAAAACCCTCGCTCATGTCTTTGCTGAACCCCAGCGGCCGTTTGCGCGTGGGCAGCCAGGAATGATTGACCACCAGCGCGCTGCGTTTACCCAGCGCGGATTCCAGCCACGAGGGCCTTTCGGCCTTGGATATCGGATAGAGCCTCCCCATTGGACGAACGCGGGACGCGCGCGCATGGTCTTCCCGCAGCGCGACTCGCTGGCTGACCGCCATGGCCTGTTTGAACAGATCCGGCTGTTGTTCCGAAAAGCTTCGGTCCGTACAGGCGTAGAAGTACGGCTTTATGTCAGTGTCCCTGAACATCGAAATAGCGCCATTCATCGTGATCATCGGCACGTGCGCAAATTTTTCGATGGGAAATGACTTGGCCGACGGGCCGGAAGCAATGATGAACACCGGGCCTGATTCGATGTTCCGGCAGCGACTGAAATCATGCACGGCCAGCGGGCGTGTGGTCGAGAGCCATGGCCCGGAGAAGGGCGTAAAAAAAGCCTGCTTAGCGTGGCCAGCAGCTCCGGTATTGAAGAGTGATATTTGTTTCATCCGGCCCAACCGCCCAGTGAAATGTAAATATGTGTATCAGCGGACCGGAAGTTTGCTATTGAGTTCCTTCAGTTTGACTGTCATGAGACGAAGCGCAATGCTGTTTAAACCGCCTCTCAAGCGCCGAACGGGAGGCCTGCGCTTGTCGCTTCTGCCCAGCACTGCATGAACGCTACTGCGAAAAATGGCCGAAGCCTGTCCCTTTTTTTCATCTCGCCTGTCATTCCAGGCAAGTGAACAAAATCGAGAGCTTCCTCCCATGTCCGCAGTTCGACCCTTGCGCTTGCGCCCGTTGCTGAAGTTGAGCCTGTTGCTGAGCCTCAGCGCGAGCCCGTTATTCCCCACCCTGAGTTTTGCCGAAGACGCCGCCGCCCGCCGCAGCTACCAGGTGCCGGCCGGCAGCCTGAGCGCGGCGCTGACCCGGTTTGCCGGGTTGGCGGGCGTCAACCTGGCGGTGGACCCGGCCTTGGTCAGCGGGCGCAGCAGCAGTGGCCTGTCTGGCGAATACGGCGTGGAGGAGGGCTTTGCCCGTTTGCTGCAAGGCTCGGCCTGCCAACTGCAACCCATGGGCGAACCAG
>JAFHKH010000679.1 GCA_016937595.1 Pseudomonas cedrina subsp. fulgida | reverse complement strand
GCGCGCCGAAGCGTAGCGGCGCGTCCAAGGCGGGCTTGCGTTACCTGTTCGAATCCCTGCGCATCAGCCTCTCGCCGGAAAATATCGACGTCACGGTGATCAGCCCGGGGTTTGTCGAGACGCCCCTGACCGAACGCAACGACTTTCCCATGCCATTGAGTTGGTCGGCAGACAAAGCCGCGCGGCATATCTTCGCCAAGCTGGAAAAACGCCCGCTGGAAATTGCCTTTCCTGCGTTGTTTATCGCCACCCTCTGGCCGCTGTCGAAACTGCCGAACCGCGCACAACTCATTATCGGCAGACGCATGCTGCGCAGCCCTCCGCCAATGAAGGACGACCAGTGAAGATCGCCATCATCGGCAGCGGTATCGCGGGGCTGACCAGTGCTTACCTGCTCAGCCGCCAGCATGAAATCACGCTGTTCGAAGCGGGTGACCGCATCGGCGGGCATACCCACACGGTCAACGTGACCGTCGAGGGCAAACGCTACGCGGTCGACACCGGCTTCATCGTGTTCAACGATTGGACCTACCCCAACTTCATCCGCCTGCTGGGGCAGATCGGCGTGACGTTCAAACCCACCGAAATGAGTTTTTCGGTGTGTGACGAGCACACTGGGTTCGAGTACAACGGCAACAACCTCAACAGCCTGTTTGCCCAACGTAGCAATATCTGGTCGCCGGGGTTCTGGGGCATGTTGCGCGACATCCTGCGCTTCAATCGCCAGGCGCCGCTGGACCTGCAGGAACAGCGCATCAGCGCCGAGATGACGCTGGGCGACTACCTTACCGCCGGAGGTTATGGCGAGCGGTTCATCCGGCACTATATCGTGCCGATGGGCGCGGCGATCTGGTCGATGTCCCTGGCTGACATGCTGGGTTTTCCCTTGCAGTTCTTTGTACGATTCTTCAAGAACCACGGATTGCTGTCGGTGAGCAACCGCCCGCAATGGTGCGTGATCGAGGGCGGCTCCAGCCGCTACATCGAACCCCTGACCCGCAGCTTTCGCGAGCGGATCCGCCTCAACTGCCCTGTGCATAACGTCGAGCGTACCGACGACGGCGTGGTTATCCACAGCACGGCGGGCAGCGAGGCGTTCGATCGGGTGGTCTTCGCCTGCCACAGCGACCAGGCCCTGGCATTGCTGGCCGATCCGAGCCCAGCCGAACAAGCGGTTCTCGGCGCGCTTCCCTACGCCGACAACGATGTGGTGCTGCACACCGACACCCGCCTGTTGCCCGACCGCAAACTGGCCTGGGCCAGCTGGAACTATCGCCTGAACGGCAATGGGCAGGCGCAGGCGGCAGTGACCTACGACATGAACATCCTGCAAGGCATCGACAGCGCCACCACCTTTTGCGTGAGTCTCAACCAGACGCCGATCATCAACCCGCTGAAGGTTCTGGCGCGCTATACCTACGCCCATCCGCAATACAGCCTGGCGGCGGTGGCGGCGCAAGCGCGCTGGGAAGAAGTGTCCGGTGTGCGCAATACCTTTTATTGCGGCGCCTATTGGGCCAACGGTTTTCACGAAGACGGCGTGGTCAGCGCATTGCGTGTGGCCCAGGCGTTTGGGGAAACCCTGTGAACAGTGCCCTGTACAGCGGCTGGATTGCCCATCGACGGTTTACACCCAAGGGCCATGCCTTTCGCTACCGCATCGGCCTGCTGTACCTGGATTTGAGCGAAGAGCATGAAGTGCTCGGGCTTTCGCCGCTGGCCGGGCGCAGCCGCCTGGCGCCCTTCGGTTTTCGTCAGCAGGACTACCTGCGTGAATTGACGCGCACCGGCATGAGTTTGAGCGATGCCGTGCGCCAGGAAGTCGGCAAGGCACTGGGGCGTATGCCCCAGGGCGTTATCTGCCTACTGACCCAGGCCCGCAGTTGGGGCCTGGCTTTTAACCCCGTGAGTTTCTTCTACTGCTTCGAGGCCGACGGACGTCTGGCCGCGATCCTGTGTGAAGTGACCAACACCCCATGGCGTGAGCGCTATCACTACGTGCTGCCGGCCCAGGCGCTGGGCGCGGATGAGCACCAGCATTTCGCCGTGGCCAAGGCGTTCCATGTGTCGCCATTTTTACCGCGCGACCTGGAATACCGCATGAGCTTCAGCCCACCCGCCGCCAGGCTCGGCGTGCACATGGCTGACTGGCAGGGGGCGCAGAAAGTCTTTGACGCCACCTTGAGCCTGCAAAAGCAGACGCTCGACCGCGCCAGCCTGCACCGCTACCTCTGGCGGTTTCCCTGGATGACCGCCAAGACCTGCCTGGCGATCTACTGGCAAGCCATGCGCCTGCTGCTCAAACGCACACCGATTTTTCCCCATCAGGCCGCCGATGGCGCTCTCGTACCGCAGTCGGGTATACCAAGGATCGCCGCCATGAAATCCAATAGCTTATCGGTCAAGGCCCGCCGCCTGAACGTCAACGGCATGACCGCCGCGCTGTTGCGCAAGGGCGTACTGCGTCAACTCAGCCAACTGCGCCACGGCCAGTTGGTGGTCATCGAGGAGGGCGAACGGCAAATATTCGGCGCACGGGAAGCGCATTTACTGGGGGAGATCCAGATCCTCGATTCGGCCGTGTGGGGCCTGGTGGCGGCCAACGGCTCCATCGGCGCTGGCGAAGCGTTCATCCACGGTTACTGGAGCAGCCCGGACCTGACGGCGGTGGTGCGCGTGATGGTGCGCAACCTGGACGTGCTCGACGCCATGGAAGGCGGCCTCGCACGCCTGGCACGCCCGTTCACCCAAGGCTTGCACTGGCTCAATCGCAATACACGCAAAGGCTCGCAGAAAAACATCGCCGCGCACTACGACCTGGGCAACGACCTGTTCGAACAATTCCTCGACCCGACCATGATGTACTCGGCGGCGCAATTCCTGACGCCCGACGACAGCCTGGAACAGGCGCAGTTGAACAAACTGGAGCGCATCTGCCAGAAGCTCGCCCTCAAGCCCACCGACCACCTGCTGGAAATCGGCACCGGCTGGGGCAGCATGGCGTTGTACGCGGCGCAGCATTACGGTTGCAGGGTGACCACCACCACCTTGTCCAAGGAACAGTTCGCCTACACCGAAAAGCGCATTGCGGCGCTCGGGCTGCATGATCAGGTCACGCTGTTGTTGCAGGACTACCGCGACCTGACCGGCGAGTACGACAAGCTGGTGTCCATCGAGATGATCGAAGCGGTGGGGCATCGCTTCCTGCCGACCTACTTCAAACAATGCGCGCACTTGCTCAAGAGCGATGGCCTGATGCTGCTGCAGGCCATCACCATCCGCGAGCAACGTTTTGAACAGGCCAAGCGCAGCGTGGATTTCATCCAGCGCTATATCTTCCCCGGCGGCGCCCTGCCCTCTGTGCAGAACATGCTGCACATCGTCTGCCGCGACACCGATATGAACCTGCTGCACATGGAGGATTTCGGCCTGCACTATGCGAGAACCCTGCGCCTGTGGCATGAGAACTTTCGCCGCGCCCATGGCCGCCTCGCGGAATTGGGCTACGACGAGTACTTCCTGCGCCTGTGGGAGTTTTACCTGTGCTACTGCGAAGGCGGCTTTATGGAACGCACCATTGGCACCGCGCAATTGCTGCTGGCCAAGCCTTCGGCCATCAACCCACCGCTGCTCGGACGCTTCAGTGCTTAAGACGCTGGCCAATGCCGCGCTGTTCCAGTGCGGCTGGTTTGCTTGCGTACTCGGCGGTGACAGCGGATGGCTGTTGGTCGGGCTGGCCGCGCTGGCGATTCATCTGCTGTGGATCAGTTCGTGGGCCAGGGATGGCAGGCTGATCCTGGGGGTGACGCTGCTCGGTACGTTGGTGGATAGCGTGTTGCGCAACCTTGGTTTTTTTCAATTCAACGAGCCAGGGCCGCTGATTCCGTTCTGGTTGATTGTGTTATGGGCGCTATTGGCGACCACACTGCGCCATTGCCTGGCCTGGAGCACCCAGCCTTGGTGGCGCGCAGCCTTATTGGGCGCCGTGGGCGGGCCAATGTCCTACTACGCCGGCAGCCAACTGGCGGGGGTCAGCTTCGGTTACGCCCTGTGGCCGAGCCTGTTCGGGTTGGCACTGCTGTGGGCCGTGCTCTTCGTACTGATGGCCCGCGCCGCCAGAAAAAACTGAGACCGGTCGGCTTTTACTTGCAGCGTGCCGCCCAAAGCTTGAAGCTTGCGCCCATGCCCAACATTCCCCACATCCAAATCGCCGAATCCGCCGTCACCTGCTCGACCTGTGCGGCGTGCTGCTGCCAGTTGGAAGTCATGCTGATCACCGACACCGGCGTGCCGGAGCGCTATATCGACACCGACGACTGGGGCGGCGAAGTGATGCTGCGCCTGGACGACGGCTGGTGCGCGGCGCTGGATCGAGACACGATGATGTGTACGATTTACGAGCGACGGCCGCTGATTTGCCGGGAGTTCGAAATGGGCGCGCCTGAGTGCCTGGAAGAGCGCAAGGGGATTGCGACGGTGTATCGCTGATGGTGAGTTGAGCAGCGATCTAAATGTGGGAGCG
>JAFHKH010000678.1 GCA_016937595.1 Pseudomonas cedrina subsp. fulgida | reverse complement strand
GCTTTCGATCTATGAAAACCCCGGCTAATTTATTATTTATAGGTTATGTCAGTAACAACTGAATTAAAAGAACTATAAATTGATTGATCGAACAGTTATTTATTTGTAGTGGAAAAACAATTGATTAATAAGAGCCAAAAATACGAAAAGGACAGTGTTACGTTTTGGTGCGTTTCAACCTGGGTGCACACATAAATGGCACCGATGGTTACATTTTTGTGTACATTTTAACGACGAACACAAAACCAAATGTGGGAGCGGGCTTGCTCGCGAAGGCGGTGGGTCAGCGGGCACATGTATCGACTGGTACACCGCATTCGCGAGCAAAGCCGCTCCCACATTTGATCCGCGTCACTTCAGGTGACGCTGTTGCGCACTTTGAATTGCGGCTGGTCCCAGGTGTGGTTGTCGAGGATGTCGCCGAGGGTTTCCACCGCGTCCCAGACCTCGGTGAAGCGGGTATACAAGGGTGTAAACCCAAAGCGCATGATGCGTGGCTCGCGATAATCACCAATTACCCCACGGGCAATCAGGGCCTGGACCACCGCATAACCTTCGGGATGTTCGAAACTCACATGGCTGCCGCGCCTGGCGTGCTCACGCGGTGTGATCAACACCAGGCCATGGGCGGCGCAGCGCGTTTCCACCAGCGCGATAAACAGGTCGGTCAACGCCAAAGACTTGCCGCGCAGACTCGCCATGTCAGTCTGTTCGAAAATCTCCAGGCCGCATTCCACCATGGCCAGCGAGGTGATCGGCTGCGTGCCGCACAGGTAACGCGCAATGCCGGCGCTCGGCACGTAAGTCGACGCCATGGCGAACTGCCGAGTGTGCCCGAACCAGCCTGACAACGGCTGGCGCACCTCATCCACCAGCACCGGGTTGACCCACACAAACGCCTGGGAACCCGGGCCGCCGTTGAGGTATTTGTAGGTGCAGCCAATCGCATAATCGACGCCGGCCTGGTGCAGATCGATGGGCACCGCGCCCGCCGAGTGCGCCAAATCCCAGAGGCTCAAGGCGCCGCACTCATGGCTCAGGGCCGTCAGTGCCCGCATGTCATACAGGTAGCCGGTCTTGTAGTTGACGTGGGTGAGCATCACCACGGCCACATCCTGGTCGATCGCCTGGGGCAGCTCGTCCGGGCTGTTTACCAGGCGCAGGGAATAGCCCTGTTGCAGCAACTCGGCCAGGCCTTCGGCGATATACAGGTCGGTGGGAAAGTTGCTCGCCTCACTGACGATCACCTTGCGCGCAGGCGCGCGTTGGCGCTGCAGGGTCAAGGCGGCGCTGAGCACCTTGAACAGGTTGATCGACGTGGTATCGGTGATCACCACTTCGCCGTCGTGCGCGCCAATCAGCGGTGCCAGGCGATTGCCGAGGCGCTGGGACATGTCCGCCCAGCCGGCGCGGTTCCAACTGCGAATCAAGCCATTGCCCCACTCCTCGGCGATCACCTGTTGCGCCCGCGCCATCGCTGCCACGGGACGCGCGCCGAGAGAGTTGCCGTCGAGGTAGATCAGCCCCTCCGGCAAGGCGAACTGATGGCGCAAGGGCGCCAGCGGGTCCTGGGCATCAAGCGTTTGGCAATGGCTTCGATCAATCATGAGGCAGTCCTGGTTCCTGTCAGTGACGATGGATCAAATAATGAACGAACATTTGCAGAATTTTCGTGCAAATTGGTAGGTAAGGGGCTAATTAAGCCGTAGGAAATTCGAATTTAACCTTCAAACACGCGGATTTATGCCAACCATGATTCTTGATGCCACCGACCTGCGCCTCCTGCATTTCCTGCAACAGGATGGCCGCATCAGCAACCAGGAACTGGCGGAAAAAGTCGCGCTGTCGCCATCCGCGTGCCTGCGCCGCCTGCGCCTGCTGGAAAGCGAAGGCATCATCAGCGGCTACCGTGCGGTACTCAATGCCGAGCAATTGGGCATCGAGCTGGAGGCCATCGTCCACCTGTCGTTGCGCCAGGATGTGGAGGATTGGCATGAGACCTTTATCAAGAAGGTGCAGGGCTGGCCGGAAGTGGCCAGTGCGTATGTGGTCACCGGTGCGAGCAACTATGTGCTGCGGGTGCAGGCGCGGAATTTGAAGCACTTTTCGGACTTTATCGTGAACCACCTGAACCGAACGGCGGGGGTGATGGATATACGCTCGGAGATTGTGTTGCAGAAGATCAAGGACCGCGATGAGGTGTTGGATCTGGTTATCCGCAAATAGCCCCCACGTCACCGAGCGCTGTGCGCGGGCACTTGATGTGCTTTCGCTGTATTACGAAAAGTTTACGCAGAGTAATATCTGCCCCTCGGCACTTCTGAGGGGCTGATGCGCCTGCGCTCCCCTCAAGAAAAACAAGTAGAAGGGAACGTAATGGCGGATGACATGGTTAACCCGGTAGGCCTCAAGCGCGGCCTGAAGAACCGGCATATTCAGCTGATCGCCTTGGGAGGGGCGATCGGCACGGGGTTGTTCCTCGGCTCGGCCGGGGTGCTCAAGTCGGCGGGGCCGTCGATGATCCTGGGCTACGCGATTGCCGGTTTCATCGCCTTCCTGATCATGCGCCAGCTCGGCGAAATGATCGTCGAAGAACCGGTGGCAGGCTCCTTCAGCCACTTCGCACACAAATACTGGGGCGGTTACGCAGGCTTCCTGGCGGGCTGGAACTACTGGGTACTCTACGTGCTGGTGGGCATGGCCGAACTGACGGCCGTGGGCAAGTACATCCAGTTCTGGTGGCCGGAGATCCCGACCTGGGTCAGCGCGCTGGTGTTCTTTGTCGCGGTGAACCTGATCAATACCCTGAACGTGAAGTTCTTCGGTGAAGCCGAGTTCTGGTTCGCGATCATCAAGGTGGTGGCGATTGTCGGCATGATCGCACTCGGTTGCTACCTGCTGTTCAGCGGCACCGGCGGCCCGCAAGCGAGCGTCAGCAACCTGTGGAGCCACGGCGGGTTCTTCCCCAATGGCGGCATGGGGCTGTTGATGTCCATGGCATTCATCATGTTCTCGTTCGGCGGCCTGGAACTGGTAGGCATCACCGCCGCCGAAGCCAGCGAGCCGCGCAAAGTGATTCCCAAGGCGATCAACCAGGTGGTGTACCGCATCCTGATTTTCTACGTCGGCGCCCTGACCGTGCTGCTGTCGCTATACCCGTGGGATCAGTTGCTGCAAACCCTCGGCGCATCGGGCGACGCCTACAGCGGCAGCCCATTCGTGCAGATCTTCTCGCTGATCGGCAACGACACCGCTGCGCACATCCTCAACTTCGTGGTGCTGACCGCGGCGCTGTCGGTGTACAACAGCGGCGTGTACTGCAACAGCCGCATGCTGTTCGGCCTGGCCGAGCAAGGTGATGCGCCCAAGGCGTTGATGAAGCTGAACAAGCAAGGCGTGCCATTGCGGGCGCTGGCGATTTCGGCATTGGTGACGATGCTGTGCGTGGTGGTCAACTACGTCGCGCCGCAGAGTGCGCTGGAGTTGCTGTTCGCGCTGGTGGTTGCCTCGCTGATGATCAACTGGGCGCTGATCAGCATCACCCACATCAAGTTCCGCAAGGCCATGGGCGCGCAAGGCGTGACGCCGTCGTTCAAGACCTTCTGGTTCCCGTTCAGCAACTACCTGTGCCTGGCGTTCATGGTGGTGATCATCAGCGTGATGCTGGCGATTCCGGGGATACGTGAGTCGGTGTATGCGATGCCGGTGTGGGTGGCCATTATCTATATCGCCTACCGGTTGCGGGTCAGAAACGCGAAAGTTGCAATAACGCAGTAACCCCTGTGGGAGCGGGATTGCTCGCGAATGCGGTGTGTCAGCCGGCATCTGTATTGACTGACACACCGCATTCGCGAGCAAGCCGCTCCCACATTTTTGATTGCATTCCCTATGACAAGCCCCGGTGATCCGGGGCTTTGTGTTTAGAGGCTGGAACGCACTCGCCACAGCTCGGGGAACAATACGGTGTCGAGCATCTTGCGCAGGTAACCCACCCCTTCGGTACCGCCGGTGCCGGGCTGGAAGCCGATGATCCGCTCGACCGTGGTGACATGGCGGAAGCGCCATTGGCGGAACGAGTCTTCCAGGTCGATAAACTTCTCGGCCAACTGGTACAAGTCCCAATAGCGACTCGGCTCGCGGTAGACCTCACGCCACGCCGCCTCCACGGAGTCATCGTGAACCGTCGCCGCCGTCGGGTCGCGCTCGGCGCGTTGCGGATCGATCGCCAGGCCCGCCTTGACCATCAGGTTGATCGCCTCGTCATACAGCGACGGCGTGGCAATCGCCACTTTCAATTCGCTCAACAGTTCCGGGCGATGGGCATGGGGCCGCAACAGCGCCGGGCTTTTGTTGCCGAGGATAAATTCGATCTCGCGGTACTGGAACGACTGGAACCCCGACGACTGCCCCAGGAACGGGCGGATCGCCTTGTATTCCGACGGCGTCATGGTCGCCAGCACCGCCCAGGCGTGCACCAGTTGATCGAAAATCCGCGAGACCCGCGCCAGCATCTTGAACGCCGGCGGCAGCTCACCCTGGCGCACGTGTTCACGGGCGGCCTTGAGTTCGTGCAGCATCAGTTTCATCCACAGCTCGGAGGTCTGGTGCTGGATGATGAAGAGCATTTCGTTGTGGTCCGGCGACAGCGGGTGCTGGGCGCTGAGGACTTTGCCCAGGTCCAGGTAATCGCCGTAGCTCATGGACTCGGAAAAATTCAGTTCGGCGTTATGCCATTCTTCCGGGGGCTGGTAGTCGGCAGAGAAGGGACATTGGCTCATCGCGTGGGCTCCTTGAGCGGGCGCAGGATTGCGCGGACCGGGCTGGCATCGAGGTTGGCGAACCGCAACGGCAGCGCTATCAGTTCGTAGTCGCCCTCCGGTACGTCATCGAGCACGATGCCTTCGAGGATCGCCATGCCATGGCGCGCCACGGCGTTGTGCGAATCCATGGTCTTGGACTGTTGCGGGTCCAGGGACGGCGTGTCGATACCGATAAGACGCACACCCAGGCTGGCCAGCAGCTCGATGGTTTGCGCGGCGATGGCGGTGAAATCCGGATCCCACTCGGTCAGCGGCGCGTGTGGATAAGTGCGCAGCAGTACGCGTTCGGGCAGGTTATCCACACGCCCCGCCAACTGACAGGGTTGCACCAGCGCACCGCTGTCCAGGCAATGCAGCACCCGGCACGGGCCCATGTACACGTCCAGCGACACCTCGCCAATCGGCGCGCGTCCGCGCTGTAATGCAGCGGCGCATCGACATGCGCGCCGGTGTGCGGCGACAAGGTGACACGCCCGACATTCACCGGGCACTCCGGGCCGAACCGCCACACGCGCTCTTCCTGGAACGGCGTGTCCCCCGGCCAGGTCGGGGTCGCGGTGCTCAGGGGCGGGCTGATGTCCCACCACGTTTTTATCGGGTTCATTTGAAGGCTCTCGGCGGTCACTGGGTGAATGATACGAGGGCCAGGTGTGAATTTTCTTGCGAATTCTGGCGTGAAGCGGGAGGTATTTCGAACTTACTGCGAGGATTTTGCAGATTGACGACTGGAAATGTCGTATGGCGCCAGTGTGCCAGCCACTGGAGATCCAATGTGGGAGCGGGCTTGCTCGCGAATGCGCTGGATCAGTCAATTTATGTGTGACTGACACGCTGCCTTCGCGAGCAAGCCCGCTCCCACATGGACCGCATTGAGCCTGAGGACTCGCACTCCGCTGCGCTTCTGGGCATCCCAATGTCGAGTTCAGACCACTGGCATAACGGCCAAGGCCTTAGGGTGCATCTTTCCATTCCCTGCCCTGGAGTCATCATGTCCAAGCCCATCACCGTACTGCGCGACGCTCACCCCCTGCCGGTGCTGGATGCCTGCAAATGGGAAAAGCTCGAAGGCGACCCGCACACCGTCAACCTCAACGCCTACACCAGCGAAGACGGCAGCAAGATCATGGGCACCTGGATCTGCACCCCGGGCAAGTGGTACGTGGACTACGTGAAGTGGGAATACTGCCACTTCCAGGAAGGCTACTGCATCATCACCCCTGAAGGGATGGAGCCGATCCACCTGCGGGCTGGGGATATCTTTGTGGTGGAACCGGGCATGAAAGGGACGTGGGAAGTGGTCGAGACGGTGCGTAAGTATTTTGTCTTTGCCTGAGTGATACATTCCGGGAGCCTGCCGGTAGCAGCGCCCGGAAAACGCTCTATTTGGGCTTGCGATAACTATTGATGATCGCCGAGAAGTCCTTGCCCCCTTCCCCACGCTGACTCATCGACTGGTACAACTGCTGGGCCACGGCGCCGAGGATCACCGGTTGTTTCGCCTGGCGTGCCGCTTCGGTAGCCAAGCCCAGATCCTTGAGCATCAAATCCGCCCCGAACCCGCCGGTATAGCCACGCGATGACGGCGCGGTTTCGATCACGCCTGGCCAAGGGTTGTAGGTGTCGGAACTCCAGCAGCGCCCGGTGGAGCTGTTGATAATCCCGGCCAGCACTTGCGTGTCGATGCCCAGCGCATCGCCCAGGGCCATGGCTTCGC
>JAFHKH010000677.1 GCA_016937595.1 Pseudomonas cedrina subsp. fulgida | reverse complement strand
CGGCGCCTTGCCGCCCAGTTCCAGCAAGGCCGGCTTGAGGTGACGCGCCGACAGCTCACCGACAATCCGCCCCACGTGGGTCGAGCCGGTGAAGTTGACCCGCCGCACCGCCGGGTTGGCGATCAGCCGTTCAACGATGGCCGCCGCGTCCGCCGGGGCATTGCTGATGACGTTGACCACGCCATCGCCCAGCCCGGCGTCCTGCAACACCTGGCCGATCAAACGGTGTACCGCCGGGCTTAATTCGGAAGCCTTGAGCACCACGGTATTGCCGCAGGCAAGCGGCATGGCAATGGCGCGGGTGGCGAGGATGACCGGCGCATTCCGAGGGCGCGATGCCGAGCACCACGCCGCAGGGCTGACGCAAGGCCATCGCGAAGCTGCCGGGCACATCGGAAGGAATCACTTCGCCCGTGATCTGGGTGGTCATCGACGCCGCTTCGCGCAGCATATTGGCCGCCAGGCGTACGTTGAAGCCATACCAATTGGCCATGGCCCCGGTCTCGCCGGCAGCGGCGATGAATTCGCCGCTGCGCGCCTGCAATTGCTCGGCCGCATTGAGCAAGCGGGTGCGGCGTTCGCTGGGCGCCAGCGCGCCCAGACGGGGAATGCGGCCTGGGCGGCGGCCACGGCGGCGTCGGCATCGTCCAGGGTAGCGGCCGCTACCCGCCGAGACCACTGCACCGGTCACCGGGTTGCGACCGTCGAAGGGTTCGACCGTCGCGGGCGGGGCACGACTGGCCACCGATCAACAGGGGCACGTCCAGCATGGTGATTCCTCTTTATTGTCTTTATCGGGAATGCAGTCAGCAGTGCGGCCCGCAGGCCGCGTATGTCAGCGTTTGTACGTCTGCAGGCCAGGCTTGATGCTCTTGTCATCGAGGAACTGCTTCATGCCCTGCTCGCGGCCGCCTTCGGTATCGAGCAAGCGCGACTGATCGAGCTTGGCATAGAGGTAATCTTCGTTCTGCTCCCAGGTCAGCTCGCGGCAACGCTTGAAGCCATGCTTGGCCGCGCGCAGCACCACCGGGTTTTTCTCCAACAGGTTACGCGCCAGCTCGACGGTGACGTCACGCAGTTGCGCCAATGGCACGCTCTCGTTGACGAGGCCCATTTCGGCGGCTTTCTGCCCGCCGAAGGTCTTGCCGGTCATGATGTAGTACAGCGATTGACGATGGCCCACGGTGTCGGCCATGGCCTTGCTCACCAGATTGCCCGGCGGGATGCCCCAGTTGATTTCCGAGAGGCCGAAGGTCGCTTCGTCGGCGCAGATCGCCAGGTCGCAGGCCACCAGCGGGCTGAAACCGCCGCCGAAGCACCAGCCATTGACCATGGCGATCGTCGGTTTGGCGTACATGCGCAGCAATTTCCACTGCCATTGCGAGGCTTCGCGGCGGATTTTTTCCTGCAGGATCTCGGGGCCGGCATCCACTTCGCGGAAGTATTCCTTGAGGTCCATGCCGGCAGTCCAGGCTTCGCCGGCGCCGGTCAGCACCAGCACGCCGGCGGCCGGGTCCTGCTCGAGGGTTTCCAGTACGTCGATCATTTCGCGGTTGAGGGTCGGGCTCATCGCGTTGCGTTTTTCCGGGCGATTGAGGATGACCCAGGCGATGCCTTCCTCGATCTCGACTTTGACGGTGGTCCAACGGCCTTCGTAATTGCTCATGGCGGTACGCTCTTGTTCTGGGTGTTGAAGATGATTTGAAATTAAACTGCAAATATAGTTATGTCAATTAACTATTAATCAAAATAACCAACATTTTTTCATGCCATGAAAGCCAATTTACTCAAGATTTTTTTGAAAGCCGACGTAGCCATGGCTCGCCAACCCCGGCAAACTAGATAGCCTTATTAACCTCCATGCCTGAGGATTGCACAGTTAATGGCCAAACCCTCCACTACCGCCGACACCAGCCAGGCCCTGCCCGATAACACCGGGGGTCAGCCGCCGCTGGATTCGGCGCTGGACGATCTGATCGGTTACGCCATGCGCCGCGCCCAGCTCAAGCTGTTCCAGAACCTGATCGGCCGACTGTCCGACCACGACCTGCGCCCCGCACAGTTCTCGGCCCTGGCAATCATCGAGCAGAACCCCGGGCTGATGCAGGCCGACCTGGCTCGCGCCCTGGCCATCGAACCGCCCCAGGTGGTGCCCCTGCTGAACAAACTGGAAAGCCGCGCCCTCGCCATGCGCGTGCGGTGCAAATCGGACAAGCGCTCCTATGGGATCTTCCTCAGCAAGGCCGGCGAAACCTTGCTCAAGCAACTCAAGGACATCGCCGCGCAAAGCGATCAGGACGCGACCGCAGCCCTGGACGTCGAGGAACGTGCAGAGCTGCTGCGCTTGCTCAAAAAGGTCTATCAGGACTGACGATCTACCACAGCGCCACGGTGTAGAGCACCAGGAAACGGGTCTGGTTTTCATCGCGAAACGCCGCGCCGCCGGGGAAGTCGTTGCGATAGATCGACTTGCGCGCCATCAGCCCGACGTTCTTCAGCGGGCCACTCTGGATCACGTAACCCAACTCCATCTGGAACTCACGCTCCTTGCGGTCCTCGGCATTGAAAGGCGCCAGCTCGATGTTGTCGCCGCGCACATAACGCAGCCGGCTTTTCAGCCCTGGTACACCTGACGCCGCAAAGTCGTAGTCGTAGATGGCCTGCCAGGTACGCTCCTTGGCGTTGAGGAAGTCCGAACTCATGGTCAGTTCGCTCATGCCCATCAACTCGGTACCGGAGAGGTAGGGTGTGGCGGTATCCCCGCTGGCATGCATGTAGCCAAGGCTGACGCGATGCCCGCCCAGCCGATAGCCAAACAACGCCGAGAGGTTGCGGTTATCCACCTTGCCCGCCTTGGCGCTGCCGTCCTCGCGACTGAAAAAACTGCGCAGGTCACTGCTGAGCACGCCCTCGCCCACCGGCAGGTTATGCAGCAACGCCAGGGTGTCTTGCTGATAAAGGTCCGCTACCTCGGCGTGATAGACGCGCAAACCGAGGTCTTTATTGACTTGGTAATCCCCACCGACGTAAGCCAGGTGTGAGGTGGTGGCGGTCGCATTGAAGCGCCGGTTGGGCGAGGCGATGCTCATGGCCTGATAGTCGGTGGAGTCGCGCTTGTTGACTCGGTCGATATAGCCGGTATTGAAGGTCAGCCCGTCGATGTCCTTGGAACTCAAGGTGGTGCCGCGAAAGGTTTGCGGCAGCAGGCGCGACGGGCTGGCGAAGGCGAACGGCAGGAAGATCGACACGTCGCCGGTCTTTACGGTGGTTTGGGCAAACCGCAGCTTGGCCGTCGGCGCCAGGCGCGAGTATTCATCGGCGGCACGCTTGTCGCTGGCCGACACCGGCAACAACTCGGTGCCGCTGCGGTCCGGCGACGAGTCGAGCTTGACCCCCATCAGCCCGCGCACATCCAGGCCAAAGCCCACGGTACCAGGGGTATAGCCCGACTCCAGATTGACGATAAATGCCTGGGCCCACTCCCGTGCGGCGGTTTTTGCAGCGTCGTCCTTGTAGTCACGGTCCAGGTAGTAATTGCGCAAGGTCAAGGTGCCGTGACTGTCGTCGATAAAGCCTGCCGCCCAGAGCGGGGTGGGCAACACGCTCAAGGCCAGCGTCGCGATGACCAGAGCGGGTATGTTATTGGGCACACAGGAGGCTGACGCCACTGCAGGGGCGCTGCGCGCAAGAAATGTTGGCATGTTCGATATCCATTCTTTTGTTGTTGTTTTTGGGCTGATACACGCTCGGCGCAGTCGGCTTCGCAAACAGAGAATGGAAACAGTGAGGGCACTCGTCAACCGTAACCGTTCGATAATCGAACATTAATAAAGCTATCTATTTTTTAGGTAACCACTGACAAAAACTTCAACTATTTGAATTTATTGAGCTAATTACATTTTATTAGCGCCATTACTACACCATTCACCTTTTAGTTATCTTTGTTATCTTAATCACCAGCAACCATTCAGGTTCGCCACCACCACAAAAACAACAATGAGGTTTGCCCATGGACAGTCCATCGCGTCGTTCGACGCTGACTATCGCGCTGTGCTTTATCGTTGCGCTGATCGAGGGTTTCGATCTGCAAGCCGCCGGCACCGCCGCCGCCGGGCTACGGCAAACGTTCAGCCTGGATCCGAAGATGCTTGGCTGGGTCTTCAGTGCCGGGATCATCGGCTTGCTCCCCGGCGCCTTCTTCGGCGGCTGGATCGCCGATCGGATCGGGCGCAAGAAAATCCTGGTAAGTGCCGTGCTGCTGTTCGGGGTGTTTTCGCTCTGCACCGCGTTTGTCGAAAGCTATTCCAGCCTGCTGCTGGTGCGCTTTCTGACCGGCCTTGGGCTGGGTGCTGCGTTGCCCAACCTCATCGCCTTGTGCGCCGAGGCCGTCAGCGAATACAAGCGTGGCACCGCGATCAGTGTCATGTACTGCGGCGTACCGCTGGGGGGCGCATTAGCCGCCGTGGTGGCGATGTTTTCCAGTGAGCACTGGCAGACCACCTTTATCATCGGCGGCCTGGCGCCCTTGCTGGTGGTGCCGTTGATGATCCTGCTGCTGCCGGAATCCAACGCCTTTCGCCAACAGCTCGAAAACACCTCCGGCCCTCGCCCTTCGACCCGCACTGCACTGTTCGGCGAAGATCGTGCACGCACCACGCTGGCCTTGTGGCTCAGCTATTTCTTCACCCTGACCGTGATGTACATGCTGCTCAACTGGCTGCCCTCGTTGTTGCTCGAGCAAGGTTTCAGCAAGCCCCAGGCGGGCCTGGTGCAGATGCTGTTCAATATCGGCGGTGCGCTTGGCTCATTGCTCGGTGGTGTGCTGCTGGACCGTTGCAATGCGCTCAAGGTGGTGCTTTTTGTGTACGCCGGGTTGCTCGCCGCGCTGGCCGGTGTCGGCCTCTCGGCGGGCATCGTGCCCATGGCTATCGCGGGTTTTGCCGCCGGCTTGTTCGTCATGGCCGCGCAGTTGGTGCTCTATGCGTCGGCACCGCCTTCCTACCCAACCGCCGTGCGCGCCACCGGCGTCGGTGCGGCCGTGGCCATCGGCCGACTGGGCTCGGTAGCCGGGCCGCTGGCAGCCGGGCAACTATTGGCCGCCGGTGCGGGTACCGCGGGGGTGTTGCTGGCAACCTCCCCGGGGGTAGTGATCGCCGCACTCACCATCATCAGCGTGATGGTGCGTACGGCGCCACTGAACCTGCCTGGGACTGCCCGGCACGCCAAAACCTAGAACTTGTGCAGCCAGTTGAGCACCAGTTTGTCGCCCTCGGTGCGGTTTTCCGCCTGCTGCTCGAAATACGCGTTCACCGACAAGGTGTTTTCCTTGTTGAAGGCATACACCAGGCCTGGGCCAATGGCCCAGACCTTTTCCCGACGCCCGCTGACCGCGTGCCCATCCACCTCGGTGTCGGTGATCTGCTTCAGCCAGTAGCCGTTCAAGCCCACGCTCAGTTGCTGGCTCACGGCATATTGCAGCGTCAGGTTGGCATGCAATGCCTGGCCTGCCTGGGTGCTGGAGGCCTCGCCGAAGCCCGCCTGCGGATCATCGTTCTTGCCATTCCACAGGTACATGAAACGCCCGCTCGCCGACCACGTGGGACTGAACCAGTACGTGGCCGCGTAATACGGGTTGACTGACCAGAAGTTGCTGCCGGGGTTGATCGAGCGGTTGCGATCATAGGCGCCCACCGGCACCGAGACATCGAGCTCGACGCGCTGGGTCAACCAGGGGCTGCCATCGGCTCGGCTCAGGGTCGGCAGTTGCAGGAAGGCGCCCAGTGCCACGTCGCCAAAGCCGGCACGCGAACTCAGCGCCGCATTGTTCAAGCCATCATCCACCTGCGCGTGGGCCAATGAAGTGTTGATCAGGGTAAAGCCGGGCATCGCGCCGCTGGCGAGGGGTTGGCCGACGTAGATGATCTGCGTGGTGGGCGCCACCAGGGTCAGGTCTTGTCTGGGCAAGGCCAGCTTATGCCCGTTGGCGTCATTGAAACGGCTGGCCCTGGCGTACGTCAGGTATTCCTCCAGGTACCAGCCAGGGCCGGCCGGTGCAGGTGAGCCGTCGTAAAAACTGGTGGTGCCCAGGTTGAGTCCCGGCAAGTCATAAGCATGTGCAGTCGATGACAGTGCGACAAAAACCGTGGCCGCAACTGTCCGCAAGATAGGCTTGAGCATCTTGTGTGTCCTGTATTTTTGTTGTTGTTCAAGACCCCCGGCGCGGTGGATCCGCGCCGGGGCTTAACGGGTTGCAACCCCTACGACGTAGGTGGCCGCCAAACCGCCATCCACCGGCAGATTGACGCCGTTGACCC
>JAFHKH010000676.1 GCA_016937595.1 Pseudomonas cedrina subsp. fulgida | reverse complement strand
GCCGCAACATCAGCACCATTGCGCTGTTGGCGGACCAGACGTCGGAACAGGCACTGAACTCGGCGCAGTTGAGTGAAGAGCTGACGCATACCGCCAATACCCAGTATTCCCTGGTGGAGCGGTTTAACCGGTAGACGGATCGTTCCCACGCTCTGCGTGGGAATGCAGCCTTGGACGCTCCGCGTCTGCTCTTGAAACCGTGATGCAGAGCGTCACATGAGGCATCCCCACGCAGAGCGTGGGAACGATCACTGTGGGAGCTGGCGGGGCCCTAAAGGCCAGCAATAAACCCAGCGACCTTCACCGCAGCCGCGTCAAGATGCTGCTCATGACTGCACCCCGACGCCTTCAACGGCTTCAAGTCATGATCCCCCGCCACCAGCCACATCACCTCGATGCTCGGCGACAAGTCGTACCCCTGCACCGCCGCGCGATTGCCCAGCGCATCCCGCTCGCCTTGCACAATCAACGTTGGCGTCTTCAACCCGGCCAGGTGCTCGACCCGTGGTTTTTCCGGCTTGCCCACGGCATAGAACGGATAGCCCAGGCACACCAGCCCATCAGCGTGTAATTCATCGGCGAGCAAACTGGCCATGCGCCCGCCCATCGACTTGCCGCCAATGGCCAGCTTGCCCGCGACATGACGTCGCGCCTCGGCATACACCTCGCGCCACGCCTCCAGCAGTTTCGGCGCCGGGTTCGGTGGGCGTTTACCGCCGTCGGCACGGCGTTGGGCCATGTAGGGAAACTCGAAGCGCAACACGTTCACGCCATGCCCGGCAAGGCGTGCAGCCATATCATTCATGAACGCCGAGTCCATCGGTGCACCGGCGCCGTGGGCCAGGATCAGCGTGACCGCTTCGCCCGCGGCTTGCCCGACGCGGCATCCCACAGCCACCCGTGTTCCCGCACACGCTGCGCCCATTGATCCCCGTCAATACTGGCCTTGTGCTCTTTGCCCATGCTTGCCTCGCTTTTTAGTCTGCCTATAACTCCAGCCCAAGTGCCGCATCTGCTTGGGTTGAACCGTGGATGGGGAACCATGAACACTACATTAAGTACCGCCTATCACTACAAGGTGGTCCGCCAATTCGCCATTATGACGGTGGTGTGGGGCATCGTCGGCATGGGCCTCGGGGTTTTTCTCGCCGCCCAATTGGTCTGGCCCGCGCTCAATTTCGATTTGCCCTGGACCAGCTTCGGGCGCCTGCGTCCGCTGCACACCAACGCGGTGATCTTTGCCTTCGGTGGCTGCGCGCTGTTCGCCAGCTCCTTCTACTCGGTGCAACGTACCTGCCAGACCCAGCTGTTCGCGCCCAAACTGGCGGCGTTCTGCTTCTGGGGCTGCAGTTGGTGATCCTGCTGGCGGCGATCAGCCTGCCGCTGGGCTACACCAGTTCCAAGGAATACGCGGAGCTGGAATGGCCGATCGACATCCTCATCACCATCGTCTGGGTGGCCTATGCCATCGTGTTCTTCGGCACCGTGGCCAAGCGCAACACCAAGCACATTTACGTCGGCAACTGGTTCTTCGGCGGCTTCATCCTCACCGTGGCGATCCTGCATATCGTCAACAACCTGGAAATCCCGGTCAGCCTGACCAAGTCCTACTCCCTCTACGGCGGTGCGACGGATGCCATGGTGCAGTGGTGGTATGGGCATAACGCGGTAGGCTTTTTCCTCACCGCCGGTTTCCTCGGCATGATGTATTACTTCGTGCCGAAACAGGCCGAGCGTCCGGTGTATTCCTATCGCTTGTCCATCGTGCATTTCTGGGCGCTGATCACCCTGTACATCTGGGCAGGTCCCCACCACCTGCACTACACCGCGCTGCCGGACTGGGCGCAGTCCCTGGGCATGGTGATGTCGCTGGTCCTGCTGGCACCGAGCTGGGGCGGCATGATCAACGGCATGATGACGCTGTCGGGCGCCTGGCATAAATTGCGCAGCGACCCGATCCTGCGCTTTCTGGTGGTCTCGCTGGCGTTCTACGGCATGTCGACCTTCGAAGGTCCGATGATGGCGATCAAGACCGTCAACTCGCTGTCCCACTACACCGACTGGACCATCGGCCACGTACACGCCGGTGCCCTCGGTTGGGTGGCGATGATCTCCATCGGCGCGCTGTACCACATGATCCCGAAAGTCTTCGGCCGCGAGCAGATGCACAGCCTCGGCCTGATCAACGCGCACTTCTGGCTGGCCACCATCGGCACCGTGCTCTACATCGCCTCGATGTGGGTCAATGGCATCGCCCAGGGCCTGATGTGGCGTGCGATCAACGACGACGGCACCTTGACCTACTCCTTCGTCGAAACCCTGGTGGCCAGCCACCCTGGCTTCATCGTGCGGCTGGTGGGCGGTGCGATCTTCCTCTGCGGCATGTTGCTGATGGCTTACAACACCTGGCGCACCGTGCGTTCGGCGCAGCCCGTCGAAGCCGTCCCTGTCGCGCAGTTGGCCTGAGGAGTTTGTGATGAAACACGAAACGATTGAAAAGAACGTCGGCCTGCTGATGCTGCTCATGGTGCTTGCCGTGAGTATCGGCGGCCTGACCCAGATCGTCCCGCTGTTCTTCCAGGACGTGACCAACAAACCGGTGGAAGGCATGAAACCCTACACCGCGCTGCAACTGGAAGGCCGCGACCTCTACATCCGCGAAGGCTGCGTGCAGTGCCACTCGCAGATGATCCGTCCGTTCCGCGCCGAAACCGAGCGCTATGGCCATTACTCGGTCGCCGGTGAAAGCGTGTGGGACCACCCCTTCCTGTGGGGCTCCAAACGTACCGGGCCGGACCTGGCGCGCGTCGGCGCGCGTTACTCGGACGACTGGCATCGCGCGCACCTGTACAACCCGCGCAACGTGGTGCCCGAGTCGAAAATGCCGGCCTACCCCTGGCTGGTCACCGCCGCCGTCGACAGCACCCACACCGAGACCAAGTTGAAGGTGATGCGCACCCTTGGCGTGCCCTACACCGATGACGACATCCGTGGCGCCGTCGCCAGCCTCAAGGGCAAGACCGAGATGGACGCGCTGGTTGCGTACCTGCAAGTGCTCGGCACCGCCATCAAGAGCAAGAGGTGAACCATGGGATTTGAATTCGATGCGGGGACTGTCCGCGGCCTCGGCACGCTGGTGGTCGCCATCGCCTTTATCGGCCTGTCGCTGTGGGTATTCAACAACCGGCGCAATGCAGAATTCGAGGAAGCGCGCCTGCTGCCCTTCGCCGACGAACCTGCGCCATCCGACGCTCACCAAGAGCCTGCAACCAGGAGCAATCGGCCATGACCACGTTCTGGAGTACATGGATCTGCGTACTGACCCTCGGCAGCCTGATCGGCCTGACCTGGCTCTTGATCGGCACCCGCAGGGGCGAGACCCGTGGCAGCGTCGACCAGACCATGGGCCACGCTTTCGACGGGATCGAGGAATACGACAACCCGCTGCCGCAGTGGTGGTTCATGCTGTTCGCCGGCACCCTGGTGTTTGCGCTCGGCTACCTGATCCTCTACCCGGGGCTGGGCAACTGGAAGGGCGTGTTGCCAGGCTATGAAGACGGCTGGACGTCGGCCAAGGAATGGGACAAGGAGATGGCCAAGGCCGACACCCGGTTCGGGCCGATCTTCGCCAAGTTCTCGGCCATGCCCGTGGAGGAAGTGGCCAAGGACCCGCAAGCGCTGAAGATGGGCGGCCGCCTGTTTGCCTCCAACTGCTCGGTGTGCCACGGCTCGGACGCCAAGGGCGCGTTTGGCTTCCCGAACCTGGCGGACAATATCTGGCGCTGGGGCGGTTCGGCCGAAGCGATCAAGACCACCATCATGAACGGCCGTCACGCGGCGATGCCGGCCTGGGGCGACATGCTCGGCGACAATGGTGTGAAAAACGTCGCGGCCTATGTGCGCCACGACCTGGCCAAACTGCCCTTGCCGGCCGACAGCAACGCCGATCTGGCGGCAGGCCAGGCCGCGTTCAACACGACATGCGTCGCTTGCCACGGTGCGCAAGGCCACGGCATGGAGGCGATGGGTGCGCCTGACCTGACGCAGCCGGGCGGCTATATCTACGGCACCAGCCTGGCGCAGTTGCAGCAGACTATTCGCCACGGTCGCCAGGGCCAGATGCCGGCGCAGGACGTGCTGCAAGGCAATGACAAGGTGCATTTGTTGGCCGCTTACGTGTACAGCCTGTCCCACGGGGATAACAAGACTGAGCAATAGTCAGTCTGCGCGCCCCCTCGATCAGTTAAGCGAACGC
>JAFHKH010000675.1 GCA_016937595.1 Pseudomonas cedrina subsp. fulgida | reverse complement strand
GGCAGGCCCGCGCCCATGCGGTACGGGGTGCCGAAGAAGATCACTCCGGCGGCGCGCAGGCTGCGCGGCTTGCCAATGCGCAGATAGGTGGCCTTGACCTGGTCGGCGCAGGTGTCGCACAGGGCTGCGTTGAAAAATTTCATCGGGCCGCCGGGTCGGGGCGCGGACCTTCATTGCGAAATTCCGCGAGGGTCAGGCTCCAGGGCCCGACCTGCACCTGGCCGGCCACGCGTTCGCCGATGCCGGTATCGCCCCGAAACAGCGCGGCATCGGCGAAGGTACTTGGGCATGAAGCCCAGGGGTATCAGCAGCAACAGTACATTGATGTGGAAACGCCATTTCAGCCAGAACGCCCGCAGCGGCGAAGGCTTTGCAGCAGTGGCCTTGCTCATGGGTTGGCCTCCGAGGTCTCTGCCCGCATCGCCGGGAGGGACGCCGGCGTGTGTTGTGCCTTGGCTTCGCGCTTGAAGGCATTGAGCGTGGCCAATGCGGTGCGCTTGGTCCAGATCAGCAGGCCGCTCAACACCATCATGCTCATGATCAGCCCGAAGAACGCCCAGATCAGCTTGATCCACAGCCCGCCAAAGTCGCCGGTGTGCAACGGGCGCATGGATTCGGTGACGAACTCCAGCTTCGAACGGTCGGACAGCAGGTGCGCCGCGGCGACCTCACCGTCATAGGGGTTGATCTGCGCGGTCTGGAACATCAACGGATACCAGCCCCGCCCGCCGATCTGCAGGTGGCTGTAGGCGTTGAGCGGCAGGCTGATGAAACTCGCCTCCAGGCCCGGAATGCGCTGGGTGGCGATCCTGATGGCCTCGTCCACCGCAATCATCGGCGCCGGCACGCCCGGCGCCGACAGGGGCACCTTCTCCCGGGCGATCACCGGGATCACGGGTTCGGTTGAAATCGAGATCTGGTTGTCGCCCAGGATGGCCCGGATCAGGAACCAGATGCCGGTGACGGAAATCACCGCGATAAACCAGATCGACCAGATGCCGCTCAAACGGTGGAAATCACCCCAGAAAATCCGCGCGCCATGGCGTACCCGCAAGGTAGGGCGCAGGAAGCCCTTCCAGAAACGCTTGTACACCACCAGCCCGGTCACCAGCGATGCCAGCAGCGGAATGCCGAGCGCCGACACCAGGTACCAGCCCCAGCTGTAGCCATTGGTGAAAGGCACCAGCCACCAGCCGTGCAGGGCGCGGGTGAATTGCTGAAAGTTGAAGGAGGGACTGATGCCCTGGATCGCCCCGGTGTAGGGGTTGACATAGACCTCGACAGAGCGCCCGTCGGGGTAGCTCAGGTCTACGCTGAGGGCGAAATGCGATTCGTCGGGACGGCTGATCGACTGGACGAACACCTGGGGTTCATCGCGCTTGATGGCGGCGATCACCTGGTCATAGCTCAATGGCTGGGCGTCTTGCGTCGGTTTGCTCGCACGGATATCCGGGTTGGCCAGCCATACGATTTCCTGGCTGACGACCGCCAGGGTGCCGGTGACGCAGACGATCAGTACAAAGAACCAGATGGGCAATGCCAGCCAGCTATGGACGAGAAACCAGAGTTTGGAGCGTGACTTCTTCGACATGTGAATGCGGGTCTTGATCGGAGGAGGGCAGTGCAGGCCCGGAAAAGGCCAGTCGTAGCTTTTGCTGACGCGACAGGCTGTATCTAAGTTAAGACGGATGAGAATGAGAAATCCCTAACCCAGATATGAAAGAAAATGTTTCAGATTTAAATTCAAGGCGCTGTCGGTTTTGTGGGAAGGCCCACAACCTCTTCGACGCAGCGCTGTCGCGCAGCAAACTGCAACGCTGTGGCGAGCGGGCTTGTCGAATCGTCGCACCCCAACGCGGG
>JAFHKH010000674.1 GCA_016937595.1 Pseudomonas cedrina subsp. fulgida | reverse complement strand
CCGCTCTTGGGACGCGCAGCGTCGGGATGCATTCCCACGCGGAGCGTGGGAACGATCAACGTCAAAGGAGTTTGTGTTCCATGGCGTACTTCACCAATTCAGCCAGGGAGGTGATATTGAGCTTTTGCATCAGCCTTGCCTTGTGGGTGCTGATGGTCTTGCTGCTGAGCGCCAGTTGCTGGGCGATGTCGTTGACATTGGCGCCCTGGGCCAGGCGCTCGAACACCGAGAACTCGCGCTCCGAGAGCAATGAATGCAAGGGCCGGGCATCGGTGAGGCCGACTTCGAAGACCATCCGGTCGGCCAGGTCCGGGTCGATATAGCGCCCGCCCGCCGCCACCTTGCGAATCGCCGTCAGCAACAGCGCCGGGTCACTGTCCTTGGTGGCGTAACCGGCGGCGCCGACCTTCAAGGCGCGGGCGGCCATTTGCGCTTCGTCGTGCATCGACAGCACCAGGATCGCCGGCGGATGGCTCAGCGCCCGGATCCGCGCGATGGCTTCAAGCCCGTTGACGCCGGGCATCGAGATATCCAGCAACACCACCTCGCAAGGCACGTGGCGCAGGGTCTCCAGCAGTTGCTCGCCATTGCTCGCTTCGCCGACCACCAACAGGTCCTTGGCCAGGCCGATCAATTGCTTGATGCCTTCACGGACGATGGTGTGGTCTTCGGCTACCAGTACGCGGATCACAGGGACTTCCTCTTGGTGTTATGCATCCAATGGCACCGTGACACTCAGGGTGGTGCCCTCCCCCAACTCGCTGTCCAGGCTCAACTGCCCGCCCATGATCAATACGCGCTCGCGCATGCCCACCAGACCGAACGACACCGCACGGCCCTGAGCCTGGACGAAACCGACACCATCGTCGCTGATGGTCAGGCGTAAATCCGTGCCCTCCACGACCAGGGTCAGCTCCACAGTATGCGCCTGGGCATGCCGCATCACATTGGTCAGCGCCTCCTGCAGGATGCGGAAAAGGCCGATGGCCTTGGCGTCGCTCAAGGCCGCAGGTTATCCGGAACTGCACCAGGCAGGGAATGTGTGTCCGCGCTTCGAAGCGCCGGGCCTGCCACTCGATGGCCGAGGCGATGCCTGCGTCGAGAATCGGCGGGCGCAACGCAGTCGCCACATCGCGCACCAATTGAAAAAGTTGGGCAATGAGACGCTTCATGCTGTTCAAGCGCTCATGCAAACCGGGATCGAGCTGCGCATAGGCCAACTCGCACATTGAGGTTTCAAGCTTGAGCACCGTGAGCATTTGCCCCAGTTCGTCATGCACTTCACGGGCGATGCGCGCCTTTTCTTCTTCGCGCACGGTTTCCAGGTGGGCGGACAGTTCGCGCAGTTGCGCTTCACTTTGCAGCAAAGCCGCCAGGGTACGGCGCAACTCCGTTACGTCATTGAGGTAGACCACCAGGTATTCGGCCTCGGCAAACCGCAGGAAGCTCAAGGACACATTGGTCGGCAGGATGCTGCCATCCGCGCGCCGACAATCGGTGGCGAAGTTCTGCGGGCCGTCTTCACTGGCTCGCGCGCGTTTCCACAGGTTGAGCCAACGGTCCATGTCCAGGCTTGGGTCCAGGTCGACCAATGGCCGCTCGATCAGCGCACCGGGCGCGTAGCCAAGCATGCTTTCAGCCGCGCGATTGGCGTAGCGCACATGGCTGTCCCAGTTGACCCAAAGAATGCCGACCGTGCTTTGGTCGATGGAAAACTGCGTCAACCGCAGCGCTTCG
>JAFHKH010000673.1 GCA_016937595.1 Pseudomonas cedrina subsp. fulgida | reverse complement strand
CAGTCATGTATGTATCGACTGACACTCCGCTTTCGCGAGCAAGCCCGCTCCCACATTGGGTTCTATGTTCAGCCGATTATTTCCAGCGCTCCGCTGCCGCATGGTCGCTGGCGCGCCCTTCCACCCAACGCGGGCCGTCAGGGGTGTTTTCCTTCTTCCAGAACGGCGCCCTGGTCTTCAGGTAATCCATCACAAACGCACAGGCATCAAACGCAGCCTGGCGATGAGCACTCGCGGCCCCCACAAACACAATCGGCTCACCCGGCTCCAGCGCGCCAATGCGGTGCAGCACTTCCAGCTTAAGCAACGGCCAACGCTGCTCGGCTTCGACGGCGATCTTGGCCAAGGCTTTTTCGGTCATGCCGGGATAGTGCTCCAGGAACATCCCCGACACGTCGCGCCCGTCATTGAAGTCGCGCACATAGCCGACAAAACTCACCACCGCCCCCACGCCAACATTGGCCGCGTGCATGGCGTTGACTTCGGCACCGGGATCAAACGCTTCGACCTGCACACGGATGGCCATGCTCAGCCTCCGGTCACGGGCGGGAAAAACGCGACTTCGTCCCCGGCGTGCACCGGCTCGTCGAGGGTGCACAGCTCTTCGTTGCGCGCGCACATCAGACTCGCCTCGTTGAGTACGGCGAACTCCGGATCAGCGGCCAATGCCAGGCGCACGGCATCAACGGTGGCAAACTCACCTTCCATTTCCAGCGAATCAAAGCCCACCGCCTCTGCGTAACGCGCAAAAAACAATACGTTGATGCTCATGCCTGGTCCGCCTTGAAATGCCCGCTTTTACCGCCAAGCTTTTCCAGCAGGCGAATGCTCTCGATGGTCATGCCACGGTCCACGGCCTTGCACATGTCGTAGATCGTCAATGCCGCGACGCTGGCGGCGGTCAATGCTTCCATTTCCACGCCGGTCTGGCCGGAGAGTTTGCAGCGCGCCAGGATATGCACCGCGTCGGCACCGTCGGCGCTCAGTTCGACCTTGACGCCGGTCAACATCAGCGGGTGGCACAGGGGGATCAGGTCGCTGGTTTTTTTCGCCGCCTGGATCCCGGCAATGCGGGCCACGGCGAACACGTCGCCCTTGGGGTGGGCGCCGTCGACAATCATTTGCAGGGTTTCGGGCAACATGCGCACGCGCGCTTCGGCCACTGCCTCACGGAAGGTCACGGACTTGTCGGTGACGTCGACCATATGGGCGCGACCTTGGGAATCGAGATGAGTCAGCACAGGGATACTCCTGATCAGGAGCAGCGATTGTAAACCCAACCAGAATTAAATGTGGCAGCGAGGCCTGAGTGGGAGCGGGCTTGCCCGCGATGCAGGCACCTCGGTCTATCAGTTGCACCGAGGTGATGCTATCGCAGGCAAGCCAGCTCCCACACAAACCGGCTCCTGCAGACTATAAGTGAGACTCGGCGTATTCGGCCAGAATCGAACGAGGAACCCCTTGCAGCGCAATGTGCACGCCGTTCGGGAAGTCTTTGAAGCGTTCCGTCAGGTAGGTCAGCCCGGAGCTGGTCGCGGACAGGTAAGGGGTGTCGATCTGTGCCAGGTTGCCCAGGCACACCACTTTGGAACGGCGCCGGCACGGGTGATGATGGTTTTCATCTGGTGCGGGGTCAGGTTCTGGCACTCATCGATCAGGATCAGGCTTTGCTGGAAGCTGCGACCTCGGATGTAGTTGAGGGATTTGAACTGCAACGGCACTTTGCTGAGGATGTAGTCGACGCTGCCATGGGTGTTTTCGTCATCCATGTGCAAGGCTTCGAGGTTGTCGGTGATCGCCCCCAGCCACGGCTCCATTTTTTCCGCTTCGGTGCCGGGCAAAAAGCCGATTTCCTGGTCCAGGCCCTGCACGCTGCGGGTGGCGATGATACGGCGATAGCGCTTGGTCACCATGGTCTGTTCGATGGCAGCGGCCAGGGCGAGGATGGTTTTACCCGAGCCGGCGGCGCCGGTCAGGTTGACCAGGTGGATGTCCGGGTCGAGCAGTGCGTACAGCGCCAGGCTCTGGTAGATATCACGCGGTTTCAGGCCCCAGGCTTCCTGGTGCAACAGGGGTTCCTGATGCAGGTCGAGGATCAGCAGCTTGTCGACCTGGATTTCCTTGATCCAGCCGACGAAGCCTTGCTCGTCGATGATGAATTCATTGATGTGCACGGCCGGCAGGTTGTCGATCAGCTGTACCTGGTGCCAGGTGCGGCCATGGTCCTGACGGGTTTCGACCTTGCTGACCAGGTCCCAGAACGAGCCTGGCACGGTGTGATAGCCACGCGACAACATCGAGACGTCGTCGACCAGTTGGTCGGTGCTGTAGTCCTCGGCGGCGATCCCACACGCGCGGGCCTTGAGGCGCATATTGATGTCTTTGGTCACCAGCACCAGGCGCAGGTCCTTGTCGCGCGCGTGCAGGTCGATCAATTGGTTGATGATCTTGTTGTCGTTGAGGTTTTCCGGCAGCAGGCTGTTGGGCTCGCCGCGCTTGCTCATCAGGATCGACAGCAAGCCCTTGGGCCCGCTCTTGCCACGCTGGATCGGCACGCCGACCTCGACGTCTTCCGGCGATGCTTCGCCCAGCGTCTTGTCGATCAGGCGGATAGCCTGGCGGCATTCGGCGGCCACGCTGTGGTGCCCGCTTTTGAGTTTGTCGAGCTCCTCAAGCACGATCATGGGGATGGCGACGTGGTGTTCTTCGAAGTTAAGCAGTGCGTTTGGATCGTGGATCAGTACGTTGGTATCAAGCACATAAAGGATTGGCTGGTCGGAAGAAGGGTTACGTCCATGATCATCCATACTCGGTCACCTTTGTGGGAGCCATTCGACGCAATACCTGGGCGGTGCTGCGCCTCGAATCGACCACCGAACACACCTGAGTGACGTCAAGTGCATTGCCCACAGCAGGAGTCTTGGAAGACGCCACCTGTGTTGCAGGTTTCGGCGATCTGACTTCGTAATACCGCAAAACCCATGACAGGAAAAAGCACTTTGACGGTTTTTTGAAGTTTATTTTTCAGGATGACGAATAGCACTAGCCGAGTGCCAGGCAGCCCGCTAAAGTCGGAAGTCCGCCTGCATCGAAACGTCGCTAAAAATCACCCCGAAAATGCCCCACACCCAACAGGGCCGGGCATTTCAGCGAAACGCCTCGCGGCAGTCCTGCCAACCCAGACCACTCTGCGCCGTCGCCTGCAACAGCATGGGCAGCGCGACCCGTGCCTTGTCCTGGGTGTCGTGAAACACAATCACCCCTTTGCGCCACAGCAGCATCAACGTCAGTACCCGTTGCGCCGACTCTTCGGCCTTGAGCTTGCCCGGCTCGTCCTGGGAATCGATGTCCCATAGCGCCACCTGTAAGCCCTGGGCCTGGAAAAAACCCTGGCTGTCGGCACGGCGCTGGCCATAGGGCGGACGGAACAGCGGCACATAGTTCTCCGGCATCAGGTTTTGCACCAGCGAGGCGCTGCGGGTGACCGAGCCCTGCCAATCCACCCAGTGGCTGTGCGAGCGATATTGCCAGCCCTGGGTGCCCACGCACTGGCCTTGGTACAACGCCTGCACCTCGGCAGCGGAGCTACGTTCCACGCGGGTTTGCAGGCTGCTGCCAAGGGCAAAGAACGTGGCGTTCATCTTTTGCTTGCGCAAGTACTCGGTGAGCCAGTCGGTGTTGCCGCTGACCGGCGCGGGGCCGCCGTCGAACGTCAGCAGGAACAGGCGGTCGTTGAACTCGTCGCCATTGCGCTCATGGTCGCCGAAACGCGCGATTTCGCTGCTGATCTGCGGGAACAACGCCGCCTTGCGCAGCAGCTCGTCCAGATAACGCTCGTGAAACGTATGGCTCGGGGCAGCCCAGCCTATATAGAAAGAGTCTTGGCCCACGTCGAACTTGCCGGCCTGCTCGCGCAGGTCGTCCATGCTTTCGACCAGATAGCAGAACGACGCGTCAACCTCGCAGCTTTCCTGGGCCAAGGTGTAATTCTCCAGCAAGCGCTGCCAGAGCTGGCGGCGCAGGTCGTCAATGCCGGCCTGATTGATGATCTTCAAACCCAGGCGCTGTTTGAGCGCCGCATCATCCAAGGCCTCGCTGGCCAGCAGGCTGCGGGCGAACATCAGGATTTCCGCACGCGACGCCACATCGAACAGCGCTGGCGTGCTGAGCTGCTCGGGCCAGGTGCCACGGTCCAGGCTGGCGACGTCCACCGGCGCCGCCTGGGCATTCAGGCACAGCAGGCATGCCGATACTAAAAGCGCGATTCGCACACAGGGTCTCCTTCTCCAGGGTCGTTGGCCACTATAGCGGATCATGCCTATCGCCATCATAGGTGGAGTCAAAACGCCCCAGCCCCTAGAATCGCGCTTACGTTACACGCCACGAGTTAAGGAAACGACTTCATGCTGATGGTGATTTCCCCCGCCAAGACCCTCGATTTCGAGACCGCGCCTGCGACCCAGCGCTATACCCAGCCGCAGTACCTGGACCATTCCCAGCAACTGATCGAGCAGTTGCGCGAGCTGAGCCCGGCGCAGATCAGCGAATTGATGCACGTCTCCGACAAGATCGGCGGCCTCAATGCCGCGCGCTTTGGCAGCTGGACCCCGGCCTTCACGCCGGCCAACGCCAAGCAGGCGCTGTTGGCGTTCAAAGGCGACGTGTATACCGGCCTGAACGCCGAAACCTTCAGCGATGCCGATTTTACTTACGCCCAGGACCACCTGCGCATGCTATCGGGCCTGTACGGCCTGCTGCGCCCGCTGGACCTGATGATGCCGTACCGCCTGGAAATGGGCACCAAGCTCGCCAATCCCCGCGGCAAGGATTTGTATGCGTTCTGGGGCACGCGCATCAGCGAGTGGCTGAACGAAGCGCTGGCTGAACAGGGTGACGACGTGCTGTTGAACCTGGCGTCCAATGAGTACTTCTCGGCGGTCAAGCGCACAGCGCTTAACGCACGCATCATCAACACCGAGTTCAAGGACCTCAAGAATGGCCAGTACAAGATCATCAGCTTCTACGCCAAAAAGGCGCGGGGCCTGATGAGCCGCTTTGTCATCCAGGAGCGCATCAACGACCCGGCCAGGCTCAAGGCATTTGATGCACAGGGCTATCGCTTTAATGCGCAGCAGTCCAAGCCCGACAACCTGGTGTTCCTGCGCGATCACGCACCGGAATAAAGCGCGCTTGCACAGATGTTCAAATGTGGGAGCTGGCTTGCCTGCGATAGCGGCGGGTCAGC
>JAFHKH010000672.1 GCA_016937595.1 Pseudomonas cedrina subsp. fulgida | reverse complement strand
CGCACTCACTGGCCCTGGCATGCTGGCCGGCAGCCTGCTGATGCCGTTGGCGCTGCTGCCGTCGATGTGGCACCTGGGTTGGCGACCGTGGCACTGGCAGTGGTCGTGGGCGCCGCTGCGGGAGCTGGGCCAGCGCATCGGCCCGCTGTTGTTGAGCAATGGCGCAAGCCAGGGCCTGGCGCTGATCGAGCGGCTGGTGGCGTCGTTGCTGGGTGAAGGTGCGGTGACTTGGGTCAACCTGGCGCGCAAGTTGATGAACCTGCCGCTGATTGCACTGATGAGCCTCAACCAGGTGCTGCTGGGCATGATGAGCCGACGCCAGGGCGATGAGCGCCTGGCCCTGCTCAAGCGTGGCCTGGAAACCGCCAGCCTGCTGACCCTGCCCGCAGGCGTCGGCCTGGTCGCGGCCGCCCCGAGCCTGGTGGCGTTGCTGCTGCCCACGCAATCGGCGGACTCGCCGTTGCCGCTGTTGCTGGCCTGGTTTGCCGTGCCGCTGGTGTTCGGCGCCTGGAACGCCTTGCTCGCGCGTTATGCCTACGCCGCCGGCGATACGCGCCAGCCGCTGCGCTGCGAGTTGCTCGGTAGCCTGGTCAACGTGCTGCTGCTTGGCGTGCTGCCCTTTATGGTCGGCCTGGCCGGTATCCCCATGGCGGCTTGGGCGGGGGTGACGTGCACCGCGTTGCTGCTGATGCAACGCCAGGCGTTGCTCCCTGCCCTGCCCTGGGCGCGTCACTGGCTGCTCGGCGCAGTGTTGATGGGCACGGCGGCGTTGACACTGTTTCGGCTTGAGGGCGTGTGGCTGCAGTTGGGGCTGAGCACCCTGGCCGGCGCCGGGGTGTTGCTGGGCCTGGGCCTGTGGCTCAAGCGTGGCGCAAAACATGAATGATCGATTGGGGGCATGCAGGTGAAAAATCGCTGGATACAAATGGATATCGCCAAGGGCATCGGCATCCTGGTGATCGTGTATGCCCACAGCTGGTT
>JAFHKH010000671.1 GCA_016937595.1 Pseudomonas cedrina subsp. fulgida | reverse complement strand
CAGCTCCCACATTGATCTACGGCGTTCTCTAGCCAGCAGTGTTCCAGGTCAACTGACCCTCTTCGTCCACATCGATCAATCGCTCCAACTGCACAGTGGCCGCATCATCAGCATCCGAGGCCGTCTTGAACTGCTGCCCCTCCAGGATCTTGTGAAACCGCGGTGCGCCCATGCCATCCAGGGCCTTGACGGCGACAGCCGCGCTGTAGCCACCCTCCCCCGGTACTACGGCGGAAACAGCTTCGTGATGGGCAAATTGTTTACGTGCCATGTTACGGGTCCTGGCCAATGGAAAGTCGGCCATTCTAAACCCTAACCGGCCAGTTGCAGGTACTCGCCGTAGGCATGCGCGGCGGAGGTGTCCGTGAACGTCTGGAAATCCATGCTGCGCACCACCATGTCGTTCAACAGCTCGGTAAAGATCATCAGGGCCGGCGAACTGAAGTAGGCGCTCATCGCCTGCTCGCTGCTCCAGAAACCCGAGACCAGCCATACATCGGGGTCGACCTGGGAATGCTGCAACGAGAATTGCAGGCAACCCTGAGCCTGACGGCCCGGTTCGATCAAACTGCTCAAGCGTGCACCCAGTTCGGTGCTGCACCCGCTGCGGGCGCGGATAAAGGCCATATGGCTCGCGGGAATGGGGCTGGACATGTTCGACTCTCCCGTTGAGAAGTGATGCTCGGCAAGCACTGTGGAGTGTGTTGCCACAGGATCAACGATAACGGCGCGGGTCGGGGCGCGGTTAGTCGATTCCTGCCGGCTTATTGCACAATCCTGCCAGAACCGTAAGGAAGACGTTTGGCAGCGGGGTTTATTCCTCGGGCCAACGCCTTATTTCAGGGAAGTGACAGGCGTAGCGATTGCCTGATTCACGACAGGTCGCAGGATCAGGCAAGAATTGTGCAGAATCGAAGTAACACGGTTTGAAAAGCCGCCGCTAAGCTGAACCCATCGAAGTAGCCAGCAGAGGACGTTCCATGCCGTCGCCCGACCCTAGCGCCATCCCGCTCGATGCCGAGATGGAAAAGCAGCGCGCCGAACTCGCCAGCATTGTGCAACGGCATACCTGG
>JAFHKH010000670.1 GCA_016937595.1 Pseudomonas cedrina subsp. fulgida | reverse complement strand
CGCCGCCTTCGCAGCCTCGCCAGGGCTCGACAGCTCCCACAGTTTGTAGGCGCGATGCAGGCTTAATTAACCGGCATCAGGGATGAGTCCCGCGTCCCGATAGCTCTGGATCAGTTCGTCGAACACCCCCAGATCTGCGCGGGTGCGGGCAATCAACTGTGCGCCGGCAATGGCGCTGTAGAGGGCGCGGGCACGGCGTTCGCAGCCCTGCGCGTCGCCTGGCGCTATCTCATTGAGCACGGCCGTCAGCCAGGCCACGTTGGTATCGGCAAACGCCAGGATCTCCTTCTTCACGGCCTCGGGCAGGTCCAGGTACTCGGCCGCCATGAAGCTGGACAGGCACAGGCGGTTACCGTCTTCGAGCGATTTGCGGAAAATGCTCGGGTAGACATGCAGGCACTGCAGCGGGTCAGGGTTTTCCTCGCGTATAGCCTCAAGGACGCTGGCGGTGTCTTCCCAGTACCGCTTGGCAACGGCTGCGCCGAGGTCGGCTTTGCTCGGGAAGTGGTAGTAGATGCTGGCATTCTTGATCCCCACCGTTTCACCGATGCTGCGGAAGTTGATGCCGTTATAACCGTAATGCTGGGCGGCGATTCGGGCGGCTTCCAGGATGGCTTCCCGGGCGTTTTCGCTCACGTTTGAATTCCTTCGGTGCATAGGGAGATGGACGGATTCTACGCTTAAAACTTTTTACCTGCCAAGTGGTAGGTAGCGCTTGACAGTGCCAATGAAAGCTTCCAATCTTTGCCTACCACTTGACAGGTAGGCGAACGAATCATGACCACGCAACCGCAACATTCCGCTGCTTCCCAAGCCCCGATGATGAAAATTTTTGACTGGTACAGCGGCCCCTATCCGGCACGTGTGCGTATTGCATTAGCCGAGAAAGGCCTGCTCCCCAGGATAGAATTCGTGTCGGTCAACCTTTGGAAAGGCGAGCACAAGCAACCCGAGTTCCTGGCCCTCAACTACTCCGGGACCTTGCCGGTCTTGCAACTTGAAGACGGTACGCTCATCGCCGAATGCACGGCGATTACCCAGTACCTGGATGGACTGGACGGCACGCCGACCTTGACCGGCAGAACGCCGGTCGAGCAAGGCCTGATCCACATGATGACCAAGCGCGCCGAAATCGAGCTGATGGATGCGGTCAGCGTGTATTTCCATCACGCCACGCCTGGGCTGGGGCCGGAAGTCGAGCTGTATCAAAACGCCGAGTGGGGCCTGCGCATGCGCGACAAGGCTGTGCGCGGCATGCACTACTTCGATGGCATTCTCAAAACCCGGCCTTACGTCGCGGGCGATGGGTTTTCCATGGCGGACATTGCCGTACTGGGTGGCCTGATCTTCGCTGCGCTGGTCGACCTGGCCATCCCGGCCGAATGCGAGGCATTGCAAGCCTGGCTGGCCAGGGTGAACGAGCGGCCTAGCGTCCAGGCGTGGCGTGCGCTGGTGGCGTCGCCGCATTAGAGGCGACGGCTTGCACCGCCGCCGTGAGACCGGCGGTGGCACTGGAGAGCGGCGGCGGGCCGGACATGACCAGGCCTGCCGCTGCGCTCATGGACGCCTGGGCCAGCGCGACCACCGATGCGCCGGCCTCATAGGCGCTATCGGCCGCCCTGGCGATACTCTTCAGGTAAGCCTCGATGTCACCGGCCTTGAACAGAGCCCATGCACCTGCAACCCATTGCACATCGATCACGGCGTTCGATTGCCTCGCGGCCGTGTGAAACAGCCTCGATGTAGTCTCAAGGGTGGTTTCGACGGCGCAGAGTACGACTACCTGGTTGCCGGAGCGAACCGCCTCGGTAGCCAAGGCTTCATCCGCTCTCAAAACAGGTACCTGAGTGTCTGCCGGGATGTGTTCAATCGAAGGGCCCAAGGTCGAGCAGGTGAGCACCACCACATCGGCGTGCCGAGCGAGGGCAAGCAGTGCCGATGCGGTTGCCTCGGCAATTTCGTCCGTAAGGTGGCCAGCGTGTTCCGCTGCGGCCAGCAGGTCGGCGCGCACTTCATGGCGTATCACATCAGGGGCGATCCCCAGTGTTCTCGCGGCCGTATCAAACACCTCGATGTTGCTGGTTGCGGTATGCAGGCAGGCGATTCGCATGGGTGAGTTCCAATGCTTGAAGTCACGTTAAGATGCCCCTGGATCTCACTTTGATCAAGGTCATCTGCCGCATGCGCTCTGGTTGGGGGTGATGGGCACAGGTGTTTACACAATCAAGGTCAGCCCATGCCCTGCTGTGTAGGGTCTTGCTCCTGGACGGCCTCATAGCCGAGGCTGACGAATTTCCTCTGTGGCGAGCGG
>JAFHKH010000067.1 GCA_016937595.1 Pseudomonas cedrina subsp. fulgida | reverse complement strand
GGTCGAAGACTTAGTGGGACTCCCACATTTGGCTTTGTGTATGGCTCGAGATCTGACTATTCAGCTATGAGCCAATCCATCTGCCAACCGCCCTGGGTCTGCCCAAGTTTCTTGGACAACCACGGCAGCAGCTCACGCAATTCCTCCTCCAGCCCCCACGGCGGGTTGGCGATTGCCAGGCCCGAGCCGGTCAGGGTGTTGGGCGTGTCCAGCGGATGCACCAGCAATTCCACCCGCAGCAACTTCGGCGCACCGGTGCCGGCCAGATCCTGGTAGAAACGGCGCAACAGGCGCTGGTCCTTTACCGGGTACCAAATGGCCGCGACGGTCTGGCGCATCCGGCTGACCGCCTCCTTGAGAGACGCCGCGCAACGCTGCATCTCGTCGAGTTTTTCGAACGGCGGATCGATCAGCATCAGCGCGCGCTTTTCCGGCACCGGCAGCAAGGCACGCGGCACATGCCAGCCTTCGCCCAAATGCACCTTGACCCGACGATCGCCCTTCATGTTGTCCTTGAGCAGCACGCCGTCTTCCGGGTGCTTTTCATTGAGCAGCACACGGTCCTGCGGGCGAGTCAGGCGTCGCGCCAACTCCGGCGAGCCGGGGTAGTAGCGCAACTGGCCATCCGGGTTCATCTCGTGCAGCACACGCATGTAATCGGCGGTCAGCGGCGGCAGGTCGCTTTGATCCCACAGCCGCGCGATGCCCTCCAGGTATTCACCGGTGCGGTTGGCCTGGTCGCCCTGCAAGTCATACAAGCCGATGCCGGCGTGGGTGTCCAGGTAGGCGAACGGCTGCTCCTTGCGCGACATCAAGGCGATGAGGCGGGTCAAGGTCAGGTGTTTGAAGACATCGGCGTGGTTGCCGGCGTGAAAGGCGTGACGATAATTCATGGTTGCTCCTGCGCAGGGGGCGAAGTTTACCTTCTGCGCGAGCAAAGGTGCAGGGCGGCGTGCCGGGCGTGCTTATGCCGCAAAGGCAGGCGCACAGCTGAAAACAATCTACCCCTCTGTGGCACTGGGCTTGCCCGCGATGCAGACGACGCGGTATTACCTGCGCACTGCGGTGATGCTATCGCGGGCAAGCCCGCCCCCACATTGCAGGGGGCGCTCACAATATTCAGGGAGGTCACTGCCTATCATGAAAGATGCCACCATCGCTTTGCACCACGGCTTCAAATCGGACCCGACCACCAAGGCCGTCGCTGTGCCGATCTATCAGAACGTCGCGTTCGAATTCGACAATGCCCAGCACGGCGCCGACCTGTTCAACCTGGACGTGCCTGGAAATATCTACACACGGATCATGAACCCCACCAATGACGTATTGGAGCAACGCATCGCCGCGCTTGAAGGGGGTATCGCAGCCCTGGCGGTATCCGCGGGCAGCGCGGCGATCCACTACGCCATCCAGACCCTCACCCGCGCCGGCGACAATATCGTCACCACCCCGCAACTCTATGGCGGCACCTACACCCTGTTCGCGCACTTGCTGCCAAGCTTCGGCGTCGATGTACGCTTCGCCCACGACGACAGCGCCGCAGCCATCGCCGAGCTGATCGATGACAACACCAAGTTGGTGTACTGCGAGAGCATTGGCAATCCGGCGGGTAATATCATTGACCTGCAAGCCTTGGCAGAGGTGGCCCACGCCCGTGGTGTACCGCTGGTGGTGGATAACACCGTGGCCACGCCGATTCTGTGCAAACCGATCCAGTTCGGCGCCGATATCGTGGTGCACTCGGTAACCAAATACATCGGCGGCCACGGCAACTCCCTGGGCGGCGTGATCGTCGACAGCGGCACCTTCCCCTGGACCGACTACCCGCAGAAATTCCCCGGCCTCAATAACCCGGAGCCCGCCTATCACGGCGTGGTCTACACCGAAAAATTCGGCCCGGCCGCCTTTATCGCCCGCGCCCGCACGGTGCCGCTGCGCAACACCGGCGCGGCACTGGCGCCGATGAATGCGTTCCTGCTGCTGCAAGGCCTGGAAACCCTGGCCCTGCGCATGGAGCGTCATACCGAAAACGCCTTGAAGGTCGCACAGTTCCTGCAAGGCCATGCCGAGGTGGCGTGGGTCAGTTACGCCGGCCTGCCCAATCATCCGCACCATGAACTGGCGCAAAAATACATGCGGGGCAAACCCTCGGCGATCCTGTCGTTTGGCTTGAAGGGCGGCTATGAAGCCGGTGTGCGCTTTTATGACGCGTTGCAAATTTTCAAGCGCCTGGTGAATATCGGCGATGCCAAGTCCCTGGCCTGTCACCCCGCCTCCACCACCCATCGGCAGATGAACGAGCAGGAACAAGCCAAGGCTGGCGTGAGGCCGGAGATGATTCGCCTGTCGGTAGGTATCGAGGCGATTGAAGACCTGATCGAGGATTTGCAGCAGGCATTGGGATCAACTCAACTCTGAGGCCAGGTAGTCGGCCAACGCCTCATGACTGATATCTGCACTGCGCGCACAGTAGGCGACCTTGTGGTGCAAGGTCGTCGCCGTGAAGGCGGTGTAGAGGTCGGGGCGCTGCTCTTCGAGCCATTGCCGCAGGTTGTCGATCAGGGTCTGTGGCGATTGCTCGGCCAGGTGTTCCAATAACTCGGCGGGCACGCGCCACCATGGGCTTGCCTTGGCTGCGCTAACCGGGCCAGTCGCAACGGTCAGTGCCTGGCCATTGATCAGGTAGCGCTGAAACACCGGCAGCACCTTCCCCAACTCATCACCCAACTGCTGAATGATCGGCAGCATCTGCGCGCCATCCCAGAAACGCAAAAACACCGCCTGGCCATCGGGCAGGTACACCTGGGTCAGGCCTCGCAGGTGTGCAATCACCATTTCCAACGGGCTGGACGAGATGGCCAGCCAACCCCAATCCGTTGCGTCAGTGGAAGCAGCCCACTCAAGGAAAGGGCTGCCCGGTTCGACGATGCTCACGTAGGGCATGACCGAATCCCATGTGGCGTAGGCCGTTCCGGCCCAGACAGGTCGCAGCGAAGCTGCGCCAACCAGCGCTCGCCAAGCATCCATGGGTTTGGCGTCGCTGGCAGCGCCCAATACCGCGTAGATCCGTTCACCAAGAAACAAAGGTTGATGTATCGGCATATTAAGTCCCTTCAAGGTTGGATGGCATGGCTGTGCCGGGGAAGATCGCAGCGGCCGTTCCTGCAGCGCTCACACTCTTCGCAAAACGGCGCACTGCGCTTCAGGCTGGCGATTTGCACGCGGCTCAGCGGTGCAGGAATCACTGCAAGCAATGTCTCTTTCACGCCAGGCATCACCGGTACGGACGCCGGCACGGGCGAACTACCGAGCTGGATCGGCACACTGCTGAAAATGCCGCCCGCAGAAAGCGTGATCGACTGCCCGCCCGCCTGGATCGTGACCGTCGCGCCCGCATCGATGACGATGCCTTGCCCCGCCCCAATCCGGATGGTCTGCCCGGCCTGCACGTGCTGCGAGCCGCCCACCATCAGGTGGTCGTCCTGCTTGAGCTCGGTCAGGCGGTGGCCATGGGTGATGCGCTGTTCTTCGCCTTGCAGTTCGTGGTGCGACTCACCGCCCACTTTCATGCGATGGTCATGCAGCACATGCTGCGTCCAATCGCGCTGGGCACGCAGGTAAATTTCCTCGGCACCCTGGCGATCCTCGATGCGCAGCTCGTTGTAACCACCCCCGCCCGGGCTGCTCTGGCTGCGGAAAATGCTGCGGGTCTTGTCCGCCGGCAGATCGAGGGGAACCGGTGTTGCCGCGTTGGCCAGGCAGCCCATCACCAGCGGCATATCCATGTCGCCATTGACGAAGCCCACCAGCACTTCCATGCCGACCCGCGGAATCACTACCGAACCATAGCGCTCATGCGCCCAGGCGCTGGCAACCCGCAGCCAGCAACTGGAATGATCGTTATGCTCCCCGGCGCGATCCCAGGCCAACTGCACCTTGACCCGACCATATTCGTCGCAATGGATTTCGCTGTCGGCGGGGCCGGTCACCACTGCGTTCTGATAGCCCGCAAAGGTAGGACGGGGCTGCTCGGGCATGGCCGGGCGGAAAATCACATCCCAGGGCGTGGCGGTAAATTCGTTGCGATAACCCTGGCGGAAATCCCCGCCCGCCACCTCGGTCACAAGCTCTTCCAGCACCTGGGGCTGCTTGCCCTCATGGGTCACTTGCGTCACCAGCCACAGGTCATTCCAGTCTTCGCGCGGGTGACCGGCCAACGCGAGGAACCGCCCGCTGAGCAACGCCGGCTCATCACCACTGCCACGGGCGATGCAATAGTCACTGCGGTGACGCTCCAGGCCACGCTGCGCGAGGTATTTACCGTGGGCGCGGTCGCTGAAACGGCCGGGGTAATCCTGCGCTTCGAGCCTGGGAAGCTGCTCGCCGGACACTGCGCTTTCCAGCGACAGGCGCGGTTTGCAAAAGTCGTAATCGCGCAGGCTCACTGCCGTGGTGCGGGCTTGAACCTGCACCGTAAACCGCTTGATCGCCGGGGTTTGCGCCACCATCCCGGAGCCGGGGGTGTAGGGAGTGGGCTGCTCCGCCTGGGCAAACACCGTCTGGTCATCGCCGAACACCAGTAAATGCCCGTCGGCCGAATGCTGGAAGTGATAGTGAATGCCCAACTCCGCACAAAGCCGCTGAACGAACGCCAGGTCCGTCTCGCCAAACTGCACGCAATACTCGCGCTCGGGGTAAGTGCCGCTCAACCGGAATTCAAAACCGTCGCTATGGATCCCCTGCCCCTCCAACACCTGCGCAACAATCTGCGGCACCGTCTGGTGCTGAAAGATTCTCTGGTGGCTGCTGTGCGCCAGATAGGCCAACTGCGGCACCAGGCTGATCCGATAACGCGTCAGGCGCCGCCCGGATTCACCTTGCGCCACTCGGTACACCAGCCCATGGACACCATGGCCCCGATCATCGAAGCCGAGATACGCCGGGTGATGCAGCAGGCTTTCCAGGTCGAGATCGTGCTGCTCGGCGACCAGTTCCAGATCAAACCGGTAGGGCTGGCTGATGGATTCAATACCCTTGAACTCGAACACCTTGAGTTCACTGGGTTGCCCGTCGAGGGTCAGGGTAAAGGCACTTTGATTGGCAGGAGCGAACATCCGGTGTTTCTCTGCGAGGGGTGGGTGGCAGATTCTGCATCAGCGTTGTGCCCTGCCGAGCACGCCCCTGGAAAAACAGTAAAGCCCTACACGCACACATCCGAATTCTCTTCAGAGCGGTGTAAAGCACACATGCAAAAAAGGCCCGCCATCCCTAGGACGCGAGCCTTTTCTCAATCCGTAGGGCGCTTAACGCCCAGCGAATTACTTATTGAGGTTGTAGTCTTTTTCCGCCGCATCAAAGCGCTCGACCATGCCTGCGGTCGGTGCGCCCATCTTGCTCACGAAGTAGATCGCGAGGCTGGCGAAGATGAAGCCTGGGATGATTTCGTACAGGCCCAGCAGCTCGAAGTGCTTCCACACGATTACCGTGACCGCGCCGACCAGGATGCCGGCCAGCGCGCCGTTGCGGGTCATCTGCTTCCAGATCACCGAGATCAGCACCACAGGCCCGAATGCGGCGCCGAAACCGGCCCAGGCGTAGCTCACCAGGCCCAGAACACGGTTTTCCGGGTTGGCGGCCATGGCGATGGCGATCAGCGCAACGGCCAGCACCATCAGGCGACCGACCCAGACCAGCTCAACCTGGGAGGCGTTTTTACGCAGGAAGGCTTTGTAGAAGTCTTCGGTCAGGGCGCTGGAGCACACCAGCAACTGGCAGCTCAGGGTGCTCATGACCGCCGCGAGAATGGCCGACAACAGCACGCCGGCAACCCATGGGTTGAACAGGATTTTTGCCAGCTCGATGAACACGCGCTCAGGGTTTTCGGTCACGGGACCCGCCACTTCCGGGTGTGCCGAGAAGTAGGCAATACCAAAGAAGCCCACGGCCACGGTGCCGCCCAGGCACAGGATCATCCAGGCCATGGAGATGCGACGCGCCTTGGCGATCGATTTCACCGAGTCGGCCGCCATGAAGCGCGCCAGGATATGCGGCTGGCCGAAGTAGCCCAGGCCCCAGCCCATCAGCGAGATCACGCCGATGAAGGTGGTGTTTTTCAGCATGTCGAAGCTGGTCGGGTCCTTGGCTTCAATGGCCAGAAAGGTGGTGTCTACGCCGCCAGTGGCCAGCAGCACAATGATCGGCGTAAGGATAAGCGCGAAGATCATCAGCGTGGCTTGTACGGTATCTGTCCAGCTCACCGCCAGGAAACCACCGACGAAGGTGTAGGCAATGGTCGCCGCAGCGCCGGCCCACAAGGCCGTCTCGTAGGACATACCGAAGGTGCTTTCGAACAGACGGGCACCGGCCACGATGCCGGAAGCGCAGTAGATGGTGAAGAACACCAGGATCACCACAGCAGAGATGATCCGCAGCAGGCCGCTTTTGTCTTCGAAACGGCTGGAGAAGTAATCCGGCAGCGTCAGCGCGTCACCGTTGTGCTCAGTCTGTACCCGCAGGCGACCGGCGACGAACAGCCAGTTAAGGTAGGCACCGACGATCAGGCCGATGGCAATCCAGCTTTCAGACAAGCCGGACATGTAGATCGCGCCGGGCAGGCCCATCAGCAACCAGCCACTCATATCGGAAGCGCCGGCCGACAAGGCTGTCACCACGCTACCGAGGCTGCGACCACCCAGGATGTAATCGGAAAGGTTGTTGGTGGAGCGATAGGCCATGAAGCCGATCAGCACCATTGCTGCGATGTAGATCACGAAGGTGATCAGGGTTGGATTACTAACGCTCATAAGAGTGACGCCCTGGCTTTGTTTTTATGTAGCGGCGGTCTGTCAGACGGCCACCCACTGCAAGTAGGAAGACGTAACTGCATGCCGCGCATTTATGACTGGCGTTTCCCCAGGAAAGCCGCCAGCCGATGAACCCACTCGCTAAGTGGTTGCACCTTGGCCGCGAATGCTATTCAACAAAGCAAATAAGGTGCAACCAGTTTCGCGAGAATAAGTTGCACCTCGACGTAAAACTCGGAAAACACCTCGTTTTTGCTCCTTTTCGGAGCAAGAACGGTGTGCGTCAGAAGTAAACGCACCAAGCAACAGTGCAATCCGGCGGCCACGTGATTTTTTCCCGATCACCGGCGAAAAATTCATGAAGAAAATGGGTTGCACCCGGTTGCACCTCCGCAGGCGCAAAGCTAATCTTGGCGCCAGCTGATGCCGCTCGGTAGTGGCACCCATGAGGATAAGAAAATGGCTACGACCACCCTTGGGGTCAAACTTGACGACCCGACCCGCGAACGCCTTAAAGCCGCCGCGACCTCTATTGATCGCACGCCGCACTGGCTGATCAAGCAAGCGATCTTCAATTACCTGGAGAAACTGGAGGGTGGTGCAACCCTGACCGAACTCAATGGCCTGAGCAGCGGTAGCGCTGATGACGCAGGCGACGTCCAGGCCGACCACGCCCACCAGTGCTTCCTCGAATTTGCCGAGAGCATCTTGCCGCAGTCCGTCCTGCGCGCTTCGATCACCGCCGCCTATCGCCGCCCGGAGCCAGAAGTGGTGCCGATGCTGATCGAGCAGGCGCGCCTGCCGGCAGCCATGGCCGAAGCCACCAACAAGCTGGCGGCCTCGATTGCCGAAAAACTGCGTAATCAGAAGAGTGCCGGCGGCCGTGCCGGTATTGTTCAGGGCCTGCTGCAGGAATTTTCCCTGTCGTCCCAGGAGGGCGTGGCGCTGATGTGCCTGGCCGAAGCGCTGCTGCGCATCCCGGACAAAGGCACCCGCGACGCGCTGATCCGCGACAAGATCAGCACCGGCAACTGGCACCCGCATTTGGGCAACAGCCCGTCGCTGTTCGTCAATGCGGCCACCTGGGGCCTGCTGCTGACCGGCAAACTGGTCGCCACGCACAACGAAGCGGGCTTGACCTCGTCCCTCAGCCGCATCATCGGTAAAAGCGGTGAGCCGATGATCCGCAAGGGTGTCGACATGGCCATGCGCCTGATGGGCGAGCAGTTCGTCACCGGCGAAACCATCGCTGAAGCCTTGGCCAATGCGAGCAAATTCGAAGCCAAGGGTTTCCGCTACTCCTACGACATGCTCGGGGAAGCGGCGCTGACTGAACACGATGCGCAGAAGTACCTGGCCTCGTACGAACAAGCCATTCACTCGATCGGCAAAGCCTCCAACGGCCGTGGGATTTATGAAGGCCCGGGCATCTCCATCAAGCTGTCGGCATTGCACCCGCGTTACAGCCGGGCGCAGTACGAGCGCGTGATGGACGAGTTGTACCCGCGCCTGCTGTCCTTGACCCTGCTGGCCAAGCAATACGACATCGGCTTGAACATCGACGCCGAAGAAGCCGACCGCCTGGAGCTGTCGCTGGACCTGCTCGAACGCCTGTGCTTCGAGCCGCAACTGACCGGCTGGAACGGCATCGGTTTCGTGATCCAGGCGTACCAGAAGCGTTGCCCGTACGTGATCGACTATGTGATCGACCTGGCACGCCGCAGCCGCCATCGCCTGATGATCCGCCTGGTAAAAGGCGCGTACTGGGACAGCGAAATCAAGCGCGCCCAGGTCGAAGGCCTGGAAGGCTACCCGGTGTACACGCGCAAGGTTTACACCGACGTTTCCTACATTGCCTGTGCACGCAAACTGCTGTCGGTACCGGAAGTCATCTACCCGCAGTTCGCCACGCACAATGCCCACACGCTGTCGGCCATCTACCATATCGCCGGTCAGAATTATTACCCCGGCCAGTACGAATTCCAATGCCTGCACGGCATGGGCGAGCCGTTGTACGAGCAGGTGGTCGGCAAGGTGTCCGAGGGCAAGCTGAACCGTCCGTGCCGTGTGTACGCACCGGTCGGCACCCACGAGACATTGCTGGCTTACCTGGTGCGTCGCCTGCTGGAAAACGGCGCGAACACCTCGTTCGTCAACCGTATCGCCGACCAGTCCATTTCGATTCAGGAACTGGTGGCCGATCCAGTGGCCAGCATCGAGCAAATGGCCACGCAGGAAGGCGGCTTCGGCTTGCCGCACCCGCGTATTCCATTGCCGCGTGACCTGTATGGCAGCGACCGCGCCAACTCGGCCGGTATCGACCTGGCTAACGAACACCGTCTGGCGTCGCTGTCCTGCGCCCTGCTGGCCACCGCGCACAATCACTGGAAAGCGGCACCGATGCTCGGTTGCGCTTCCAGTAATGAAACGGCGGCGCCGGTACTGAACCCGTCCGACCTGCGTGATGTGGTCGGTCATGTGCAGGAAGCCACTGTCGAAGACGTCGACAACGCCATTCAATGCGCCATCAGCGCAGGCCCGATCTGGCAGGCCACCCCGCCCGCCGAGCGCGCGGCGATCCTGGAGCGCGCCGCCGACCTGATGGAAGGCGAGATCCAGCCCTTGATGGGCTTGCTGGCCCGCGAAGCCGGCAAGACCTTCGCCAACGCCATCGCCGAAGTGCGCGAAGCCGTGGACTTCCTGCGTTACTACGCGGTGCAGGCGCGCAACGATTTCACCAACGACGCCCACCGCCCACTGGGCCCGGTGGTGTGCATCAGCCCGTGGAACTTCCCACTGGCGATCTTCAGCGGTCAAGTCGCCGCCGCGCTGGCCGCCGGCAACCCGGTATTGGCCAAGCCCGCCGAGCAAACGCCACTGGTGGCCGCTCAAGCCGTGCGCATCCTGCTCGAAGCCGGCATTCCCGAAGGCGTGCTGCAACTGCTGCCGGGCCAGGGCGAAAGCGTCGGCGCGCGCCTGGTGGGGGATGAGCGCGTCAAGGGCGTGATGTTCACCGGTTCCACCGAAGTGGCGCGCCTGCTGCAGCGCAATGTCGCCGGCCGCCTGGACGCCCAGGGCCGTCCGATCCCGCTGATCGCCGAAACCGGTGGCCAGAACGCGATGATCGTCGACTCGTCGGCGCTGACCGAACAAGTGGTCATCGATGTGGTGTCCTCGGCCTTCGACAGCGCGGCCAGCGTTGCTCGGCCCTGCGCGTGCTGTGCCTGCAGGAAGATTCGGCCGACCGCGTGATCGAAATGCTCAAAGGTGCCATGGCCGAATGCCGCCTGGGCAATCCGGAGCGCCTGTCCGTTGACATCGGCCCGGTGATCGACGCCGAAGCCAAGGCCGGCATCGAGAAACACATCCAGGCCATGCGCGACAAAGGCCGCGCTGTGTACCAGGTGGCTATCGCCGATGGCGAAGAGATCAAGCGCGGCACCTTCGTGATGCCAACCCTGATCGAACTGGAAAGCTTCGACGAACTGCAACGCGAAATCTTTGGCCCGGTGCTGCACGTGGTGCGTTACAAGCGCAAAGAAATCGACCAACTGATCGGCCAGATCAACGCTTCCGGCTACGGTCTGACCCTGGGCGTGCACACGCGCATCGACGAGACCATCGCCAAGGTGATCGACAACGTCAATGCCGGTAACGTCTATGTGAACCGCAACATTGTCGGCGCCGTGGTCGGCGTACAACCGTTCGGCGGCGAAGGCCTGTCGGGCACCGGCCCGAAAGCCGGTGGCCCGCTGTACCTGTACCGCCTGCTGTCGACCCGCCCTATCGATGCGATCGAGCAATCCTTCGTACGTGGCGACGCATTGGCCGCGCCGGACGTGCGCCTGCGCGATGCCCTGAGCCAACCGCTGACGGCCCTGAAAACCTGGGCCGACAGCAACACGTTCAGCGAACTGAGCGCCCTGTGCACTCAATTCGCCGCACAGTCGCAAAGCGGTATCACCCGCCAACTGGCCGGCCCGACCGGCGAGCGCAACAGCTACGCCATCCTGCCCCGCGAGCACGTGCTGTGCCTGGCGGACGTGGAAGGCGATCTGCTGACGCAACTGGCGGCGGTATTGGCGGTGGGTGGTTCGGCGGTATGGCCGGAAACCGAGCTGACCAAAGGATTGTTCTCACGCCTGCCCAAGGAGATTCAGGCGAAAATCAAGCGCGTGGCCGACTGGACCAAGGATGAGGCAGTGTTCGACGCCGTCCTGCATCACGGCGATTGCGACCAACTGCGTGCGGTGTGCCAGCAAGTGGCGCAGCGTGGCGGTGCGATTGTCGGCGTGCATGGCTTGTCCCAGGGCGAGACGGCGATTGCGCTGGAACGCCTGGTGATCGAGCGTGCGTTGAGTGTTAACACTGCCGCAGCGGGTGGTAATGCGAGTTTGATGACTATCGGCTAAACCGCAATAAACCCGGGCATCTGCAACGGATGCCTGGGTTAATGATCGCGTTCACTCCCGCCTAACTGTTATTTCTAACAGCTATTCCGCCAATAGCAGGAGTAGTACGTTTCACCTTCTGGATCGATTTTTAGCTGTTTCAGGCCCCTTCATTACCGGAGAAAGGTCATGACGACTCAAAATAATCAAAGCTCTCACACTATTGCGGCAGATCCCCCAAACTGGAGCACTCTTGAGATGTTTTATATCAATGTCCATGTGGGTGACGAATACCATCGCCCTGAGCCCATCGGATTAGCTGTAATCACCTCGAAACGATGGACCCACAACGATGATGGAACAATCATCATCGCATTAGGTTATGCGGCCTCCTAGGCTTGGATATATATGGAGTCGTGCAACGTTTTCATGACTCCTAACTATCCCCCCATCACCCAGATCAATCTTGCTATCCACTCTCCATTTGCGCACTTAGACTCGGCCCTATTCCCACATAGGTAAACCGCCATGTCCGAGACGCTGCTCAGTTCCCGCAATCTGGCTTTCGAGCTGTACGAAGTCCTCGATGCCGAGGGCCTGACCCAGCGCGAGCGGTTTGCCGAGCACAACCGCGAAACCTTCGATGCCGCCATCAGCACGGCACGCACGATCGCCGAAAAGCACTTCGCGCCGCATAACCGCAAAAACGACGAAAACGAACCGCGCTACGAAAACGGCGAGGCCATCCTGATTCCCGAGGTCAAACCGGCCGTGGACGCGTTCCTGGAAGCAGGTTTTCTCAATGCTGCGCGCAGTTTCGAGGCGGGCGGCATGCAATTGCCGACACTGCTGTCCCAGGCATGCTTCGCCCACTTCCAATCCGCCAACGCCGCCTCTACGTCCTACCCGTTCCTGACCATGGGCGCCGCCAACCTCATCGAAAGCTTCGGCACCGAAGAGCAGAAACAACGCTTCCTGCAGCCGATGATCGACGGCCGCTTCTTCGGCACCATGGCCCTGACCGAACCCCATGCCGGCTCCTCCCTGTCGGATATTCGTACCCGCGCAGAGCCTGCGGCTGACGGCAGCTATCGGCTCAAGGGCAACAAAATCTTCATCTCCGGCGGCGACCACCCGCTGTCGGAAAACATCGTGCACATGGTGCTGGCCAAGCTGCCGGACGCTCCCGCCGGGGTGAAGGGCATTTCGCTGTTCATCGTGCCCAAGTTTCTGGTCAACGACGATGGCAGCCTGGGCGAGCGCAACGATGTGCTGCTGGCCGGGCTGTTTCACAAGATGGGCTGGCGCGGCACCACGTCCACCGCGCTCAACTTTGGCGATAACGGCAACTGTGTTGGCTACTTGGTAGGCAAGCCGCATCAGGGGTTGAGCTGCATGTTCCAGATGATGAACGAGGCGCGCATCGGCGTCGGCATGGGCGCGGTGATGCTGGGTTACGCGGGCTACCTCTATTCGCTGGAGTACGCCCGCGAGCGTCCGCAAGGTCGCCTGCCGGACAGCAAAGACCCTACGACCGCGCCGGTCTCGATCATTCAGCACGCCGACATAAAACGCATGCTGCTGACCCAAAAGGCCTACGTAGAGGGTGCCTTCGACCTCGGCCTGTACGCCGCACGCCTGTTCGACGACACCACCACCCTGGAAACCGACGCCGAGCGCAAGCACGCTCACGAACTGCTCGACCTGCTCACGCCCATCGTCAAATCCTGGCCTTCGGAATTCTGTCTCAAGGCCAACGAACTGGCGATCCAGATCCTCGGCGGCCACGGCTATACCCGTGAATACCCGGTGGAGCAGTACTACCGCGACAACCGCCTGAACCCGATCCACGAGGGCACCCACGGTATCCAGTCCCTTGACTTGCTAGGGCGCAAACTCGCGCAAAACGGCGGCGCGGGCTTGAAACAGCTGATCCGCCTGATCGCCGAAACCGGCGCACGGGCGCAGGCGCATCCGTCTCTCACCCCACTGCGAGAACCCCTGGAACAGTTGGTCGCGCGCCTGCAAGGCGTGACGATTGGCCTGCTGACCGATCTTGCCCAGGGTAAGGTCAACAGCAGCCTGGCGAACTCGGCGCTGTACCTGAAGGTATTCGGGCATACGGTGATTGGCTGGCGCTGGCTGGAACAGGCGATTCGCGCCGAAGAAGGGCTGGCCAAAGGCAATGCAGCCGATACGGCCTTCTATAAAGGCAAGCTCCAGGCCGCCGTACTTCCTGACCTGGGAAGTACCGGGTTGCCATCATGAACTGGCGATTCTCGAGGCGCGCGATGATACGTGCCTCGGCATGCAGGATGAGTGGTTCTAAGGCGTTCCGATCGCCTTGGAAATCACCTCGACCGTGGCGCTGACTTGCTCTTGGTAACGGTCGAGTTCCTGCTGGTGGGCCTGCTGCATTTCGATCTGCTCGGCGCACAGGTTCAGCGCCGCCAGCACCAGTAATTTGTCACCGATCAGGGTCGGGTACTTTTTCTTGGTGGTGGCAAGGGACGCCTTGAGCATGGTCACGGCGTGCATCAGGGTCTTGTCTTCCCCGGCCGGGGCCTTGATCGAGTAATCCTCTCCGAGAATCGAAACGACCTTTATCCCTTCGTTCATGCGCTGACAGGACCTGCACTCACGCGCTCAACCAGCGCCTGGATACGGGCGGCGGTGGCGCCGTGTTTTTCTTCCTGTTCCATCAGGTTCAGTTGCAGGCTGTCGTTCTCATCCTGGGCGCGGGCCAGTTCTGCCTTGAGGGATTCGTTGCTGCCCAGTAGCGCCTGGTTTTGCTGTACCAGGTCGCTGACCAATTGTTCAAGCTGGCTGAGGGATGCTTCTAACATTTTGATTTCTCTGGCTTTTTAAAAGGGCGGTGACGATAAAGAATATTCACCTCGGATGCCAGGGTTATCCCCGGCGCGCAGCCCGATTATTAAGGGCCGGGCCGCACTTTCGAGCCTTAGTGACTGCATTTACCCAATCTGGTTCCTGAATCGGCCAAACCCCTCGTCAGATGCGACAAAAACGCACACGCCCCTTTAGACTTTAGTCGCAGGTCCGATAGAGAGGGACACCCCGTTTCATGGCCGCACGGATCGCGCTCCCTCCCAGGATTTCCCGCATGTCGCTTCGTAATATGAATATCGCTCCGAGGGCCTTCCTCGGCTTCGCGTTTATCGGCGCGTTGATGTTGTTTCTCGGCGTGTTCGCCTTGAACCAGATGAGCAAGATCCGTGCAGCCACCGAAGACATCACCCTTTCCAGCGTGCCGAGCATTCGCGCCCTTGATGAATTCACCCAACTGACCCTGCGCCTGCGGGTGCTCTCGTACCGCCTGCTGACCAACCGTGAGCCAGAGGTCCAGCACAAAACCCTCGAAGCCTTTGAACTGCGCAACCAGCAGATTCGTAAGGCGCAGGGCATCTACGAAAAACTGATCGAGGGTCGCGAAGAGCGCGCGGCCTACGATGAATACGTGCGCCTGCTCGGCCAATACCACCAGATCGAAGAGCGCATGAAGAGCCTGTCACAGGCCAACCAGGTGGAAGAACTGCGCCACCTGCTCAACACCGACTTGCTCAGCAACTCTGAACAAGTCAACACCGTGCTCACGCGCTTGCTGGACATCAACAACGCGATGGTCCTGGACACCAACAAGGATGCCGAGGACCAATACACTATGGCCTTCAACATGGTCGTAGGCCTGCTGGTGATCGCCACGCTGCTGACGCTGTTGTTCGCCTGGCTGCTGACCCGCAGCATCACTTCGCCGATTTCCAAGGCACTGGAAGCGGCCGAAGAAGTGGCCGAAGGCAACCTGACGCGCCCGATCAAGGTCGACGGCAACGACGAAGCCGGGCGCCTGCTGGCCGCCATGGCCAAGATGCAGGACAAGTTGCGCGACACCCTGCAGCGCATTGCAGGTTCAGCCACTCAATTGGCCTCGGCGGCCGAAGAGCTCAACGCCGTCACCGACAAAAGCGCGCGTGGCTTGACCCAGCAAAACAACGAAATCGAACAAGCCGCCACGGCCGTCAACGAGATGACCAGTGCCGTCGAAGAAGTCGCACGCAATGCAGTGAGCACGTCCGAAGCCTCGCGCAACGCCACCACGTCCGCCGGTGATGGCCGCGACCTGGTGCAGGAGACCGTCAGCGCCATCGAGCGCATGAGCGGCGACGTGCAGGCCACGGCCACCCTGATTGGCGACTTGGCCAATGAGTCGCGCGATATCGGCAAGGTGCTGGACGTGATTCGCGGCCTGGCCGACCAGACCAACCTGCTGGCCCTGAACGCCGCGATCGAAGCGGCGCGTGCCGGTGAGGCCGGCCGTGGCTTTGCGGTGGTCGCCGATGAAGTGCGCGCCCTCGCCCATCGTACCCAGCAATCGACCAGCGAAATCGAGCGAATGATCGGCAGCATCCAGGCCGGGACTGAACATGCGGTGGATTCGATGCGCAACAGCACTGAACGCGCGGAATCGACGCTGAATATCGCCAAAGGTGCAGGGATGTCGCTGGACACTATCCATACGGTGATTGTCGAGATCAACGAGCGCAACCTGGTGATCGCCAGCGCGGCGGAGGAACAGGCCCAAGTCGCACGGGAAGTCGACCGCAACCTGGTGAATATCCGTGATTTGTCGGTACGGTCGGCCACGGGCGCCAGCCAGACCAGCGCGGCGAGCAGCGAACTGTCGCGCCTGGCCGTGGATTTGAACGGGATGGTTGGCCGTTTCCGCCTCTGACTGATCGTTCCCACGCTCTGCGTGGGAATGCCTCCTGTGACGCTCCGCGTCACGACTTTAAAAGCGGACGCAGAGCGTCCAGGGCTGCATTCCCACGCGGAGCGCGGGAACGATCTTTTGACAGCGCAGCAATTCAACAGGTTAGAATCGCTGGCACGCAGACTGCATGGTCAGTTTGCGCCCCGTCTTGTTTACCCATGGAGTACTGCCTTTGAATGCGACGACCATCAACAGCCTGTTCTTGATCGGCGCGTTGCTGGTGAGTGCGAGCATTCTGGTGAGTTCTCTTTCGTCCCGCCTGGGCATCCCGATCCTGGTGATCATCCTGGCCGTGGGCATGATCGCCGGCGTCGATGGCGGCGGCATTATTTTCGACAACTACCCGACCGCCTACCTGGTAGGCAACCTCGCCCTGGCGGTGATCCTGCTCGACGGCGGGTTGCGCACACGGGTGGCGAGTTTTCGCGTGGCGCTGTGGCCGGCGTTGTCGCTGGCCACGGTCGGGGTGTTGATCACCACCGGCCTCACCGGCATGGCCGCGGCCTGGCTGTTTGACCTCAATCTCATCCAAGGTTTGTTGATCGGCGCGATTGTCGGCTCGACGGACGCGGCGGCGGTGTTTTCGCTGCTCGGCGGCAAAGGCCTGAACGAACGGGTCTCCGCCAGCCTGGAAATCGAATCGGGCAGCAATGACCCGATGGCCGTGTTTCTCACCGTCACCCTGATCGACATGCTCGCCAGCGGCCAGATCGGCCTGCACTGGAGCCTGTTGACCCACCTGATCCGCGAGTTCGGCATCGGCGGCATCATCGGCCTCGGCGGCGGCTGGCTGATGCTGCAGATGGTCAACCGCATCAACCTGGCCAACGGCCTGTACCCGATCCTGGTGATCGCCGGCGGCCTGTTCGTCTTCGCCCTGACCAACGCCCTGCACGGCAGCGGCTTCCTCGCCGTGTACTTGTGCGGCCTGGCGATCGGCAACCGCCCGGTGCGCAGCCGCCACGGCATTTTGCACATGCTCGACGGCATGGCCTGGCTGGCGCAGATCGGCATGTTCCTGGTGCTGGGCCTGTTGGTCACGCCTCATGACTTACTGCCCATCGCGCTGCCGGCCCTGGGCCTGGCGCTGTGGATGATTCTGTTCGCGCGGCCACTGTCGGTGATGGTCGGCCTGCTGCCGTTCAAGGCGTTCCACGACCGCGAAAAAGCCTTTATCGCCTGGGTAGGCCTGCGCGGCGCGGTCCCGATCATCCTCGCGGTGTTCCCGCTGATGGCCGGCCTGCCCCATGCGCAGCTGTACTTCAACCTGGCGTTCTTTATCGTGCTGGTCTCGCTGCTGGTGCAGGGCACGAGCCTGCCCTGGGTGGCCAAGCTGCTCAAAGTCACCGTACCGCCGGACCCGGCGCCGATCTCCCGCGCCGCCCTGGAAGTCCACGTCACCAGCGAGTGGGAGCTGTTCGTCTACCGCCTGGGCGCGGAAAAGTGGTGCATCGGCGCCGCGCTGCGTGAGCTGAAAATGCCCGAAGGCACGCGGATTGCCGCCCTGTTCCGTGGCCAGCAACTGCTCCATCCGTCGGGTAGCACGGTGCTGGAAGTCGGCGACCTGCTCTGCGTCATCGGCCACGAACACAACCTGCCGGCCCTGGGCAAACTGTTCAGCCAAGCGCCGCAACGCGGTCTGGACCTGCGCTTCTTCGGCGACTTCGTCCTGGAAGGCGACGCCCAGTTGGGCGCGGTTTCCGCGTTGTACGGCCTCAAGCTCGAAGGCATCGACCCGGACATGCCGCTGAGCCGCTTCATCACCCAGAAAGTCGGCGGCGCCCCCGTCGTCGGCGACCAGGTGGAGTGGAACAATACCATCTGGACGGTTGCCGTCATGGACGGGAACAAGATCGGCAAAGTGGGCGTCAGATTCCCCGAAGGAAGTCGCCCGGGCCCCGGACTCTTCCTTTAAACTGCGGGGCGATGCCGCCCCCGATTCTTCACTTGCAAGACCGGTCTCTATGCCAACCCTGCGCACATTTTTCGCCACTGCCCTGCTGGGCCTGACTCTTTGTATCGGCACCGTTCACGCCGCCGACCCGCCCAGCGCCGAGGCCGTCCAGCAAAGCCTGGACAAGCTGCCCGACCGCAAGCTGCCCGACGCCGACATGAAGGCGCTGCAGACCATCCTGCAACAGACCCTGACGTACCTGGGCAACCAGCAGGACTACGAGCAGCGCCTGGCCGACCTCAAGCGCCAATTGGAAGACGCGCCGCGCCAGACCGTCGATAACCAGCGCGAGCTGACCCGGCTCAAGGCCACCAAAGTCATCCCGGTCGCCCAGCGCTACGCCACCCTGCCGGTGTCGCAGCTGGAGCAATTGCTGGTGCAACGCAGTACCCAGCAGGGTGACCTGCAAAAAGAGCTGGCCGACGCCAACAGCTTGTCCATCGCCGCCCAAACCCGTCCCGAGCGCGCCCAGACCGAAATCAGCAGCAGCCAGACGCGCATCCTGCAGATCAATTCGACCCTCAAGGCCGGCAAGGAAAACGGCAAGGCCCTCAGTGGCGACCAGCGCAACCTGCTCAACGCCGAACTCGCAGCGCTGAACGCGCTGATCCCCTTGCGTCGCCAGGAACTGGCCGGCAATAGCCAACTGCAAGACCTGGGCAACAGCCAGCACGACCTGATCCAGGAAAAAACCGCGCGCCTGGAACAAGAGATCCAGGACCTGCAAACCCTGATCAACCAGAAGCGCCTGGCCCAGTCCCAGCAAACGGTGACCCAGCAGTCCATCGAAGCCCAGAAAACCGGCGGCAGCAGCATCCTCGCCAAGGAAAGCGCGGATAACCTCAAGCTCTCCGATTACCTGCTCAAGAGTACTGACCGCCTCAACGACCTGACCCAGAAAAACCTGCAGACCAAGCAGCAACTGGACATGGTCAACCAAAGCGATTCGGCCCTGGACGAGCAGATCAACGTGCTCAAGGGCAGCCTGCTGCTGTCGAAGATCCTGTACAAACAAAAGCAGGCCTTGCCGCACCTGACGGTGGACCGCGACCTGGCGGACGACATCGCCAACATTCGCCTGTACCAGTTCGAAGTCAACCAGCAGCGCGAGCTGATCAGCTCGCCCAGCGCCTATGTGGATAACCTGCTGGCGAACCAACCGCCGGAAGATGTCACCCCGCAACTGCGCCGCACCTTGCTGGAGCTGGCGATCACCCGCAGCGACCTGCTGGAGCGCCTGAGCCGCGAGCTGAGCGCACTGCTGAACGAATCCATCACCCTGCAACTGAACCAGAAACAACTGCTCAGCACCGCCACGACCCTGCGCTCGACGCTGGACGAGCAGATGTTCTGGATCCCCAGCAACAAGCCGCTGGATACCGAGTGGCTGGAAACGGTCCCGGCGCACCTGAGCAAGCAAGTCACCAGCCTGCCGTGGGCCTCCAGCGTCAGTGAACTGTATGACGGCCTCACCCAACGCCCGCTGCTGTTTTTACCGCTGTTGCTGTTGATCGGTGCGCTGCTGTGGCGACGCAAGGCGTTGTACCAGCGACTGAGCAAGGTTCACCTGGACATCGGTCACTTCAAGCGCGACAGCCAGTGGCACACACCGCAGGCGATCCTGATCAACATTCTGCTGGCGATGCCGGTGTCCCTGGGCCTGGCGTTGTGCGGCTACGCATTGCAGATCGACGCCCGCGGGCAGAACGCCAACCTGGGCTCGGCCCTGCTGCAACTGGCCCAGGCGTGGCTGGTGTTCTATACCGCCTACCGGATTCTTGCGCCGGGTGGCGTGGCTGAACTGCACTTTCGCTGGGAAAAGCCGCAGGTTGAATTCCTGCAAGGCTGGGTGCGCAAGCTTGGGCTGGTGGTACTGGCCCTGGTGGCCGTGGTCGCCATTGCCGAGCATCAACCGGCGGCGCTGGCCGATGACGTACTGGGCATCGGCGTGGTGCTGACCTGTTACGCCCTGATGGCCTGGTTGCTGGGCCGTCTGCTGCTGACCAGCCCCACCCACGAAAAAGCCTCGCTGTTTCGCAAAGCCATGGGCTTGCTGTTTACCGCCCTGCCCATCGCCTTGTTTATCGCGGTGTGCTTCGGCTACTACTACACCGCGCTCAAGCTCAGCGACCGGTTGATCAACACCCTCTACCTGCTGATGTTCTGGCTGGTGATCGAAGCCACCCTCATACGCTGGCTGAGCGTTGCCGCACGGCGTCTGGCCTATGCCCGCGCCCTGGCCAAACGCCAGGCCGCCAAGGAGGCGGGCGAAGGCGAAACGGTGATTGAAGAGCCGACCCTGGATATCGAAAAGGTCAACGAACAGTCCTTGCGCCTGATCCGCCTGGCCTTGCTCGGCGGCTTTATCGCGGCGCTGTACTGGGTGTGGTCGGACCTGATCTCGGTATTTTCCTACCTGGACAACGTCACGCTCTACGAATACACCAGCGGCACCGGCGCCAATATCAGCATGGTGCCGATCAGCATCGGCGACCTGCTCGGGGCGCTGATCATCATCGGCATTACCTTCGCACTGGCGCGCAACCTGCCCGGCCTGCTCGAAGTACTGGTGCTGTCCAAGCTGGAGCTGGCCCAGGGCAGCGCCTACGCGACCACCACGCTGCTGTCATATGTGATCGCCGGCGTCGGCTTTGTCTCGACCCTGTCCACCCTCGGCGTGAGCTGGGACAAGTTGCAATGGCTGGTGGCGGCGCTGTCGGTGGGCCTGGGCTTCGGCATGCAGGAAATCTTCGCCAACTTTATCTCCGGCATCATGATCCTGTTCGAACGCCCGGTGCGTATCGGCGACACCATCACCATCGGCAACCTGTCGGGCACGGTGAGCAAGATCCGCATCCGCGCCACCACGATCACCGACTTTGACCGCAAGGACATCATCGTCCCGAACAAGACCTTCATTACCGGGCAACTGATCAACTGGTCGCTGACCGACACGGTCACCCGCGTCACCCTGAAACTGGGCGTGGACTACGGTTCCGACCTGGATCTGGTGAAGGAATTGCTGCTCAAGGCCGCCAGGGAAAACCCGCGGGTATTGAAGGAACCGGAGCCTCTCGTTTACTTCCTCAACTTCGGCGAAAGCACCCTCGACCACGAACTGCGCATGCACGTGCGCGACCTGGGCGACCGCAACCCGGTGCTGGACGAGGTCAACCGCTACATCAACCGCGAGTTCAAGAAGCAGCACATCAACATCTCGTTCCGGCAGATGGAGGTGTACCTCAAGAACATGCACGGCCAGGAATACAAATTGGTGCCGGTGGAAGACGAGCGCAAGACCATCGCCTCCGCGCCCGCGCCCGAGCAGGACGCGCCCGAGCCGCCTGCCGGTAAAGTCGAAGATGCGCCGGAACCCCCACCGAGCAAACTCGACTAACGCACTTACCCCCAGCAAAACTGCTGGGGGCATCCCGCTGGAGGTAGCCGGTGAAAGCCCTCGACGAACTGACTTTCGACAACCGCTTTGCCCGCCTGGGCGACGCGTTCTCCACCCACGTATTGCCAGAGCCCCTCGACAACCCACGCCTGGTGGTCGCCAGCAACGCCGCCATGGCCCTGCTCGACCTCGACCCGGCGGTGGCCGAAACGCCGGTATTCGCCGAACTGTTCGGCGGCCACAAGCTGTGGGCCGACGCAGAACCGCGGGCAATGGTCTATTCCGGGCATCAGTTTGGCGGCTACACCCCGCAACTGGGCGACGGCCGTGGGCTGTTGCTGGGCGAGGTGTATAACCAGGCCGGCGAGCATTGGGACCTGCACCTCAAGGGCGCTGGGCAGACGCCTTATTCGCGCATGGGTGATGGCCGCGCGGTGTTGCGCTCTTCGATCCGCGAGTTTCTGGCCTCCGAAGCCCTGCATGCGCTGGGCATCCCCAGCAGCCGCGCGCTGTGCGTCATCGGTTCCGCACACCGGTGTGGCGCGAGAAGCAAGAGCGCGGCGCGATGGTGTTGCGCATGGCCCCCAGCCATATCCGCTTCGGGCATTTCGAGTACTTCTATTACACCAAAAAGCCCGAACAGCAGGCTGAACTGGCCGAACACGTACTGAATCTGCACTACCCCGAATGCCGCGAACAGCCCGAGCCTTACCTGGCCATGTTCCGCGAAATCGTCGAGCGCAACGCCGAACTGATCGCCAAGTGGCAGGCCTATGGCTTCTGCCACGGGGTGATGAACACCGATAACATGTCGATCCTGGGCATCACCTTCGACTTCGGGCCGTTTGCGTTCCTGGATGACTTCGACGCGCACTTCATCTGCAACCACTCGGACCATGAAGGGCGTTATTCCTTCAGCAACCAGGTGCCGATCGGGCAGTGGAACCTCAGCGCCCTGGCGCAGGCGTTGACGCCGTTTATCAGCGTGGAGGCGCTGAAAGAAGCGCTGGCCCTGTACCTGCCGCTGTACCAGGCTCATTACCTGGACTTGATGCGCCGCCGCCTGGGGCTCACCACCGCCGAAGACGATGACCAGCAACTGGTGGAGCGGTTGTTGAAGCTGATGCAGAACAGCGGCGTGGATTACACCTTGTTCTTCCGCCGCCTGGGCGATGAACCGGCGGCAATGGCGGTAGCGAAGCTGCGCGATGATTTTGTCGACCGGGCCGGGTTTGATGCCTGGGCCGAGCGGTACAAGGCCCGCGTTGAACGGGATGGGGAATGTAGCGAAAAGCAGCGCCGTGAGCGCATGCATGCGGTGAACCCGCTGTATATCCTGCGCAACTACCTGGCACAGAACGCAATCACTGCCGCCGAGTCAGGGGATTACAGCGAAGTGCGGCGGTTGCATGAGGTGCTATCCAAACCGTTTGAGGAACAGCCGGGGATGGAGCAATACGCGCAGCGACCGCCGGATTGGGGGAAGCATTTGGAGATTAGTTGCTCGTCCTGAAACCTTTAAATGAAGGTTTCCACTGAAACGCCAAAGCGCTCAGCCAGCCAACGAATTTGCCTTACGTTGAGCTGGCGCTTCCCGCTCAAGACTTCGGAGACGACCGATTGTGCGCCAACCCCTGGCAAGTCGCTTTGGGTGAGATTATGTTCGCGCATCATGTAGCGCAGCACATCGACACCACTGGCGACGGGCATTGGGCGATGCTCATGATCGTAGGCTTCAATCCAATCGCTGAGAATGTCCACCAAGCTCATCAGCGGACTGTCCTCGTCTTCACCAATCAGGCTTAACAACTCATCCAAACCACACACCAGAGCGTCGTAATCTGCCTCGTTTTCCGGTTTGCGCAGCACTGGCGAAACGAATTGCCAGTGTTCGGCCGCTACTCGCATAAGCGCGCTCATTTGATTTTTTCCTTCCATTTATCCTTCTCATAATCGCGGTGATCAAGCAGATGTTTGATGTAAACGCGCTGCGGCTGATACTCCACGCCAGCAATCAACCTCAGTTTGTTGCCTCCAATATCGAACACGTGAAACTCCCCTACTTTATCCGTGGCGGGAAACATGGTTTTCATCGCCGCAAAGTCTTTGGGGCAGTTTCGCTTCATTACCCGATACCATTGATCCAAAGCTGTTGCTGAACGCGGCCACTTTTCCTTTGCTTCCCAGATCCTTTTCTCACTGATTACTCGCATGCAACATCCTTATCGCATCTTGCTATGAAGGTTAAACCCGAACTCTGAATATCTCAATTTGCTATAGCCGCAAACAGACCGATGGTGCAAAACAGAACAGGCTCCAACAGCCTAGATAAGCGAATCGACATCACCATGGCCGAACTGTGAGCGGATAAGTCACCAGCTCCAGTCTTGATAAATCGCAGGCTTGACTCCAAATACACGCCATTGGCAGCGCCCAAGGAGCCCACCATGTCAGAAACTTTTGTAATCCCTTGCCCACATTGCAATGGCCTCAACCGTATCCCCGGCGAACGTTTGAGTGATGCTCCCAAATGCGGGCGTTGCAAGCAGCCCGTGTTGTTGAATAAGCCTTTCGAGCTGAAACAAGGCGACTACGCCAGCCAGATCAAGGGCGACCTGCCGTTGCTGGTGGATGTGTGGGCCGACTGGTGCGGGCCGTGCAAGTCGTTTGCGCCGGTGTTTGAGCAGGCGGCCGGGCAGTTGGAGGGCAAGTGCCGGTTGGCCAAGCTGGACAGTGAGGCGAATCAGCAGTTGTCGGCGCAGTTGGGGATTCGCTCGATTCCCGGTTTGATTCTGTTCAAGAATGGCCGGGAGGTGGCGCGCCAGAGCGGGGCGTTTCCGCTGCCGCAGTTGATGAGTTGGTTGCGTAGCCAGGGTGTGTAACCCGATTTCCTGAACAATGCAGGACAAATGTGGGAGCGGCTTGCTCGCGAATGCGGTGGGTCAGCTAGTGCATGTGTTGGCTGATCCACTGCTTTCCGCTGAGAAGCC
>JAFHKH010000669.1 GCA_016937595.1 Pseudomonas cedrina subsp. fulgida | reverse complement strand
GCATTGACGTCGAGGATGTCGATCGAGTCAATGCGGTCGAAATACTGTTGCTGCGCCAGCGCGGCGTACGCGTTGACGACACCTGGGTCGAAGCCCACGCCAAGGATGGCGGTGATGTTCTTCTGTTTGCACTCTTCCAGGTGGTTCCATTCGTAGTTGCCGTACCACGGCGGGGTCTCGCAGACCTTGCCCGGCTCTTCGTGGATGGCGGTGTCGAGGTAGGCCACGCCGGTGTCGATGCAGGCCCGCAGGACCGACATGTTGAGGAACGCGGAACCGACGTTGATGACGATCTGCGATTCGGTCTCGCGGATCAGGGCCTTGGTCGCTTCCACGTCCAGGGCGTTCAGCGCGAAGGCCTGGAGGTCGGCGGGCACCTTGAGGCTACCCTTGGCCTTGACGCTGTCGATGATGGCCTGGCATTTGGAGATGTTGCGCGACGCGATGGCAATACGACCGAGTTCGTCGTTGTGCTGCGCGCACTTGTGGGCCACCACCTTGGCGACACCTCCTGCACCAATGATAAGAACGTTCTTTTTCAATTGCTTTATCTCTCCTTTATCCGCCAGCTTACGAAAGGCTGGACAGGTAGTCGTCGTAACCAAATTCACGAACCACCTCGACTGTACCGTCGAGTTGTTTCACTACGATGGACGGCATTTTCAGGCCGTTGAACCAGTTTTTCTTGACCATGGTGTAGCCTGCGGTGTCGATGAACGACAGCCGATCGCCGATGGCCAGCGGACGATCAAATTGATACTCGCCGAAAATGTCGCCGGCCAGGCAGGATTTGCCGCACACCATGACGGTGTGCTCACCCTCGCTCGGCGCCAGCTTGGCGTTGAGGCGATAGATCAGCAGGTCCAGCAGGTGGGCTTCGATGGAGCTGTCGACCACGGCCAGGTTTTTGCCGTTGTACAGAGTGTCGAGCACGGTGACTTCCAGCGAGGCACTGTTGGTGATCGCCGCTTCGCCGGGTTCGAGGTAAACCTGCACCCCATACTTCTCTGAGAACGCCTTCAAGCGTGCGCAGAACGCGTCCAGCGCGTAGCCTTCGCCGGTGAAGTGGATGCCGCCGCCGAGGCTGACCCACTTGACCTTGTGCAGCAGCGCGCCGAAGCGTTCTTCGATGGTGCCGAGCATCTTGTCGAACAGGCTGAAATCGCCGTTCTCGCAATTGTTGTGGAACATGAAGCCGGAGATCTGCTCGATCACGCCTTCGATCTTCACCGGGTCCCACTCACCCAGGCGGCTGAACGGGCGCGCCGGGTCGGCCAGCAGGTAGTCGGAGCTGCTCACCTGCGGGTTGACCCGCAGGC
>JAFHKH010000668.1 GCA_016937595.1 Pseudomonas cedrina subsp. fulgida | reverse complement strand
GCACCGAACATTGCGGGCGCTGCACCGCCTGCCTGGACATTTGCCCGACCAATGCCTTCGTTGGTCCCTATGTGCTGGATGCGCGGCGCTGCATTTCCTACCTGACTATCGAACTCAAGAGCGCGATCCCCGAGGACTTGCGCCCGTTGATCGGCAACCGCGTGTTCGGTTGCGATGACTGTCAGATCGTTTGCCCGTGGAATCGTTTCGCCCGTGCCACCCATGAAGGTGATTTCAAGCCACGGCACAATCTGGACAACGCGGAACTGGCCGAACTGTTCATGTGGGACGAGGATAAATTCCTCAGCAGCACCGAAGGCTCGCCCCTGCGTCGCGCCGGTTACGAGCGCTGGCTACGCAACCTCGCCGTGGGCCTGGGCAATGCACCGTCGAGCATTCCGGTGCTGGAAGCGTTGAAGGCACGTCGCGATTACCCCTCGGAACTGGTGCGCGAACACGTGGAATGGGCGCTCAGCCAGCACGCCCGGCGCTAGTGCACGTCGTCGTTGTAGACGAACTTGGGCATTTCCCAGTGAAACCGGATCGCCAGCAGGCGCAATAGAAAGCCGCTGAACAGGGTCAGCAGGATGGCTTGCTCGCTGGGCAACTGCAAATAGAGGCACAACAGATAGAACCAGGCGGCAAGGAACGACACGCTGGCGTACAGCTCGCGGCGGAAAACCAGTGGGATGTCGTTGCAGAAGATGTCCCGCAGGATGCCG
>JAFHKH010000667.1 GCA_016937595.1 Pseudomonas cedrina subsp. fulgida | reverse complement strand
GGGCTTGCTCGCGAAGAGGCCCGAAAAAACAATAAAAAACCCGCGCCTGTCACCAGAACGCGGGTTTCTCCTAACGCCTCAAACACTCAACGCTCCAGCAAAATCCGCAGCATGCGACGCAACGGCTCGGCCGCGCCCCACAGCAACTGGTCGCCAACCGTGAACGCGCCGAGGAACTGGCTGCCCATGTTCAGCTTGCGCAGACGGCCCACCGGTACATTCAGGGTGCCGGTGACCTTGGTCGGGCTCAGCTCCTGCATGCTGATATCGCGGTTGTTCGGCACCAGCTTGACCCAGGGGTTGTGCTGGCTGATCAGCCCTTCGATATCGGCGATCGGCACGTCTTTGTTGAGCTTGATGGTCAGCGCCTGGCTGTGGCAGCGCATCGCGCCGATACGCACGCAGATGCCGTCCACCGGGATCGGGCTCTTGAAACGGCCGAGGATCTTGTTGGTCTCGGCCTGAGCCTTCCACTCTTCACGGCTCTGACCGTTGGGCAGTTCTTTGTCGATCCACGGGATCAGGCTACCGGCCAGGGGCACGCCGAAGTTCTCGGTCGGGTAGGCATCGCTGCGCATGGCTTCGGCCACACGGCGGTCGATGTCGAGGATCGCGCTGGCCGGGTCGGCCAGTTGATCGGCAACAGCCGCGTGAGTCGCCCCCATTTGCTTGATCAGCTCACGCATGTTCTGCGCGCCGGCACCGGAGGCCGCCTGGTAGGTCATGGCGCTCATCCACTCGACCAGGCCGGCTTCGAACAAGCCGCCCAGGCCCATCAGCATCAGGCTGACGGTGCAGTTGCCGCCCACATAGTTCCGGGTGCCGGCGTCCAGCTGCTGGTCGATGACCTTGCGGTTGACCGGGTCGAGGATGATCACGGCGTCGTCCTGCATGCGCAGGCTCGACGCGGCGTCGATCCAGTAACCCTGCCAGCCGGCTTCGCGCAGCTTGGGGAAGACTTCACTGGTATAGTCGCCACCCTGACAGGTCAGAATCACGTCGAGGGTCTTCAGCTCATCGATGCTGTAGGCGTCCTTGAGCGGGGCAATGTCCTTGCCCACGGACGGGCCTTGGCCGCCCACGTTCGACGTGGTGAAAAACACCGGCTCAATAAGATCGAAATCCTGCTCTTCCAGCATCCGCTGCATGAGCACGGAACCGACCATACCGCGCCAACCGATCAGACCTACACGTTTCATCGCAACTACACCTTGTTAAAAAGTGGGCCGCCTTGCAGCAACAACTGCAAGCGGGCCCGAGAGATTACAGATTCCGCAGCGCGGCGACTACTGCGTCGCCCATTTCTTGCGTACCGACCTTGGTGCAACCCTGCGACCAGATGTCGCCGGTGCGCAAGCCCTGGTCGAGCACCAGGCTTACGGCTTTCTCGATGGCATCCGCGGCATCGGCCAGGTTGAAGCTGTAACGCAACATCATCGACACCGACAAAATGGTCGCCAACGGGTTGGCAATGCCCTGCCCCGCGATGTCCGGCGCCGAGCCATGGCAAGGCTCGTACATGCCTTTGTTATTAGTGTCCAGGGACGCCGACGGCAGCATGCCGATGGAGCCGGTGAGCATCGACGCCTGGTCGGACAGGATGTCGCCGAACAGGTTGTCGGTGACGATCACGTCGAACTGCTTCGGTGCGCGCACCAGTTGCATGGCGGCGTTGTCGACGTACATGTGGCTCAGTTCGACGTCCGGGTAGTCCTTGGCCACTTCTTCGACGATTTCGCGCCACAGTTGGCTGGAGGCCAGCACGTTGGCCTTGTCCACCGAGCAGACTTTCTTGCCCCGCACGCGGGCCATGTCGAAGCCGACACGGGCGATTCGGCGGATTTCGCTCTCGCTGTACGGCAAGGTGTCGTAGGCCTGGCGCTCGCCATTCTCCAACTCGCGCACGCCCCGTGGCGCGCCGAAGTAGATACCGCCGGTCAGCTCACGCACGATCAGGATATCCAGGCCTGCCACCACTTCCGGCTTGAGGCTCGAGGCGTCGGCCAGTTGCGGGTAGAGGATGGCCGGGCGCAGGTTGCCGAACAGGCCCAGTTGCGCGCGGATTTTCAGCAGGCCGCGTTCAGGACGGATATCACGTTCGATCTTGTCCCACTTCGGCCCGCCCACGGCGCCGAGCAGCACGGCATCGGCGGCGCGGGCGCGGGTCCAGGGTCTCGTCGGCCAGCGGCACGCCGTGCTTGTCGATGGCGCGCCGCCGATCACGTCGTGGCTCAGCTCGAAGCCCAGGCTGTACTTGCTGTTGGCCAGTGTAAGCACCTTGACCGCTTCGGCCATGATTTCCGGACCAATACCGTCGCCTGGGAGAATCAGAATCTGCTTGCTCATGGGTTCCTCATTTCATCGAGCGACCTGCCCGCGGGCAGGTCGGGAAAATTCAATCAGCGTTCGGCGAAGACCACCAGCACGTCGGTGCTGAAGGTGCCGTCGGCCTGGACTTCGTAATAATCGCGCACTTCCTGGCCCATCGCTTTTTGCAGCTCAAGGATTGCTGCGCGCAATACCTCTGGCGTGCGCATGCGTTCGACCCACGAGGTGTATTCCAGGCGCAGGCGCTGGCGACTGCTATTGCGCACGTGCAAGCCGGCTTCGCTGAGCTGGCGCATCCATTCGGCGGCAGAGTAATCGCGCACGTGGCTGGTGTCGCGCAGCACTTCGACGGTTTGCAGGTAAGTGTCCAGCAGCGGGCTACCCGGTGACAAGACGTCGACGAACGCCGCCACGCCACCCGGCTTGAGCACCCGGCGCACTTCGCGCAGGGCCAGGCCCAGATCGCTCCAGTGGTGGGCCGAATAGCGGCTGAACACGAAGTCGAACTCGCCATCGGCGAACGGCAGGCGTTCGGCGGCGCCGTTGTCGGTGCCGATCAGTTCGGGGCGCGCCACCAGGATCGTGTCCAGGTCGCGCGCCGCCGTCAGGGCCACGGCGCTGCGCGTCACCAACCGGTCCAGGGCCGGCAGTACGTGGGCGCCCTGCAACACGAAGGCGTAAGGCTCGGTAACCTTGTAGAACACCCGCACATCCAATTGCACCACGCCGGCATCGCCGGTCAGCAGGTAACCGGAACCGGCCAGCGCATCACTTAACGGCGTGGCGAAGCTGGCCACGCGGTCGGCCTGGATCGCCGCGTCGGAGCGCAGCAGGTTTTCCACCCGGCGTTCAATCACCCGGTCGGCGGCCGGCAACAGCACCACCTGCTCGAACGGCTGCGGCCAGGCCAGCAGCAACCCGGCATTCTGGATACGGTCGAGGGCGCCGAAGTGCAACACCACGGCGCGGTTCTGCGGGTCGATCTGGCGCACATTGGAAAACGCCCAGGCCAACGCCGCCAACACCGTCACCGCGTACAGCGCCACGAACGTCAGGCGCCCGGCCTGGATCCACGGGCTGTCCGGGCTGACACGCGCGGTCATGGCTGGACATCCTTCGGCCCGTCCACCAATGCACGGAACGGCGCAGCGTCGGTGCGCAGAATAATTTTAGTGCCCGGTGTAACCACCGTGCCCAAGGTGTCCAGGGACCGCAGCAGGTTATACAGCTGTGGATTGCCGGCGTAGGCCCGGCCATAAATCTGCGCCGCTTCAACCCGCGATTGCGCTTCGATACCGGCGGCTTTCACCGTGGCATCGGCTTGCACAATGCGCGCATCGCGCTCGGCGGCGGAACGGATCTGCGCCGCCTCGCGCTTGCCCACGGCGGTGCGTTCGGTGGCGATGGTTTCACGTTCGGCGCGCATGCGGTCGACCGTGGCGGTGAGGGTCACCGACGGCAGGGTCAGCCGTTCCATCCCCACCTGGGCCACACGCACGCCGTAGGTAGTGAGCAATTGTTGGTCAATCTGCTGGCGCAATTGCGCTTCAAAATCGGCAATGCGCACCTGGCTGGCGTCGGTGTTGA
>JAFHKH010000666.1 GCA_016937595.1 Pseudomonas cedrina subsp. fulgida | reverse complement strand
TGCCCGGTCAGCTCGGTGCCGCCGGCGATCAGGGCCGCCGTGGCGTCCGGGTGCGGGACGGCAAGGGTGTATTTGTCGAGGCGATCGAATGCCTTGTCGCCCCATTGTTTGGCGGCAGCGTATTGCAGGAAGCGCGACTGCACGGACACGCCCACCGCCGGTACGGCGATGCGATCGTTATCGGTGAAATCGGCAATGGTCTTGACCTTGGGATTGTTGCTTACCAGGTAGTACGGAAAGTTGCCCAGGGAAGCCACGGCCTTGACGTTCTGCTTGCCGTAAGTGCGGTCCCAGATGGTCAACAGCGGACCGACGCCGGCCCCGGCGATATCGATGGAGCCTGAAAGCAATGCGTCATTGACCGCCGCGCCGCCGGACAGCTGGGTCCAGTCGACCTTGATGTCGATGCCCTCCTGCTTGCCGTACTTTTCGATCAGGTTCTGGTCGCGCACCACGTTGAGCAGCAGGTAGACGATACCGAACTGTTCGGCGATGCGAATCTCGCCTTCGGCTTGCGCGGCCGCTGGCGCGACCAGGCTACCGGCCAGCAGACTGACGCCCAGGCCGACGGTCGCGGCCAGCCGTGCGAATGGAATTTTCCTGGACATGGTCATGCTCCGAGTCAGAAAGGCGCGTCGCCCTGGATGGTGGTGCGGTACAGCTTGCGGCGCAGATGGCTCGGGCAACCGGCGGCCAGGTGGATCAGCGAGCGGTTGTCCCAGAACACCAGGTCGTGGGGCTGCCAGTGGTGGCGGTAGATATTGTGTGGCAGCACGCTGTGGGCGTAGAGCTGGGCCAATAGATCGCGACTCTCGTCCTCCGGCACGCCAACGATGCGGGTGGTGAAGCCCTCACTGACGAACAGCGCCTTACGGCCGTTTTCCGGGTGGGTGCGCACAATGGGGTGTACCACTTCCGCGACCTGGGCAAGCTGCTCGGGCGTCAGCGTGGGCCGCCAGTTGCCTTCGAATTTGGTTTCGCTGTAGCGCGCGGTGTAGGAATGCGCGGCGCTGCGGCCCTCAACCGCTTTGCGCAGGTGCTCGGGCAGTTGGTCCCAGGCCTTATGCATATCGGCAAACAAGGTGTCGCCGCCTTCGCTGGGCAGTTCCTGGGCGTGCAGCATCGAGCCCAGGCTTGGCAACGCCTTATAGGACAGGTCCGAATGCCAGAATTTGCCCGCATCGCCCAGCCCAATGGATTGGCCGTTTTCAATGATGTTGGAGACGATCAGGATTTCCGGGTGG
>JAFHKH010000665.1 GCA_016937595.1 Pseudomonas cedrina subsp. fulgida | reverse complement strand
AGCTTCGGTAGCAGTACCGGCAGCGAACAGACCAGCAACACCAGGGCCAGCCGAGGGAGTAGCCCTTGGCGGAATCCAGCGACACTTGACCGGTAACGATCAGGTCGTCAGCCAGTGCAACTGCGGTACCGTAAGCACCAGCACCATCTTTAGCGGCAACACCGCCTTCGCGAGCAAGCCCGCTCCCACATGGGTTTTCTGTTGTGTTCGGGTTATTTATCACGCTCGACTACCCGTGAATGGCTCACCTGTGTCGAAGGGAAATGACAGATAAACGTACTGCCATGCCCCAGCACGCTGCTGATTTCAAGGCGCGCACGATGGCGCAGCAGCACATGCTTGACGATCGCCAGGCCCAGCCCGGTGCCGCCGGTGTTGGAATTGCGGCTGGAGTCGACGCGGTAGAAGCGTTCGGTCAGGCGTGGCAGGTGCTTGGCATCGATGCCGATGCCGGAATCCTGCACGCTCAAGTGTGCGCCCTGTTCGTCGGCCCACCAGCGGATGCGGATATTGCCTTTGTCCTGGGTGTACTTCACGGCATTGAACACCAGGTTGGAGAACGCACTGCGCAGTTCACCTTCGCTGCCCTTGAGCAGTACGGCCGGGTCGGCTTCCAGGCTGATCTGTTGCTCGCGCTGGCCGGACAAGGCCTGGGCATCGTTCTTGATGGTCTGCAGCAGGCTGTGCACGGCCACCGGATGGTTGTCCGACGGATAGTCGGTCGCCTCCAGCTTGGCCAGCAGCAACAGGTCGTTGAGCAGTGTTTGCATGCGTGAGCCTTGCTGCTGCATTTGCTGCAGGGCCCGGCTCCAGCGCGGGTTGATCTCGTCGACGTTATCCAGCAGCGTTTCCAGGTAACCGCAGATCACCGTCAACGGTGTGCGCAGCTCATGGGATACGTTGGCGACGAAGTCTTTACGCATCTGTTCCAACTGGTGGATGCGGGTGACGTCGCGCACCAGCATCAAGTGTTCATTGTTGCCGTAGCGCGTCAGGTACAGCTGGATGCGCACGCGGTCATTGGTGGGCGAGGGGATTTCCAAGGCTTCTTCATAGTTATCCTGCTCGAAGTATTCCTTGAAGCGCGGGTGGCGCACCAGGTTGGTCACCGGCTGGCCGCTGTCCTGGGGCGTCTTGAGGCCCAGCAGGGTCTCGGCGGCGCGGTTCCACCACTCCAGGTTGCCGTCGCTGTCGAGCATGATCACCGCGTCCTTGAGCGCGGCGGTGGACTCCTGCACCCGATCGATCACCGCTTGCAGGCGTCCGCGCACCCGTTGGTCGCGGCGTTGCAGGTGGTAGATGCTGTCGAACACTTCGCCCCACAGGCCGTAGCCATCGGGCGGCGCTTCGTCGGGTTTGTGCTGGCGCAGCCATTCATGCAGGCGCAGCAATTGCTTGAGGGTCCAGCCCAGGTACAAGCCAATGCCGGCCGCCAGGCTCCAGCCGTAATAACCGCTGACCAGGCCCACCAACAGGCAGCCGGTGATCAGCAAAAGCATGTGGCGAATCAGGGTGCCGTGCCAGTTTTGATTCACGTGAACATGCGTCCTTGTCAGCTGTTAAATCAGGCTCTTAAGTCTACAAAACCGGCGGGCTCAGCTTTTGGTGGAAAACCGATAACCGGTGCCGCGCACGGTTTGTACCAGATTCTCGTAAGCCTCGCCCAAGGCTTTACGCAGGCGGCGGATATGCACGTCCACGGTACGTTCTTCCACATACACATTGCCGCCCCATACCTGGTCGAGCAACTGGCCACGGGTGTAGGCGCGTTCCTGGTGGGTCATGAAGAATTGCAGCAAGCGATATTCGGTAGGGCCCATCTCGGCGGGTGTGCCATCGATGGTCACGCGGTGGCTGATCGGGTCCAGCAGCAGGCCGCCGACTTCGATAGGTGCTTCGCCATCGGTCGGGCCGGCACGGCGCAATACGGCCTTCAGGCGCGCGACCAGTTCCCGTGGGGAAAAAGGCTTGGTGATGTAGTCGTCGGCGCCGACTTCCAGGCCCTGGATCTTGTTGTCCTCTTCGCCCTTGGCGGTGAGCATGATGATCGGAATATCACCGGTCAGTTCGTCACGCTTGAGCCGACGGGCCAACTCGATGCCGGAGGTGCCGGGCAGCATCCAGTCCAGCAGGATCAGGTCGGGCTTGCGGTCGACAATGATGGCATGGGCCTGCTGGGAGTTCTCCGCCTCCAGGCAGTCATAGCCGGCCATTTCCAACGCAACGGCGATCATCTCGCGGATGGGCGCTTCGTCGTCAACAATCAGAATGCTCCTGCCAACCATTGCCTGAATCCTCTTGTCATTTAACTGTCTTGCGCCGCATTAGATAACGGAATTATTGCAGTCGTGTGACAGTAATTTAGTCGCTAGAGCATTCTGCGCCTCTCTGGACTACGCTAGGGGTCCGAATCCTGACAACCACAAAAGGAAGGTTCCGATGACTTACAGCACGATTTCGTGGAAAGCCCTGCTGGTAACGGCGGCATTGACCCTGCCAGGCCTGGCGTTCGCGGCAGAACCTGCGATGACTAAAGACGGGATGCTGGTCGACCACAAGGGCATGACCCTCTACACCTTCGACAAGGACGCCGAGGGCAAGTCAGTCTGCAAGGACCAGTGCGCGACCAACTGGCCGCCGCTGAAGGCTGAATCCACCGACACGTCGATGGGCAAATGGACAGTTATCACCCGTGACGACCAGACCAGCCAGTGGGCCTATGACGGTAAACCGGTCTACACCTACAAGGATGACAAGAAGGCCGGTGACAAGACCGGTGATGGCAAGGGTGGCGCGTGGCATGTGATCAAACCGTAATTAAGCGGCGGCCTTGAGACCTTCGCGAGCAAGCCCGCTCCCACACTTTGATTTGTGAATACATTTCAAATGTGGGAGATTCTATGTTG
>JAFHKH010000664.1 GCA_016937595.1 Pseudomonas cedrina subsp. fulgida | reverse complement strand
CAAGCCCGCTCGCCACAGTCGCAACAACCCGTCGACGTTTCAGACTTTGAATTGCCTGACTTGCTCATGCAAATGCAGGGCGAGTGCATTACCGGTATCGCACAGCAAGTACAGATGCTGTGTCGGCAGCGGCGGCAGGTCTTTCATTTCCACCAGCCCCTCGCCCATGCGGCTTCGCTCCATCAAGCCCACCGCTACACCGCTGCGTACGCAGGCTTCTACCGCGAATGTATTGGGACTTTCCAGCAGCACCCGGTGATAAATGCCGTGATCCTTCAACGCCTGCAAGGCTGCTGCGCGGTACGGGCAACCGGCGATGGGCAGGGTGATGGGCAGCGGCGCATTCGCTGGGGAGCTGAAGTGCTCGGCTGCGACCCACAGCGGTTGCACCAACCCCAGTCGTTCGCCTTGTGCCAGCGGGTGTGCGCTGACTGTGATGGTCAGGTCCAGTTGGTTTGCCATAAACAGGTTCAACAACTCACCGCTGGTGCGCGCTTCAACCTCCAGCTCCAGTAACGGATTCTCGGCGATCAACCTGGGCAGGAACTGCTGGATGAAGGCGGGCGCATAGGTGTCGGGAACCCCCAGGCGGATCTTGCCTTCCATGCGTTGCGGCATCAGTGAAATCAGCAGGCGGTCGTGGCTCTTGAGAAACTCGGTGGTTTCGCCCAGCAGCTTCTTGCCGTACAGCGTCAGCTCCACGCCCTGGTTGCTGCGGCTGAACAGGCGTTGACCAATCTGATCCTCCAGCTTCTGGATGTGCGTGGTCACGGTAGACGCGCTGCGGTGCACATAATCGGCCGCTTCATTGAAGCGCTGAAAGCGCGCCACGGCGTGAAAGGTACGCAGTAGATCGATATTCAGCTGTTTAGCCATGATTCCACTTTCTAGGATTGATGATGCAGATTATTCAAATATACAGAATCATGCGCGGCCCTTAGCCTTTACGTCAACGTACAAGGCAGGAGGCGTCATGAAGCGATCAACCCTGGGGGGCTTGGCAGTGCAAGCGGCGTTTGTGTTGTCGTGGAGTTCAGGCTACATCGGCGCAAAGCTGGGTACCCAAGGCAGCGGTGCGTTCAACCTGTTGTTCTGGCGGTTCCTGTTGGTCTCGGTGTGCCTGGGCCTGTACTTGAACGCCAGGTTACTGAAGGTTTCGTGGGTGCAGATTCGCCACTACGCCATTATCGGTTTCCTGTCGCAGTTCCTTTATCTGAGCTGCCTCTACGTAGCGATCCAGAATGGCTTGCCGCCCGGCATTGCTGCGATTATCGCGGCGCTGCAGCCGTTGATGACGGCCGCGCTGTCGACGGGAAACGCTACCGAGCGCAGCGGCGGCTGGCAGTGGGTGGGGCTGATGATCAGCTTCGCCGGGGTTTCGATTGTCATCGCCGGCCAATACGGCAGCGGTGGCCAAGGTGTCAGCCTGGCGATGTACTTGTTGCCACTGGTGGCCGCCCTCGGGCTGACGCTGGCGACGTTGTATGAGCGCCGCAGCGCACAGCGCCACGATGCGGGCCTGGTGTTGCCGCTGTTCATCCAGTCGTTGCTGACCTTGATCGGCTTCACCGGCGCCGTGCTCTACACCGATACGTTGAGCATTCCCCATGCTCCCGAGGTGCTGGTCTCGATTGTCTGGCTGACGGTATTTTCCACCTTCGTCGCCTACTTGAGCCTGTGGATGTTGCTGCGGGTAATGACCGCAACTCACGTGGCGGCGTTGGTCTATCTGGAACCGCCCGTCACTCTGGTGTGGGCGGCGTTGATGTTCGGCGACGTGATCCATGCATCGACCTACGCCGGCATGGCCGTGGTGGGCGCCGGCTTGCTGCTGGTGCGTTGCAAGCGACCGACCGTCGCATGCGCTTCTTGAGGCCCGCGGGTTCAGCAAGTAGACAGACACCACCTGTTAAAAAAGAACCCAGGGCCACGCGGGAGCGCGGCTGCAAAAGAGGGCTTTTTTACAGCAGTGGGCGTCAGCGCCCGAGGGTTTTGTATGTGGCTACGTTATGCGGCACTGGCGGCCATGGTCGTCGCAGCATCCGGGTGTGTACAAGAGCGCGTTGTGCACGAACGCAGGCCGGTGCAACGTGAATACGTCGAGGTTGTCGCGCCGCAACCGCCGCCGGTGCAAGTGGTCGAGGTCGAGCCGGCGCCACGCTACGGGTATGTGTGGTCACGCGGTTATTGGCGTTGGGAAGGCGGACGCTATGTCGCGGTGCACGGTCACTGGGAGCCGGTGCGCGAGGGCTATCGCTATGTGCACCCACACTGGGTGCAGCGCAACGACGGGTACCATTGGCAGATCGGTGGCTGGGTTCGCTGAGGGTTACAGGGCCAGCCCTTTCAAGGCCTTCAAGTAGACAGGTGATAAGTCATCCGTGGCGAGGGAGCTCCCGTTGGACTGCGCAGCAGTCGCCTTTTCAGGGCCGCTTCGCGACCCAACGGCAGCAAGCTCCCTCGCAACAGGTAGAATGTTCGCCCTTAACTGACTGGCATTAGGGTTTGTCCCGTGTTGGCTGCGTCGCAGACCCGGAACCTCAAGCCAGTCGTTTCATCCCCGTCGCCCTGGCCGCCTCGAGGTCGAAGGTCGCGGTGTATTCGCAGCCGGCCGCATGGGCACAGCGCTCGATCAGGCAGTCGGCAAAGTCAGCTTTGCTCGCAATGAACTTGCGCAAGGCCTGCCAGATGATGTCGGCATGCTCCACGGTCAGTTCGCGCGTGTGCAGCAGGGTTTCCAGCACCATCACGACCTCGCTCTTGGCCGATTGGTAGCAGGTTTGCAGCACCCACACCAACTCCACAATGCTCACCAGGCTGACAAAACCCGGTGACGCGGCGGTGAGTGATTCGATCAGTTGGGACGCCTTGGCTGATTGAGCGGGATCATCCTGGGTCACATAGCGCACCAGCACGTTGGTATCCAGCCCGATCATCCCGCCTTCGCTCCCTGGGCCGCGATGGCGCTGTTCATGTCTTCGATGGACACGGCCGTGGCGGCTTGCGGATCAGCCCCTTGAGGTCCCTGACGGTTTTGCTCGCGGCAATGATGGAAAACCTGCCGTCTTCCATTTCGACAAATTCCACCCGGTCGCCTGTCTCCAGGCCCAGGGCTGTACGGACCTGGACGGGGATGGTGATTTGCCCTTTCGAAGTGAGTGTGGCGGTTGCCATAGTGAAGATCTCCATCGTGATATTCCTTACCTTAGGGTAAGGAATGACAGAGGACAATATCCGTTGGTCCATAGATTGCTCGCAGAGGTGGGTGAGGGGAACAGTCAAAACCCTAGACCGGTTTCCTGCTCCTCACACCCTCGGCCACGCGCCAAACAGATACAAACTATGACCGACCGCCGCTCGCTTATTGCACCACGCGGTAGCACGGCACATACGCCGCGCCGCCTGGCAGTTTCATGCGGTGCTGGGCGACAAACGCTTTGAGCAGCTCATCCAGCGGTTGCATGATCGCCGGGTCGCCGTGAATCTCGTACGGGCCGTTTTCCTCGATCAGACGGATACCCTTGTCCTTCACGTTACCCGCCACGATCCCGGAGAACGCACGGCGCAGGTTGGCCGCCAGTTCATGGGGCGGCAGCGCGTGGCTCAGTTGCAGGCCGGCCATGTTCTCGTGGGTCGGGTCGAACGGGCGCTGGAAGCCTTCGTCGATCTTCAGCAGCCAGTTGAAGTGGAAGGCGTCGTTGCGCTCGCGGCGGAACTGCTTCACGGCCTTGAGGCCGGCGGTCATCTGGCGCGCCACTTCGGCCGGGTCGTCGATAATGATCTGGTAGTGCGCCTGCGCGGCCGCGCCCAATGTCGCGCCGACGAATGCGTGCAGTTGCTGCAGGTACGGCGCCGCGTCTTTCGGCCCGGTGAGAATGACCGGGAACGGCAGGTCGCGGTTGTCCGGGTGCATCAGGATGCCGAGCAGGTACAGGAACTCTTCGGCCGTGCCGGCACCGCCCGGGAAGATGATGATGCCGTGGCCTACGCGTACGAAAGCTTCCAGGCGTTTCTCGATGTCCGGCAGGATCACCAGCTCGTTGACGATCGGGTTCGGCGCTTCGGCGGCGATGATGCCCGGCTCCGTCAGCCCCAGGTAGCGCCCGCCGGTAATGCGTTGCTTGGCGTGGGAAATGGTCGCGCCTTTCATCGGACCTTTCATCACGCCTGGGCCGCAGCCGGTGCACACGTCGAGGCTGCGCAAGCCCAGTTCATGGCCGACTTTCTTGGTGTATTTGTATTCTTCGGTATTGATCGAGTGCCCGCCCCAGCACACTACGATCTTCGGCTCCACACCCGGGCGCAGCGTGCGGGCGTTGCGCAGCAGGTGGAACACGTAGTCGGTGATGCCCTGGGAATTGCTCAGGTCGATGCGCTGGCTGTCCAGCTCGTTCTCGGTGTAGACGATGTCGCGCAGGGCGCTGAACAGCATTTCGCGGGTGCTGGCGATCATTTCGCCATCGACGAAGGCATCGGCCGGGGCATTCAACAGTTCCAGGCGCACACCGCGGTCTTGCTGGTGGATGCGCACTTCAAAATCCTTGTACGCATCCAGGATGGTCTTGGCGTTATCGATGTGCGCGCCGGTGTTGAGGATTGCCAGGGCGCACTGCCGAAACAGGGTGTAGATGCTGCCGCTGCCGGCTTCGCTCAGTTGTTGCACTTCACGCTGGGAGAGGGTTTCGAGACTGCCCTTGGGGCTGACGGAGGCGTTGATGACTTGACGTTGGGGCATTCCGGTTCCTTGAAAACGCAGCCACCGCACCCGCAAGGGGCCGCGATGGCTTGAGAAGAGTGGGCGCCGAATTCGGTCGCACGAGACGGATATTTACCTCAGGCGCAGGGCCGAGCGCAAACACCGTCCAGCACCATCATGCCGCAGAACTTACTGAATCAGCTTCCAGTTTTTGTAGAAAACCCGACGCAGGGTAAAGACCATGCCGGCAAACCCTGCGATCACGGCATTGAGCACCGAGGGCAGGGCGGTCGGTCGCACGATGTCGATAAACAGGCAGTAACGCTTTGCATCATTCTTGTTGAAAGACGCGTGCATCAACGTGTCATCGAAGATAAACAGCGGGTCGTCGTGCCAGTAATGCTTGTGCGTGCCGACCTGAATGTAGACGCCTTCGTGATGCGGCGCCGGTGCCATGTTGTAGAGCACGCGGAACATCATGCGCAGAGGGCCGAAGTGAAACGAGGTCGAGCGGTTTTCGTTGAATACCGACACGCCGATCGTCTTCACGAACGGCAGTTTTTCGCGCAATTTGGGAATGTCCAGGGCGGTTTCGATGGGCCGGCCGTACCACTGGAAAAACAACATGCCGCGCTTTTTCTCGGCCATGCGTTCGTCCAGGTAGCCGATGATCTCGTCCTTGTGGGCCATGGCCTCATCGATCACCTGTTGCAGTTCTTCACGCCAGGCCGCCGGCAGGTCGGGCATCGTGTAGACGTGGCGGTTACGCGAGCTCAGCAGGTCGAACAGGGTGTTGAACGGCGCCAGCAGCCAGGTGTTGCGGCCACTGCCGATAAAATATTTCTTGATGGTGGGCGCGTCATACAGGCCATTGCGCAGGAAGTCGTAGATCCCGCAGACCACCACCAGGCCGAGAAACACCAGGGTAGTCTCGGGGAACACATCAATGATCAGCAGTACGCCAAAGACCCAGGCGACCGATACCGCTTTTTTACGCAAGGCGGGCTTGTTCATGCTACTCAGCTCCAGCAGGACGCCAGTCGACAGGTCCGGATCCGTGGCTGCGAGTGGTGGGGTTTTGAAACATATTGAAACAACTACGTCATAATAAGGCCTTCGACGCTGGATAGGCATTTTTAAATAGCGGGAAATCGTGAACGCGCTGCACAGTTTTCAGCGCCGGTTGCACCGCGTGGATCGGATTTTGTAATCGCAAGATTTGCGACTATCGTGACGCTTCGGTTTTTTGGACGTCATAGACCGGTACGATTGAAGTTGAATGGCCACCACTGGCCTTCGGCACCTTGGAAGAGGCAGACATTTTATGATCATCAAACCGCGGGTTCGTGGCTTTATCTGTGTGACCGCTCACCCTGTTGGCTGTGAAGCGAACGTCAAGCAACAGATCGATTACGTAACCCAGCACGGCGCCATCGAAGGCGGCCCGAAGAAAGTGCTGGTCCTCGGCGCTTCCACCGGCTATGGCCTGGCCGCGCGCATCAGCGCTGCCTTCGGCTGCGGCGCCGACACCCTGGGCGTGTTTTTTGAGAAAGAAGGCGAAGAAGGCAAGCTGAGCTCCGCCGGCTGGTACAACAGCGCCGCGTTCGAGAAGTTTGCCGTCGAAAAAGGCCTGTACGCCAAGAGCATCAACGGCGACGCGTTCTCCGACGAGATCAAGCGCCTGACCATCGACACCATCAAGAAAGACCTGGGCAAGATCGACCTGGTGGTCTACAGCCTGGCCGCGCCGCGCCGTACCGACCCGCAAGGCGTGGTGCATACCTCCACCCTCAAGCCGATCGGCAAAGCCGTGACCCTGCGCGGTATCAACACCGACAAGGGCGTTGTGGTCGACACCACCCTTGAGCCCGCGACCCAGGAAGAAATCGACGGCACCGTGAAAGTCATGGGTGGCGAAGACTGGCAGCTGTGGATCGACGCCCTGCGTGACGCCGACGTGCTGGCCGAAGGCGCCAAGACCACCGCGTTCACCTACCTCGGCGAGAAGCTGACCCAGGACATCTACTGGAACGGCTCCATCGGCGAAGCCAAGAAAGACCTCGACAAGAAAGTCCTGACCCTGCGCGATAACCTCGCCGCACTGAAGGGCGACGCCCGTGTGTCGGTGCTCAAGGCGGTGGTGACCCAGGCCAGCTCGGCCATCCCGATCATGCCGCTGTACCTGTCGCTGTTGTTCAAAGTGATGAAAGAGCAGGGTACCCACGAAGGTTGCATCGAGCAGGTCTACGGTCTGTTCAAGGACAGCCTGTACGGCACCCAGCCCAAACTCGACGCCGACGGCCGCCTGCGTGCCGACCTGGCCGAACTGGAGCCCAAGGTCCAGGACGCCGTCGCTGCGCTGTGGAACCAGGTCACCGACGACAACGTCAACGAGATCAGTGATTTCGCCGGCTACAAGGCTGAATTCCTGCGGTTGTTCGGCTTTGAAATCGACGGCGTGGATTACGACGCCGACGTCAATCCAACCGTGAAAATCAATGGCCTGATCCAGGCTTAAAACGCGGTCAAAAACTGTGGGAGCGGGCTTGCCCGCGAATGCGGAGTGTCAGTCGCCAGATGTGTTGGCTGACCCACCGCTCCTCGCGAGCAGCTCCACATTGGCTTTGTATAAAGCTTAATTTTGGGAACACTCCTACACGCCACCGCGCTCACTTCGCTGTCCTCAATCTGGCAGACTCTTCCCGCTATCAACGCATGCCAACGGAGGATCCGATGACCATTCGTGCAGTCGTTTTTGATTTCGGCGGTGTCCTGTTCGACTGGAACCCGCATCACCTGTACCGCAAGCTGATTGCCGACGACCATGAGCGGCAATGGTTTCTCGATAACATCTGTACCCAGGCCTGGAACACCGAGCAGGACGCCGGCCGCTCCCTGGCTGATGGCACGCGCAGCCTCATCGAGCAGTACCCGCAGCATGAGCCTTTGATCCAGGCCTATTACGACCGCTGGCACGAGATGCTGCCTGGCCCGCTGCCGGACGGCGTGGCGATTCTCAAGGCGCTGCACGCTGCCAACATGCCCTTGTTCGGGCTTACCAACTGGTCCGCAGAGACGTTCCCGTATGCGCGGGCCCATTACCCGTTCCTGCAGTGCTTTCGCGACATCGTGGTGTCAGGCGAGTTGAAGCTGATCAAGCCGGATGCGGCGATCTATCACGCGAGCCTGCGCCAGGTTCGGGCCCATCTGCCGGATATCCAGCCCGAGGAAGTGGTGTTTATCGATGATGTCGCCGGCAATATCGACGCGGCCGTCGCGCTCGGTTGGCAAGGCATCCACCATGTGTCGGCGCAGCGCACGGCGGCGCGGTTGCGTGAGCTGGGCGTGGGCTTCTAGCGTGCCCATTTTTCCATGGCGAAATCCACAAAGGCGCGCAGCTTGGGCAGGCGATAACGGTCCTGGCCGTAGAGCAGGTGCATGGGGCGGCTGGGCAGTCGATACTGGGTCAACAAGGCCACCAGCTTGCCGCTTTCCAGGTCCGGTTGCACCAGGGCATCGGCCAGCATGATGATGCCCATGCCGTTTACCGCCGCCTGGCGCAAACCTTGCGAGCTGTTGATGGTCAATGAGCCCGACACGGGAACCTCCCGCTCGCCGCCATCGCCGGTCATGCGCCAGCGTTTTTCGGTGTCGCGCCAATTGTCATTCGCCGGGTAGGCGAATGCCAGGCAGTCGTACTGCTGCAGGTCATCGGGCGTTAACGGCGTGCCGCGTCGCGCCAGGTACTCAGGTGACGCGCAGAGGGTGAGGGTGTAGTCCTGCAGGGGCCTGGCGATCAGGCTGGATGTTTCCAGTTCGCCCAGACGGAACGCCACGTCGAAGCCGCTATCGACCAAGTCCATGCGCTCGTTGCTCAACACCACGTACAGGTTGATCAGCGGGTAGCGCCGGGAAAATTCGCTCAAGGCCGGGGTAAGGCGTTCGGTGCCGAACACCGGCGGCGCGGTAATGCGAAGGCTGCCTTTGGGCACCTCACTCTTGGCCTGTTCAGCCAATTGCTCGGAGTCGGCCACCAGCCCCAGCACTTCCAGGCAGCGCTGGTAATACTGGCCGCCAAACTCGGTGAGGCTCTGCTTGCGCGTGGTGCGTTTGAGCAGGCTGACGCCCAGGCGCTGCTCCAGGGCGCGCAGGTGGTTGCCGACCATGGTGGTCGACATGCCGCAAGCGTGTGACGCCGCCGTCAGGCTGCCGGTCTCGACTACCTTTACGTACACTGACATCGCCTGGAACAGATCCATTATCAAGCCCTGATTTAAAGTCATCGCAGGAATGCCGAGTTTATCCAGCTCGGGTGGCTAACGATACTACAGCCATCACAACGCAACACTGGAGCCCGCATCATGACCGCCGCCTGCCTGATGACCACTTACCAACCCTTGGCCTTGAGCTTTACCCGTGGCCTGGGCACGCGCCTGTGGGACCAGCAGGGCCGTGAATACCTGGACGCGGTGGCCGGCGTGGCGGTGACCAATGTCGGTCACTCCCACCCCCGGTTGGTGGCGGCGATCAGCGAGCAGGCCGGGCTGTTGCTGCACACCTCCAATCTCTACAGCATCGACTGGCAACAACGCTTGGCCCGGCGCCTCACCCAGTTGTCTGGCCTGGACCGTGCCTTCTTTAACAATTCCGGCGCCGAAGCCAACGAAACTGCACTGAAACTGGCGCGGCTGCATGGCTGGAAAAAGGGCATCGAGGCGCCATTGGTGGTGGTGATGGAAAACGCCTTTCATGGCCGCACACTCGGTACCCTGGCCGCGAGCGATGGGCCATCGGTGCGCTTGGGCTTCCAGCGCTTGCCGGGGGATTTCCTCAAGGTCGGCTTTGGTGACATCGCAGCGATAGAGGCGGTCACTCAAACGTACGGCACGCGCATCGCGGCGGTCCTGCTGGAGCCGATCCAGGGGGAAAGCGGCGTATTGCCGGCACCGCCCGGCTACCTGAAAGCCTTGCGTGATCACTGCACGCGTCATGGCTGGTTGATGATGCTCGATGAAATCCAGACCGGCATTGGTCGCACCGGCAACTGGTTTGCCTTCCAGCATGAGGGCATCGTGCCGGATGTGATGACCCTGGCCAAAGGCCTCGGCAATGGCGTACCGATCGGCGCCTGCCTGGCGCGGTCCGCCGTGGCCCAGTTGTTCACGCCGGGCAGTCACGGCAGCACCTTTGGCGGCAACCCGCTGGCTTGCCGAGTCGGTTGCACGGTGCTGGAGATTATCGAAGAGCAGGGCTTGCTGCAGAACGCTGCGCAACAGGGCGAGCGTTTGCTGGCGCGGTTGCGGGTGGAGTTGAGTGAGCACCCGCAGGTGCGGGCGATTCGGGGCCAGGGGTTGATGATCGGGATCGAGCTGGCGAGCCCTCACCGCGACCTGGCCCAGCGCGCCGCGCAGGAGCACGCCCTGCTGATCAACGTGACGCGCGGCAAGGTCATTCGGCTACTGCCACCGCTGACCCTGGATGCCAAGGAAGTCGAGATGATCGTGCGGGCCATTACCCGCTTGCTGGATTGAACTGAAATGCACTCAACCATGTGGGAGCAGGCTTGCT
>JAFHKH010000663.1 GCA_016937595.1 Pseudomonas cedrina subsp. fulgida | reverse complement strand
CCTTCGCGGGCAAGCGCTCCCACATTTTGATCGGCATAAGGCCGGTATTTATTAGCTCAGCCGCACCTGTTTTTCCAGTTCTGCCTTCAAACCTGGCTCGAGTTTCAGTTGGCGGGCCAGTTCGTCGAGGTAGGCCTTCTCCATGAAGTTTTCCTCGTCCACCAGCATCACGCTGGCGATGTACATCTCGGCGGCCATTTCAGGCGTGCCCGCGGCCCGCGCCACGTCGGCCGGGTCCAAGGGTTTGTTCAGCTCCGCGTGCAGCCAGCTTTGCAGTTCGCGGTCGTTGTCCAGTTTGGTGAATTCGCCTTCGATCAGTGCGCGCTCGCGCTCATCCACATGGCCATCGGCCTTGGCTGCCGCGACCAGCGCCTTGAGGATGCCTTGGCTATGCTGCTCGACCTGGGCCGGCGGCAGGCGGTCGATGGTCTGCGGCTCGCCCTGGGGCGCGTTGGCCTGCTGCGCCTGCCAATTGCCGTAGGCTTTGTAGGCGATGACGCCCAGTGCCGCCAAGCCGCCGTAGGTCAGGGCCTTGCCACCGAACTTGCGGGCCTTCTTGTTACCCATCAACAAGCCCATGGCCCCGGCTGCGAGGGCACCACCGCCGGCGCCACCGAGCAAGCTGCCCAAGCCTCCACCGCCGAGCAAACCGCCCAGAGCGCCTTTATCGTCCTGTTTACGTTGGCCGCCAGCCTTGTTTTGCAGCATGTCCTGGCCGGACTTGAGCAACTGATCGAGCAATCCACGGGTATTCATTCGCAGCCTCCAGACACTTGGGTTCATAGGACCAATAGGCCGCCAGCGTAAAACTAAGTGCCAAAAAGGCCTGATCTAGAGTGCTTCCAGATGTAACGCGGCTACCCTTCGCTTAAATCGATATACACTCAGGCACATCTATAAAAACACCTCACCGGTGATTCCAGCATGATGACCTTGCGTCAAATCCGGCACTTTATCGCCGTCGCCGAGACGGGCTCTATTTCCGCCGCCGCGCAAACCGCCTTTATTTCCCAGTCCACCCTGACCCTGGCGATCCAGCAGTTGGAACAGGAAATCGGCGTCACCCTGTTCAACCGCCATGCCAAGGGCATGACGCTTACGCACCAGGGCCATCAATTCCTGCGCCAGGCGCACCTGATTCTCGCCACCGTCGACAACGCCAAGCGCAGCCTGCAACAGAGCACCGACCAGGTCGCCGGCCAGTTGATCATCGGCGTGACCAGCCTGGTAGCCGGTTATTACCTCGCAGACTTGCTGACGCGCTTCCAGCGTGCCTACCCCAATGTCGAGATCCGCGTGATGGAGGATGAACGCCCGTATATCGAACATCTGCTGGTCAGCGGCGAAATCGACGTAGGCGTGCTGATCCTTTCCAACCTCGAAGACCGCCACGCCCTGCAGACCGAAGTCCTCACTCATTCGCCGCACCGGTTGTGGCTGCCGGCGCAGCATCCGCTGCTGGACCACGACAGCATCAACCTGGCCGATGTGGCGCGTGAACCGCTGATTCAGTTGAACGTCGACGAAATGGGCCACAACGCCCAACGCCTGTGGACCGGTGCCGGCCTGCAACCGCGCGTGACCCTGCGCACCGCCTCCACCGAAGCGGTGCGCAGCCTGGTGGCGGCGGGCCTGGGCGTGTCGATCCAGCCGGACATGACCTACCGGCCCTGGTCACTGGAGGGCGATATCATCGAAGCGCGGCCGATCGCCGACCTCAGCCAAACCCTCGACGTCGCCTGGCGTGGCGCCGGGGCACGGCACGTCCGGCGCTGGTGGACCCGTTCCTTACCGTCGCCCGTGAGCAACCGCACCCACGCAAGCCCTCTATTTAATCGAATGCTGCTTTCAGTATTTAGTATTTGTTGACCTCGCGTCTGGCCTCTAGTCTCTGTCTGTCCATAAGAGAAAGGTCCGGGCGACGTACCAAGAGAACGCCCATGGCCACACAAGAAAAGAGATCACGAAAAATGTCCGGCGCGCCCACCCCGCTGCTCACTGCGTTGCTGATCGACGGCGAATTGGTCCAGGGCCAGGGCTTCGCCGAGCCGATTCTCAACCCGGCCACCGGTGAAGTGCTCGTCCAGATCGCCGAAGCCAGCACCGAGCAAGTGGAAGCCGCGATCCTTGCGGCCCATCGTGCCTTTGCCGGTTGGTCGCGCACCACACCGCAGCAACGCGCCAATACCTTGCTGGGCATCGCCGACGCCATCGAGAAACAAGCCGACTACCTGGCTCGCCTGGAAGCGCTGAACTGCGGCAAGCCGTTGCACCTGGCGCGCCAGGACGACTTGAGCGCCACCGTCGATGTGTTCCGTTTTTTCGCCGGGGCCGTGCGCTGCCAGACCGGACAACTGAGCGGCGAATACCTGCCGGGCTACACCAGCATGGTGCGCCGCGACCCCATCGGGGTGGTGGCGTCGATTGCGCCGTGGAATTACCCGCTGATGATGGCCGCCTGGAAGATCGCCCCGGCCCTGGCCGCCGGCAATACCCTGGTGTTCAAGCCCTCGGAACACACGCCGCTGTCGATCCTCGCCCTGGCGCCTGTGCTCAACCACTGGCTGCCACGCGGCGTGATCAACATTGTGTGTGGCGGCGGCGAAGGCGTCGGCAGCCATCTGGTCAGCCACCGCAAGGTGCGCATGGTGTCGCTGACCGGC
>JAFHKH010000662.1 GCA_016937595.1 Pseudomonas cedrina subsp. fulgida | reverse complement strand
GCTTCGCTCTGCCAATCGAACGCCTGATCGGCAAACGCAAACTCAGCCAGAACCGCAGCCCGGCCGATATCGCCGGCGTGCGTGAAGGCCTGGCCGCCAGCACCGATGCGCGCGACCAGGCCGTTGCGCGCCTTATCCCTCCAGGAGCGTCAGAATGAGCCACATCGAGATCCGCCCAGTCACCGCCACCGACCATGCTGCCTGGTTGCCCCTGTGGCAGGCGTACCTGAAGTTCTACAACACCGAGCTGCCGGACGCCGTTAGCCAAAGCACCTGGCAGCGCCTGATCGACGCCAGTGAGCCAACCCATTCGGCGCTGGCCTGGCAGGACGGCAAGGCGGTGGGCATGGTCAATTTCATCTACCACCGCTCCAACTGGAGCATTGAGAATTCCTGTTACCTGCAGGACCTGCTGGTGGACCCGGCCCAGCGTGGCACCGGGGTTGGACGAAAATTGATCGAATTCGTCTACACCACCGCCAAGGCCGATGGTTGCTGCAAGGTGCATTGGCTGACCCACGAAACCAACGCCACCGCGATTCAACTTTACGAACGCATCGCCGAACGCCCAGGCTTCATCCAATTTCGCCAAGGTCTTTAAGGAGCGCAGCATGTCCACTTCCCTCGCCGACTGGAAAGGCGCCCCGGCGC
>JAFHKH010000661.1 GCA_016937595.1 Pseudomonas cedrina subsp. fulgida | reverse complement strand
GGGCTGCATCACGGCGTCCGCGTAGTGAATAAGGTTGCCTTGGGTGACGCGCACGGCCTTGGCCGCGCCGGTCGAGCCCGAGGTGTAGATCAGGTAGGCGAGTTGATGCGGGTGGGCGGCGGCGGTCGTGGCAGCGCTCAGCGTTGCGTCTGCTGTCAGGGCGTGTATCGAGTGATCCGGGCGGATCAATACGCTGGCGCCGCTGTCGTCGAGCAGTTGCTTCTGGCGTGACACGGGCAGGCCTGGGTCCAGGCACAGGGTAGGCCGCCGAGAGTTTCCAGCTGGCGAGCATGGCGGTGATCAGCGCGCGGCTGCGGGGCAGGGCCAGGGCAATCACCTGACCGGCGCCGGCGCCTGCCGCGCGCAATTGGTGGGCGAGCTCAAGCGCGGCCTGATCCAGCTCCAGATAAGTGAGCGTGCCTTGGGCGTCGCGCAGGGCGGTGTGTTGCCCGTGGGTGCGCACATGATGGTCGAACGCTGCCACGGCGCTGGCAAACGTCGGCGCGCGACTGCGCCCGACCTGTGTCGAGGCGTTCGCCGGCGGCGCGGCGGGCAGGTCACACACGCGGGCTTCGGGCATCGCGTGAGCCTGGGCGGCAAACCAGGCGAAATCCTCGGCCAGCCTGGCAATGCGCTGCGCATCGAACAGGTCTGTGCGGTAGCGCCACTGCGCTAACAGCCGCACGCCGTCGTCCTGCCAGCGCAGGTTCAGTTCATTGGCGGCGCCGCGCTGGGTGAAGAGATACTCGTGCAGGCTGTATTCGCTGAAGAGGTCGTCCCGGCGACTGGGCATGTACGTCATCATGCACTGGAACAGCGCGCCGCCGCCCGCATCTTCCTGCATCCGCGCCGCCGGGTAACGGCGATGGCGCAAGCCCTCGCGCAGTTGTTGGGCGGTGTCGCGCAGGCATTCGGCCAGGGTCGGGTTGTGATCGAAACGGCCGCGCAGGGGCAAGCTGTTCAAGGTAAAACCGATCAGGTGCTTGTAACGGGCTTTGTGCCGGTCCATGGTCGGGGTGCCGATCAGGAAATCATCCTGGTCGGTACAGCGGTGCATGAACACCTGGAACAGCCCGGCCAGCAGCACGAACAGGCTGACGTTGTGCCTGTCGGCCAGGGCCCGCAGGTCGTCGCTCCGGGCTTGGCTGAGGCGTACTTCGAATTCATTGCCCGCGTAGTCCGGTGTTCGTGGGCGAGGATTGTCGGGCGCCAGGCTCAGGGCTGCCGGCGCGCCGCCGAGCCGGTTGCGCCAGTAGTCGGACAGTGGCGCAAGTTTGTCGGGGGTCAGCAGCTCGCGTTGCTCGTCCAGCCAGTCGAAGTACAGGCCGGGCTCCGGCAAGTCCAACGGCTCACCGCTGAGCTGGGCGTGGTAAGCGCTGAAGGTCAGTTTGAGCATCCACTCCACACTGAGAAAGTCACCGCTGATGTGGTGCGCCGCCATGCATAGATAGAGGCGACCCTGGCACTGCAACAGGCGCAGTCGACAAATATGGGCTGCCGTGAGGTCGAATGGCTGGTCGGCATGGGTGGCGATCCATGCCTCGATCCCCTGGGTGTCGAGATCGTCGATACGCTGTGCGGTTGCATCAATGCGCAGTTGCGCGGGGCGCACCATCCAGAGTTGGCCATCCTCTTCGCGATAGCCGCAATGCAGCGTCTCGCAGTGTTCGACCACCCGTCCAAAGGCCTGGCACAGGCGACCGGGTCGAGGTCGGCGCGTAACTCGCGCGCCGCGACCATGTTGTAGGCGGGGCTGGTCGGGTTCAGTTGGTGGAACTGCCACAGGGCATATTGCCCCGGGCTGGCCAACTGCGGCGAGTGGCGGCGGCTCATGTGGGGTTACTCCTGCGCAGGTTCAGCCATGGCCACGATCACTTGCCGCGGCCCCTTGAAGCTGGCGCGTCCGTGCGCGACCAACATGTTGTCGAGCATCAGTACATCGCCTTTTTCCCAGGCAAAGGACACGCTGCAGTCATCCAGCACGCCACGGATTTCATCCAGTGCGCTTTCTTCGAGCGCGCTGCCGTCTGCGTAATAAACGTTACGCGGCAGGTCGAGCGGGTCATCGACTATCGCCAGCAGGCTTTCGCGAACCGCGGCAGGCAGGTTGGAAACGTGGAACAGGTGCGCCTGGTTGAACCACACCCAGGCCTGGGTGTACGGATGGCGCGCCACCGCCTGGCAGATCTGACGGGTGCGCAATTCGCCGTCGTCCTTCCATTCGAAGGCAATCCGGTTGGCCCGGCAGTAGGCTTCGGCGACAGCCCGGTCTTCGGTGTTGAAGGCCTGCTCCCAGGACAAATCCAGGCCGTTGCCATAGTTGCGCACGTACATCAGCCGTTTGTCGGTGAAGCGCTGGCGCAAGGCAGGGTCGAGGCTGTTGAAGATACGCCGGCTATCGGCGATGGGCGTTTCGCCACCTTCGAGGCTGGGCTGCATGCAATGGAACCAGATCTTCATTGGCCATTGCAGGGTGTAGGACTGTTCGTTGTGCAGCGGAATGACTTGGTGGGCGGGGTATTCGGTGGAGGTGTAGACGCCCTTTTCGACGGCTTTGCGCGGGGTCGAACCAAACTCATAGTTGAGCAGCTCGTGACCGAAACCGCGCACCAGCGCCTGGAACGCCTGCTCGCCGAACACCTCGAAACCGCGCAGCAGCAGGGCGCCGGACTCGGGTAAATGGTCATTGGCCAGTGTGCGAAGTTCGTTGAGGCACAGCGGCCGGCCTCGAAGGTTTTCGACCAGCAATGGCAGGGTTTCCTGTGCCATCAGCGGGCACACGGTCAGACCTGTTGCGTACTCGACTCCTCGTCCCATGCACATGCTCCGTTATGTCATTTTTATCCTGGAAAGCGCCTTTTTCTGGTGCGTTTCCTCGCGCCGAGGAATACTATCCGAAACCAATATCAAGCGTTAATAATATTTATTAACATTCGCATGCTTTTTTTAGGGCGGCCCTGGAGCGTATTCAGCACGCCGCGGTTTCATCGAATCACTCTCCTGCAAGGATCAGAAAATGAGTTGGGACAAGGCTGATGGCGGTTTTATCGTGGTGGTCAACCATGAAGAGCAGTATTCGATCTGGCCGGACTACAAGGCCGTGCCCGAGGGTTGGCATACGGTGGGCCAGCAAGGCGACAAAGCCGCCTGCCTGGCCTGGATTGAACAGCACTGGACGGACATGCGCCCGCTAAGCCTGCGAACAGCCCTCCAAGCCGGCGATCAGAGCTGACCCTCATTGGACAAGGACACCCCCATGGAACGCGTTGAGTGCCCGTTGGAATCCGTATCGACCTTTACCTTCGAGTCTTTCCGTCTGCAGCCGGCTCGCGAATTTCCGCCCGACGAACTGCTGGAGCGCCAGGCTGCGCGCGAATCGAATGCGCGCTCCTATCCCCGGCGCATTCCTCTGGCGCTCAAAGAGGCGCATGGCTTGTATGTGCTTGACACCCGCGGCCAACTGTTCATGGATTGCCTGGCGGGGGCGGGCACATTGGCACTGGGGCACAACCACCCGCAGGCAATCGCCGCGATGCGCGCCACCCTGGATTCAGGCTTGCCATTGCACACCCTTGACCTGACCACGCCGGTCAAGGACCAGTTTGTCGAAACGCTGTTCGCCGCCTTGCCGCCGGCATTCGCGGCCCAGGCCCGTATCCAGTTCTGCGGCCCGAGCGGTGCCGATGGTATTGAGGCCGCGCTCAAGCTCGCGAAAATAGCCACGGGGCGCAAAGGTGTTTTCTGCTTCTCCGGCGGTTATCACGGCATGACCCATGGCGCGTTGAGCCTGATGGGCAACCTGGGGCCCAAGCAATTGCCCGGTTCGCTGATGGCCGATGTGCAGGTGTTGCCTTTTCCCTATGACTACCGTTGCCCGTTTGGCATCGGGGGAGAAGCCGCCATTGATGCTGGCCTGAGTTACATCGAGCAGTTGCTGACCGATCCGGAGTCCGGCGTGCTGCTTCCCGCCGCCGTGGTGGTGGAGGTGGTGCAGGGTGAAGGTGGCGTTATCCCGGCTCCCGCACGCTGGTTGCAAGGGGTGCGTAAATTGACCCAGGAACATGGCGTTGCATTGATCATCGACGAGGTCCAAAGCGGCCTGGGGCGCACGGGACGCATGTTTGCGTTCGAGCATGCCGATATCGAGCCCGATATCCTGGTCTTGTCCAAGGCCATCGGCGGCGGCCTGCCCCTGGCGGTGATGGTTTACCGCGCCGGTCTGGATGTATGGAAGCCCGGCGCCCACGCAGGAACGTTTCGGGGCAACCAGATGGCCATGGCGGCCGGGACGGCGACCTTGCGCTTCATCCAGGAACACGGTCTTGTGGCACATGCCCGGGCCATGGGCGAGCGGCTGATGGGGCAGTTGGATCACCTGCAGCGCGACTATCCGTGCATTGGCCAGGTGCGCGGGCGAGGTCTTATGGTCGGGGTCGAAATCGTCAGCACGTCCTCGCGCAACACACGGGTGCCGGTGGGTGATGGCGCGCTGGCCAAGGCCATTCAACAGCATTGCCTGCGCGAGGGAGTGATTCTGGAATTGGGCGGACGCCACGGTGCCGTTGTCCGCTTCTTGCCGCCGCTGACCATTCAGGCTGCGGAAATTGACCTGCTGGTGGAGAAATTCCAGCGGGCATTGGCGAGCGCGGTGCGTGCTGAAGGGGTTGGCGCCTGCCAGTAACGGCTCGCGTGCTGGCATTCGGCGGTGAGGTTGTCGGACGCTGATTCCATCGTCAGATCAGGCCCCATGTCGATATCAGGCCAACTCCTGCCGCTTTCAGGCTGTTTTCGCTGAAGTCAGGCCGCGTAAGGTGACCCATCATTAATAAATGATGATCGCCTGACGCTTTAGTCAGCAGGCCTTGACGTCGATCACCGAGAACAACAAAAAACAATGAATAGCCTCCCTTCCAACGCTTCAAACGGCCAATTGGCGCAAGGCTTCAAGCCGCGTCATGTCACCATGCTTTCGATTGCGGGCATTATCGGCGCGGGGCTGTTTGTCGGTTCCGGGCATGCCATCGCGGCGGCGGGGCCGGCGGTGCTGCTGGCCTATCTGTGTTCCGGCGTGCTGGTGGTGCTGGTCATGCGCATGCTCGGCGAGATGGCGGTGGCCAACCCGGATACCGGCTCATTCTCGACCTATGCCGACCAGGCCATCGGCCGTTGGGCCGGCTTCACCATCGGCTGGCTGTACTGGTGGTTCTGGGTGCTGGTGATTCCCATCGAAGCGCTTGCCGCCGGGCATATTCTCAACCAGTGGTTCCCGCAGATCGACGCTTGGCTGTTTGCCTTGTTGTCGATCTTTTTGTTGGTGGTCACCAACCTGTTCAGCGTGTCCAAGTACGGCGAGTTCGAATTCTGGTTCGCCATGGCCAAGGTCATCGCGATCATCGGTTTTATCGGCCTGGGGTTCGCGGTGCTGATGGGCTGGATTCCGGAGCGTGAAGCCAGCGGGCTCGGCCAGTTGATGCGCGAGCACGGCGGTTTCGCGCCCAACGGGCTGTCGGCGGTGGTCGGTGCCTTCATCACCATCATGTTCAGTTTTATCGGCACCGAGGCGGTCACCATCGCGGCGGCCGAATCCAGCAACCCGGCACAGAACATTGCCCGCGCGACGCGTTCGGTGATGTGGCGGATCGGTGTGTTCTACGTGTTGTCGATCTTTGTGGTGATTTCCGTGGTGCCGTGGAATGACCCGCTGCTGGCCTCGGTGGGTTCGTATCAGCGGGCATTGGAACTGATGAACATTCCCCACGCCAAGATGATGGTGGACGTGGTGGTGTTGATCGCCGTGGCCAGTTGCATGAACTCCTCCATCTACATTGCCTCGCGCATGCTGTTTTCCCTGGGCAAGCGCGGCGACGCGCCCGCGTTGATGAAGAAGACCTCTGCGGCAAGCGTGCCCAGGGCGGCGGTGATTGCCAGCACGATTCTTGGCGCCGGGGTGACCCTGTTCAGTTACTTCATGCCGGCCGGGCTGTTTCAATTCCTGCTGGCCAGCTCCGGTGCCATCGCCTTGCTGGTGTACCTGGTGATCGCCGTTTCCCAACTGCGCATGCGCAGGATCCTGCGCCAGCGCAACGTCACGCTGACCTTCCAGATGTGGCTGTTTCCCTGGCTGACCTGGCTGGTGATCGTGTTCATTTGCGCCGCGCTGGCGACGATGCTGGTCGCGCCCGAACACCGTTTTGAAGTGTCTTCGACCCTCGGCCTGGCGTTGATCATTTCGTTGATCGGATTGATCACCGCGCGGCCGCACGAACGCACGCCACACAGCGTGGCCGCAGCCTCGCAGCCATGACGGGGCGCCGTCAGCAGCATCGTCTTTGTGCTGCTGGACCAGTTCACCCTGATGTCACTGGCCTCGGCGGTCGAGCCCTTGCGCATGGCCAACCAGTTGTCGGGCCAGGAGCTGTACCGATGGCACACCGCGAGCGCCGACGGTAACCCGGTGTGGGCCAGTGACGGCGTGCCCATCACCCCGGACGCGTCGATACTCAGCGCGCCCTCTGCTGACATCGTGATCGTCTGCGGCGGCATTGGTATTCAAACCACCGTCACGGCCGAGTTGGTCAAGTGGTTGCGCGGCCAGGCGCGTCAGTCCAAACGCCTGGGCGGCATTTGTACCGGTAGCTGGGTGCTGGCGCGGGCCGGCTTGCTCGATGGCTATGAATGCAGCGTGCATTGGGAGTGGCTGGCGACGATGCAGGAGGCCTTTCCACGGGTGACGCTCAGCACCAGCCTGTTCAGCCTCGACCGCGATCGCCTCACCAGTTCGGGCGGCACCGCCCCGCTGGACATGATGTTGCACCTGATCGGGCGTGATCATGGGCACGCGTTGTCGGCGGCCATTTCCGACATGTTTGTGTACGAGCGGATTCGCAACGAGCAGGACCATCAACGTGTACCCCTGAAGCACATGCTCGGCACCCAGCAACCCAAGCTGCAGGAAATCGTGGCGTTGATGGAGGCCAACCTGGAAGAGCCGATCGAGCTGGATGCGCTGGCTGCCTACGTCGCGTTGTCACGCCGTCAGCTGGAGCGCATGTTCCAGAAATACCTGCACTGTTCACCCTCGCGCTACTACCTCAGGCTGCGGTTGATCCGCGCACGGCAGTTGCTCAAGCAGACGCCGATCTCAATCGTGGAGTTGGCGGTGCTCTGCGGCTTTGTGTCCACGCCGCACTTCTCCAAATGCTACCGCGAATACTTCGGCGTGCCGCCCAGCGACGAACGTTCAGCGATGGACAGCGAGCGCGCATCGTGCTCAAGCCGGTTATCCGCGCGTCGCCTGCGCCCATGCCCATGAATGTCATGGAACAGGCACGGGGCGAGGCGACATTTGCCAGTGTGAAAAACCTGAAGCCCTGAACTCAGCGCATCTGCAGGATGATCGGGCTGCTGCTCGCCGGGTCGGTCTGCCCACGCAGCTTGCCCACTGCCTTCGCGTCCACCGCGCCCCCATTATTGCCCCAGGTCCCGCGCACATAACTGAGCACTTCGGCGATCTGCTGGTCGGACAATTGCTCACGGAACGCCGGCATGCGATAGGCATCCGGTACGCCGGCGGCCACCACGCGTTGCGAGCCGTTGAGGGTGATGTTGATCGCCGAGGCGCTTTCCTTGGCCAAGCGACGTGGCGCCGGCCAGCGGTGGCATCCAGTCGGGCTGGCCCTTGCCGTCCAGGCCATGGCAGGCGGCGCAGCGGGTTGCATAGGTGTGGGCGCCGGGGGCGTCCTGGCGCGCGGTCACCGCCTGATACTGCCAGGGCGTGCCGTCGCGTTGCGGGTCGCCGGGCAGTGCCTTGAGATAACGCGCAATGGCCGCCAAGTCATCGTCCCGCATGAACTGCGTCGAGTTGTTGAAGGCTTCGGTCATCGAGCCGTAGACCACCGCATGGGCGTTGCGCCCGGTCTTCAAGAACTGCACGATCTGCGCCTCGCTCCAGCGTCCCAGGCCAGTGTTGGGGTCTTGGCGCAGGCTCGGTGCGTACCAGCCGTCGAGCAGGGCGCCGGCGAGGTACGGCGCACCGGACTCGTCCAGGGCTTTTTCGTTGAAGGCCAGGCCGCGCGGCGTGTGGCAACTGCCACAGTGGCCGGGGCCCTGGACGATGTAGGCGCCACGGTTCCACAGCGCGTCCTGACCCGCCTTGGCGGCATAGGTCGCGGTGGGCGCGAAGACGCCGTTCCACAGGGCGATGGGCCAGCGCATATTCAGCGGCCAGGGAATCGCGCTGGGAATATTCGCCTGGTTGGCCGGTTGCACGCCCTGCATGAAAAACGCATACAGCGCGCGCACGTCGTCATCGCTGAGTTTTACGTAGGACGGGTAGGGCATGGCCGGGTACAGGCGGCGGCCACCCGGCGCTACGCCCTGGCGCACCGCCCGGTCGAAGTCGGCCAGGCTGTAGGCACCGATCCCGGTGGTTTTGTCCGGGGTGATATTGGTGGCGTGGATCGCACCCAGCGGCGTGGCCATTTCCAGGCCTCCGGCGAACGGCGCCTTGCCCGGCAGGCTGTGGCAGGCCACGCAGTCGCTGAGACGCGCGACGTACTCGCCACGGCTGACCAGGGCGGGCTCGAAGGTGGCGGCGGCGGGTGCCTGTTCGAATGGGGTAGCGGGCTCGCGGGTGACATACCAGGCCAGCAGGCCTGCCGCGGCCAGGCAGGGCAGCGCCAGCCAGCCTGCGGTTCTTGCGAATCGACGGTTGTTCATGGGCGTTTCCTGAAAGTCAGCTGAAGGTGTGTCGGCTCAAGGGCAGGCTGCGAATCCGCTGGCCGGTCAGTTGCGCCACCGCATTGGCCACGGCCGGCGCCACGGCGGGCAACGGCGGCTCGCCGATGCCGCCCATTTTTTCGCCACTTTCGACAATCCGTACATGCACCCGCGCCATTTGCGCGCCGCCAGGATCGGGTACAGGTCGTAGTTGCGCGCCCGTGGCATGCCGTCCACGTACACCGCTTCTTCCAGCAGCGTCTGGGATAACCCCAAGGCTACCGCCCCATTGACTTGCGCCTCGACAATCGCCGGGTTGACGATGCTGCCCGGGTCGATGGCCTGCCAGATATCGTGGACTTTGACCCGGCCGTTCTCGATGGACACTTCCGCAATCACTGCCGCGTGGGAGCCGAACGGCGAGGCCATGGCTACGCCGCGCGCGCGTCGGCTGCCGTCCTCGGCGGTGAACGGGCCACGCTTCCAGCCGCCGGACAGCTCGCCCACCGCGTGCAGCAGGGTGGTCAGCCGTGCGTTGTCACGCAACAGGTGCAGGCGCAATTCATAGGGGTCCTGGCCGCCTTTGTCAGCCAGCTCATCGAGGAACGCCTCGTAGAAAAAGTCATTGAGCGAATTGCCCACCGAACGCCAGTAGCCCAGCATCGCCGGGCCTTTGACGTAGATCTGTGCGATGCGTTTGTTGGGGATGGCGTAGGCTTTGCCCGATAACCCTTCAAGGGCCGTGGGGTCGATTTTATCGCCCTGTTTGCCGGCGATGGCTTCGCTCGGGCCTTCGGTGGCGCTCACCGCTTCGATCGCTATCGGCAGGCCCTTGTCATCCAGCGCGGCGCGGAACTTGACCACGGCCACCGGGCGCAATACGTCACGCAGAAACTCTTCCTCGCGGGTCCAGATCACCTTGACCGGCTGGCCCACGGCTTTGGCCAACGCGATGGCCTGGGGGTAGGGGTTGGCCGAGTCATACAGGAAATGCCGGCCGAAAAACCCGCCCAGCAGGGGCGAATGCAGGTTGATCTGCGCCACGTCGAGGCCGGTGCGCTTGGCGATGTCGGCGCGGAACATGTCCGGCGCCTGGTTGGGCAGCCAGATATCCAGCGTGCCGTCGGCGTTGTAGCGGGCCAGGGCCGACGGCGGCTCCAACTGCGCGTGGTTGACGTATTGGTTGTGGTAGGTGGCGTCGACGCGGGTCTTGGCGCCGGCCAATGCGGCGCCGACGTCACCTTCATTTTCCTCGTCGCGGGCCGGGCCTTGCTGGACGGCGAGAAAATCGCGGTACTTATCGCTGGAAAAGTCCGCCGGCATGACGCGCACGCTCGAGTCGGCCGCCGCTTCCTGCCAGTCGACCTGGATCGCTTCGACCGCACGTTTGGCGTGCCACCAGCGTTCAGCCACCACCGCCACCGCACCCGGCAGCACGTGCACCGAATGCACGCCTTTCATGGCTTCCACTTGCGCTTGATTGCGCAGGCCGCCCACGCTCATGCCCAGGCGTGCGCGTGCTG
>JAFHKH010000660.1 GCA_016937595.1 Pseudomonas cedrina subsp. fulgida | reverse complement strand
GTGCGCAGCACCAGGCTTGAGATACGGTCGATGGACGGCGCGGCGTTCACCGGCCGTAGGCTCATGCCGGCGTTGAGGTTGAAGCCGCGCACATCGAGCAGTTCGGCCAGGTCAATGTTGCCGTGGTCCACCACGCGGATCGGCGCGCGACGGTTGATGCGGGTCAGGCGTTCGCTGAGCGCCTCGAAGGTGGCGTCGTCCACCAGGTCGCGTTTGCTCACCAGCAGACGGTCGGCAAACCCGATCTGGGCCTGGGCGATGGTCTGGGTCAGGTGATGTTCGGCGTGGGCGGCGTCCACCAGGGTAATGATGCCGTCGAGGATATAGCGCTCGCGCAATTCCTCGTCGATGAAAAAGGTCTGGGCCACCGGGGCCGGATCGGCCAGGCCGGTGCACTCGATCACCATGCGGTCGAAGGCGATCTCACCGCTGTCCAGGCGTTCGAGCAACAGGTACAGGGCTTTGGTCAGGTCGGTGTGGATGGTGCAGCACACGCAGCCATTGGACAGGGTCATGACTTGCACCGGTTCTGCGCCCAAGAGTTGGGTGTCGATACCGGCATCGCTGAATTCGTTTTCGATCACCGCGATTTTCAGGCCGTGCTCGGCCTTGAGCAGGTG
>JAFHKH010000066.1 GCA_016937595.1 Pseudomonas cedrina subsp. fulgida | reverse complement strand
TGAACTGACCCCCAAAGGTTGGACACAACCTTGGGGGGTGTCATGGGTAAGTACACAGAGCAAGCAAAACTCGCAGCCGTGCAGGACTATTGTTCCGGTAGCGCGGGTTTGAGGGATGTTGCACACCGTCACAATGTGGACTTTTCATCCCTTCGCCAGTGGGTCGCGGCCTATCAAGTGCATGGCGTTGCTGGGCTTAAAGAGAAAAAACTGCAGCGCTATAGCAACGACTTCAAACTGTCTGTTTTGAAACGTATGCGTGAGGAACATCTGTCCTATCGGCAGACGGCGGCCTTGTTCGACATCCGTAAGTTCGACATCATCGGTCTCTGGGAACGCCGCTTTGATGAGGGCGGTTTTGATGCCCTTACCAAGCAGCCTAATAGAGCCGGACGTCCGAAAAAAATGCCGACCACCACTCCTCCTGTTCAACCCAGCTCAACCGATGAAGGATCGCGCTCACGCGATGATTTGCTTGCCGAGGTGAAGCAGTTGCGGATGGAAAACGACTACCTAAAAAAGCTCGATGCCTTGGTTCAAGAGAAGAAACGAGTAGCGCAGCAGAAAAAGCGCAAATCGTAATAGGACTGAGGCCGCTGCATTCTCTCGAAAGCCTGCTGAAATTTGCCGGTTTGGCACGCAGCACCTTTTACTATCAGCAAAAGGCGCTGCAAGCGGCTGATAAGTACGCAGAACTGAAAGACAAGATTCGCTCGACGTTCGACGAGCACAAGGGCCGGTATGGCTATCGCCGCATAACGGCTGCTGTACGGAGCGCTGGTCATCTCGTCAATCACAAGACTGTTCAGCGACTGATGGCGCAGCTTCAGCTCAAGAGCTTGGTGCGGGTGAAGAAATACAGGGCCTACAAGGGGGAGGTAGGCAAGGCAGCGCCTAATCTTTTGAAGCGTGTGTTCGAAGCTCCGTCACCCAATCAAAAGTGGGTAACCGACGTTACAGAGTTCAAAGTTGGAGGTCAGAAGCTTTATCTGTCTCCCGTATTGGATCTGTACAACGGTGAAATCATTTCCTACGAGGTTGCCAGAAGACCGCTGTTCGATATGGTCGGGAAGATGCTCAAAGGTGCATTCAAGCGGCTTCAGCCGCATGAGAAACCGGTTTTGCACTCAGACCAGGGCTGGCAGTATCGAATGCCCATTTACCTGCGGGCTCTCAAAAAACGCTCCGTTACGCCGAGCATGTCGCGCAAGGGTAACTGCTATGACAACGCGGCCATGGAGAGTTTCTTCGGCACACTGAAGTCCGAATTTTTTTATCTGAACAAATTTAACGACCTGGATGAGCTTCACGCAGGCATCGACGAGTACATCCAGTATTACAATCACTCGCGTATCAGACTGAAGCTAAACGGCCTGAGTCCTGTTGAATACAGAATTCAGGCCGCTCAGGCATAGATAGAAAATCGTCCAACTTTGTGGGGTCAGTTCACCAGAGCGTGGGAACGATCACTGTGGGAGAGCAAAGCTCGGTGGCCGAGGAGATCAGCCGCAATATCAGCACCATTGCGCTGTTGGCGGACCAGACATCGGAACAGGCACTGAACTCGGCGCAGTTGAGTGAGGAGCTGACGCATACCGCCAATACTCAGTATTCCCTGGTAGAGCGTTTTAACCGGTAAACGGATCGTTCCCACTCTGCGTGGGAATGCCTCGTGTGACGCTCTGCGTCA
>JAFHKH010000659.1 GCA_016937595.1 Pseudomonas cedrina subsp. fulgida | reverse complement strand
CTGGCGGGCAACGGCAACAGCTTCTTTCCGACCCGCAACAATGGCACCGAACCGGCCGATTCTTTCGGCCGGGCGGCGGGTAACGTGAAGTTTCGTATTTCCAAGACCGAGTTGCACGTCGGTGGTGGCCTGGCGCCGGTGTTGCCGATCCTGGTTTCCAACGACAGCCGCGTGACGCCGCAGACCTTTGACGGCGGCATCCTCACCTCCAGCGACATTCCCAACGTCACCTTCACCGGCGGTGAGCTGAACCGTGCCGAGGGCCGCGCCTCCAGCAACGCCACGGGCCTGAGCGTCGCCGGTGGCACCCGCGACAGCGATAGCTTCAAGTTTGGCGGCGTGGACTACAAGCCATTTGGCTCCTCCGACAATGCCATCGCAAAAAACCTGACGCTGCAGTACTACTACGCCGACCTGCAGGACTTCTACAAACAGAACTACTTCGGCCTGGTCCACGTATTGCCGCTCGGTAACGACCAGTCTTTCAAGACCGATTTGCGTTATTTCGACAGCAGCAGCGACGGCAGGAACGGCGAGAGCGGCTACCAGTTCAACAACAACGGCGGCTATGCCAGGCACAAGGGTGAAGTGGACAACAAAACCTACAGTGCGGCCTTCACTTACCAGTTGGGCGGCAGCAGCTTGATGCTCGGCCATATCGGTGTCAGTGATGACGGCGGCTTCGTCTGGGTCAACCAGGGCAGTCTTGCCGACCCGCATGCGCAAGGCGCGGGCGGCACCGATTTCTATCTGTTCACCGATGCTATGGTCGGCTCGTTCTCCCGGGCGGGCGAGCAAGTCAACTTTGGCCAATATGCCTATGATTTCAAGGATTATGTACCGGGCCTGAAAGCCTCCATCTGCTACCTGAACGGCAAGGACATCAAGTCGAACCTCACCGGCGGCGGCCCTGACCAGAAAGAAAACGAAACCGACCTGCGCCTGGACTACGTGGTGCAGACGGGGCCCCTGAAAGGCTTCGGCACCACCTTGCGTACCGGTACCTATCATGGCAAGAACACCGGCACCCCGGATCAGGATCAAACCCGCCTGATCTTCAACTACACCTACGCCATCTTCTAAAGCTTCATGTGCATCCGGGCGTCATTGGGCTCTACACTGCCGCTCACCTGGCAAGCGATGGAGGACCCGATGACGGCCACACCCGGCACCCGAATGCTTGAAACAACGGAAGGCCAGCGCCTGGCGATGCCGGATGCCGAGCGTTGGCGCGAGTGGGGCCCCTATTTGAGTGAACGCCAATGGGGCACGGTGCGCGAAGACTACAGTGCCGACGGCGACGCCTGGGCCTATTTTCCCCATGATCATGCCCGCAGCCGCGCCTACCGCTGGGGCGAGGATGGCCTGGCCGGTTTCAGCGACAAGGCGCAACGCTGGTGCCTGGGCCTGGCCCTGTGGAACGAACGTGACGCGATCATCAAGGAGCGCCTGTTCGGCCTCAATAATGCCGAAGGCAACCACGGTGAAGACGTCAAGGAACTGTACTTTTTCGTCGACGGCGTACCGAGCCATGCCTACATGCGCATGCTCTACAAATACCCCCACGCCGCCTTTCCCTACGACGATTTGACCCGCGAGAACGCACGCCGTGGCCTGGAGGATGCCGAGTACGAGATCCTCGACACCGGGGTGTTCGAAGACAACCGTTACTGCGATATCGGCGTCGAATACGCCAAGCACCAGCCCGGCGACATTTTCATGCGCGTCACCGTGCACAACCGCTCGGACCAGCCGACGCGTGTGCAGGTGCTGCCCCAACTGTGGGCGCGCAACGATTGGAGCTGGACCTTCGATGCGCCTAAGCCGCAACTGAAGATGGACGCAGACCAAGTGCTGGCGCGCCACCCTGAACTGCCTGATCGTCATCTCAGCGCCTGGGGCCAGGACGGGGTGGAGTGGCTGTTCTGCGAAAACGACAGCAACGTTGCCAGGCTGGATGGGCAGTCGGCGCCGGGGCCGTTCAAGGATGGGATCAATGATTACGTGGTCGAGGGGGTTCAATCGGCGATTCGCCGTGACCTCGGCACCAAAGTCGCGGCGCGTTTCATCCTTGAGCTGGCGGGCCTGGAAAGCAAAACCCTCTACCTGCGTTTTGCCCCGGTGGGTGCGCCGCAGGTCAGTGCTCGCCGCCTGTTCGAACAGCGCCGCCAGGAGGCCGATGACTTCTATGCCGCTTTGCAACACGGCATCACCGACGATGATGCGCGCAACGTGCAGCGCCAGGCGTTGGCCGGTTTGCTATGGTCCAAGCAGCTGTACTATTTCGACGTCAACCAATGGCTTGACGGCGACCCGGCGCAACCCGCGCCTCCACGCGAGCGCCTGCATCGCCGCAACAGCCATTGGCGGCACTTGTCGAATTTCGACATCCTTTCCATGCCCGATACCTGGGAATACCCCTGGTATGCCTCGTGGGACCAGGGCTTCCAGGCGGTGGCCATTGCACTGATCGACCCGCAATACGCCAAGCAACAACTGCTGTTGCTGGTGAAAGATCGCTTCATGCACCCCAACGGTCAGTTGCCCGCCTATGAATGGCGTTTCGATGACGCTAACCCGCCGGTACACGCCTGGGCCACTTGGCGGGTGTATCAGCAGGACAAGGCGTTGACGGGCGTGGGTGATATGGATTTCCTTGAGCGGATATTCCACAAACTGCTGTTGAATTTTTCCTGGTGGGTCAACCGCAAGGATGCCGAGGGACGCAACCTGTTCCAGGGCGGTTTCCTGGGGTTGGACAATATCGCCTTGTTCGACCGCTCGGCCGCGTTGCCGCCGGGTTACCAACTGGATCAGGCCGACGGCACGGCATGGGTCGCCGCCTACGCGCTGGACTTGATGCGCATCGGCTTGGAGCTGGCCAGGCGCAACGTGGTCTACGTCGACATCGCGGTGAAGTTTTTCGAGCATTTCCTGTATATCGCCGGCGCCATCAACCGCGTCGACGACAGCGCCGACGGCCTGTGGGATGAGCAGGACCGGTTCTTCTACGATGTGTTGCACCGTCCCGACGGCCAGAACGAGCCCGTGCGCCTGCGCTCCATTGTCGGCCTGATGCCGCTGTTCGCCGTGCTGGTGCTGGAGCAGCGCGAGCATGAAGGCCTGGAGGGATTGCGCGAGCGTTTGCTGGGGTTCATGAAGCACCGGCCCGACCTGGCCAAACTGGTCTCACGCTGGAATGAGCCCGGACAGGGCAATCGCCTGTTGCTGGCGTTGTTGCGCGGCGAGCGTACCAAGGACCTGCTGCGGCGCATGCTCGATGAAAGCGAGTTCTTGTCCAGCTTTGGCGTGCGCTCGTTGTCCAAGGCCTTCGCCGAACAACCCCTGGCGCTGAAAATGAACGGCGACACCCTCAGCGCCCGCTACCGGCCGGGGGAATCCGACTCGCGTCTGTACGGCGGCAACTCCAACTGGCGCGGGCCGTTATGGATGCCGGTGAACTATATGTTGATCGAATCGCTGCGCGAATTTCACCGCTACTACGCGGATAATTTCTCGGTGGAGTACCCGACGGCAGTGGTTATCTGTCATCCCTGGAGGACGTGGCCGACAGCCTGAGTCAGCGGCTGACCAGGTTGTTCCTGCGCGATGAAAATGGCCTGCGCCCGTCGATGGCGGGGTATGCGCAATTGGAGGCGGATCCGGCGAGTCGGGACCTGGTGTTGTTCCATGAGTACTTTCATGGCGAGACGGGGCGTGGGCTGGGCGCGTCGCACCAGACCGGCTGGAGCGCGCTGGTGGCGTTGTTGCTGCAACCAAAAACCTAGGCAGCACCACAGACTAAAATGTGGGAGCGGGCTTGCTCGCGAATGCGGTGGAACAGTCAACAAATGTATCGACTGGCACTCCGCCTTCG
>JAFHKH010000658.1 GCA_016937595.1 Pseudomonas cedrina subsp. fulgida | reverse complement strand
TGGCGGTGATGTACCTGGGCAAGATCGTCGAGGAGGGGCCGGTGGAAGCGGTCTTCACTGCGCCGCGCCATCCCTACACGGCGGCGCTGATCCAGGCGATCCCCGAGATCGATCCGCATCGGCCGTTGCCTACGCAGCCCTTGCCGGGCGAACCCCCGAGCCCGCTGAATTTGCCTACAGGCTGCGCCTTTCACCCGCGTTGCCGGCACGCCCGCGCAATGTGTTCCGTGGTATTGCCGCCAACCCATTTCCTGCACGAGCATCGGTACAGTTGCGTGCTTGAAGAACCTTTGCTTTGACCCTCTGCCATTCATTAACAAGGAGTTGTGATATGCAATCGCGCCACTTGAAGTTGCTTGCCGCCGCTACGTTGACCGTCTGGTCCCTGACGGCGGGCCTGGCACAGGCCGCCGGTGTACTCACCATCGGTTGCCGTGAAGACAGCACCACGTTCGACCCGATCAAAAGCGCGCAAAACCGCGACACCTGGGTCTTCGCCAACGTCTACGACACCCTGGTGCGCGTGGATAACCTGGGGACCAAGATGGAACCGGGCCTGGCCGAAAGCTGGGACATTTCCAAGGACGGCCTGACCTACACCTTCAAGCTGCGCGACGCGAAGTTTTCCGACGGTTCGCCGATCACCGCTGACGATGCGGCGTTCAGCCTGTTGCGCATCCGCGACAACAAGGCCTCGCTGTGGGCCGACCCGTTCAACTTGATCAACACCGCCAAGGCATCCGACCCGAAGACCCTGGTGGTCACGCTGAAGACCCCGGCCGTCGCCTTCCTCTCGCAACTGGCGTCGCCGACGGTGTCGATCCTGTCGGAAAAAGCCATGAGCAAAATGGGCGAAGACGCCTATTCGGAAAACCCGGTGACCTCCGGTGCGTTTACCGTGGAAGAGTGGCGCAAGGGCGATCGCGTGATCCTCAAGAAGAACCCGAACTTCTGGCAGGCCAAGCAGGTGAGCCTGGATGGCGTGGAGTGGGTGTCCGTCACCGACGACAACACGCGCATGCGCATGGTGCAGAACAACGAGCTGGACACCGCGATCTTCGTACCCTTCTCGCGGGTTGAAGAGTTGAAGAAAGACAAGAACGTGGTGATCCACGCCGACCCGTCCACCCGTGAAGATCACCTGCTGATCAACCACGACCACGGGCTGCTGGCCAAGCCGCAAGTGCGTCAGGCGCTGGACATGGCCATCGACAAACAATCGTTGGTCAAGACCGCCACTTACGGTCAGGGCACCGTGGCTTATTCCTACATTCCAAAGGGCTCGCTGTACCACTACGCCAACAACCTGCAGCGCCCATATGACCCAGCCGCCGCCAAAAAGCTGCTGGAACAGGCTGGCGCCAAGGACTTGAAGCTCAACTACGTGGTCAACGCCGGCAACGAAGCCGACGAGCAGATCGCGGTGATCATCAAGGACCAACTGGCCAAGGTCGGCGTGACCGCCAACCTGCAAAAGGTCGACCCGACCCAGAGCTGGCAGATGCTGGTGGACGGTGAGTACGATATTTCGGTGATGTACTGGACCAACGACATCCTCGACCCGGACCAGAAGACCACCTTCGTGCTGGGCCACGACACCAACCAGAACTACATGACCCGTTACAAGAACGCCAAGGTCAAGGACCTGGTGGCCGCCGCACGGATCGAGGCCGACCCGGCCAAACGTGAGCAAATGTATGTCGAGCTGCAGAAACTGGCGAAACAGGACGTGAACTGGATCGACTTGTACTACAGCCCGTACATCAACATCTCACGCAAGAATGTGAGCAACTTCCTGCAAAACCCGCTGGGGCGTTTTACGCTTGAGGAAGTGGTAAAAAACTGACATTTGCACATACACCACAAATCAAATGTGGGAGCGGGCTTGCTCGCGAAAGCGGAGTTTCAGTCACAGAAATATTGACTGAACACCCGCATTCGCGAGCAAGC
>JAFHKH010000657.1 GCA_016937595.1 Pseudomonas cedrina subsp. fulgida | reverse complement strand
GGGCTTGCTCGCGAAGAGGCCATCCGCCACACCACTAAACCCCAGCCCGAGCCTGCAAACTCAAATGCGCCCTCTCCCCCGGCGCCAGGCTCGCCCCGGCCATCGCCGCCTCCACGCACACAAATCCCGATGCCTCGTTAAAGCTCACCCCCAACAGCGGCCGGCTGCCGGGATGCCACACCACCGTGTCGGCAGTCTCGCCCGTATCAATGCACAGCTCCCGCTGCCAGGCGTGATCCTTGAGCTGCAACTCGCCGTCATGCTGGAACACCCGCTGGCAGCCGCCGTCCACCCGCAGTTCGCCTTCCTGCTGGCAGACCTGGCGGTTGAGCTGATCGTAACCCTGCGCACCGTCAAGCCCAGACAGCGCTACCTCATCAACGTGACCAATACGCCAATACGCGTGCAAAGCATGGCTCAACTGGCAGGGCAGCTCGTCCTGATGCTCGGTGCTCAGGCGCAGTTCCAGGGTCTCGCCCAGGTGTGCCTGCAGGTCCACCTGCCAGTCGCACAACTGCAACTGCCAGTGCAGGCGCACACCGTCGTCGTCAGTGCTGCTGTCCAGCAGTTTCCAATCGATCAACCGTGCCCAGCCATGGGATGGCCATGCATTTTCGCTCGGGTGTCGGCCATACCACGGCCAGCACACCGGCACGCCACCGCGGATGGCGCCGACTTGCGGCCATTTGGCGGCACACCACAGCCAGGGTTTCTGACCACGGGGCTGGAAGTGCAACAGCTGCGCGCCTTGGCGACTGAACACCGCCTGGCACAGCGGATGGTCGATCACCAGCACGTCACGCAGTTGAAAGCGCTCCCAGGCGAACACCGGACGCTCGCGCAGGGATTTGAAAAAGCGTTGCAGCGGTTGCTCATGCATGTGCCACGGTCCTGAAAATCATGTCGCTCAAACCTTGGGAAACCTGTGGGCGCTGGCGTGCCTGCGATGGCATTGCCGCGGTTCTGCAGATAAACCGAGTCGGCTGCATCGCAGGCAAGCCAGCGCCCACATGAGTTGTGCAGTGCTGCCCAAAAAAAAGCGGATAGCCATGGCTATCCGCAAAATGCGCACAGAGAGAAGGAGCTTATCGCAACCGCGTTAGAACGTAGACTGGATTTTCAGGCCAGCCACCAGCGCGTTGTCGACTTTGTCCACGCCGCCAGGTTGCACGACGTATTGCAGGTTAGGACGCACGGTCAGCCAGTTGGTAACGTGGAAGCCGTAGTTGATTTCGAAGTTGTATTCGGTTTCGCGGATCGGCGTGTACAGCGGGTTGTCGTAGTCGCTGACGCCGTTGGCGACGTTGCGCAGTTCCGAGTCTTCCTTCACGTCCTTGTTGACGTGCAGGCGCGCGGCACCAATGCCGACGTCATCTTTTGGACGCGCATCGAATGGGCCTTTGTACACCAGCATGATCGACTGATAGTTGTCGACCAGGTTGGTTTCCTTGTCGTGGAAGGTCGCGTTGGCCGCGATGTTCAAGCCACGGGAAGCATCGCCGTTGTGCGTGGTGAGTTGCTGTTGCGCCACGAACCAGTAGCCTTTCTTGCTGCTGCGGGTACGGTAGGCTGCGCCGGTGGTGGCCGCATCGTTGCCGTTGATGTCTTCACGCACGTCCGAGGCATCCGCCGCGCTCTTGTAGTAACCCACACGGTATTCGCCCGGCAGGTTATTCACCTTCGGCGACCAGACCAATTCCACCGGAATCACGGTGCCCTTGGTGCCACTGCCGCTGAGTTTGAAGCCGTTGCCGTGCTCCAGCTGCGATGGGTTCTGGTTGTACGCACCGATTTGCGCATACAGCTCAGGCGTGATGTTGTACTTCACGCGGATGGCCGCCTGGCTGACCGGCCAGTTGTACCAGGTGTTTACGTAGTTACCGACCTGCGAGCCGCAGAACGACAGGTTCTGGAAGTCGCACGGGAAGGTGTTGAAGTCTTCACCTTCACCGAAGTAACCGAGTTTCACATCCAGCTTGTTGTCGAACATCTGGTGCTGGATCCAGAACTGGGTCAGACGCACCATGTGGCCACGGCCGTAGACTTCCATGGACGAGCTCAGCGTGCCGGCACGCGGGTCGCCAATGCGGTCGTTGGAAATGTTCTGGCCATTACGGTTGGTCAACTGGATCTTGGCCTGGGTGTTGTCCCAGCCCCACAGCTTTTGCAGGTCAAGCGCAACGCCCAGACCGAACTGGTCAGAGTAGCGACCGGTCTTGTCGGTGTTGTAACCACCGTGGGCGTTGTAGCCCATCTCCCCTACGTAATCGGCCTTGATGTCGATACCTTGCTCGATCAGCTTGGTACGTTCACCGCCCCAATCGCCGGTCATCCATTTCGAATCAGCACTGAATGCGTCGGCCGCCATCGCATTGGCGGACAGAACCAGGGCTGCTGCAGCTGACATTTGGCAGATCAGCCGAGTGTTGTTGTGTTGCTTTTTCATCCCTACATCCTCGTCTTTATTGTTATTAAACTGTTTTTATCTAACGCGGTTTACTTTTTTTAAGTGAAACAACAACTTATCTGCTTCAACGACCTTTGAATTGGGCCACGTTGTCGGCATGCCCCTGTGCGGGCAATGAAGAAGCAGTGCCCAGTCGCTCGCCTGTGTTGGCGTCGAACAGCAGTACCTTGGAAGGATCGAATTGCAAGGTCAGCGTCTCGCCCACTTGCGGCGCCACGTCGGGCGCCAGGCGGCAGCAGACCTTGGTGTCATTGAGTTGCACGAACACCAGGGTGTCCGGGCCGGTCGGCTCGGTGACCTGGACTTCGGCGCGAATGGCCGAGGCACTGTTGCCCTCGCCCGCCGCCAGCATGATTTGCTCCGGACGCAGGCCGAGGATCACGTCGCGGTCTTCAAGGCCCGCGTCGCTCACGTTCAGCACCAGCTCGCAACGGGCCTGGCCGCTGTCGAGCAGGGCCACCAGGCGGCCGTCCTTGCGTTGCAGGCGCAGGGGCACGAAGTTCATCGGCGCGAGCCGATGAAGCTCGCCACGAACTGGTTGGCCGGGTTGTTGTAGATCTCTTTCGGCGTGCCGAACTGCTGGATGATGCCGTCCTTCATCACCGCGACTTTGTCGCCCAGGGTCATCGCTTCGATCTGGTCGTGGGTCACGTAGACCGTGGTGGTCTTGAGGCGCTGGTGCATCAGTTTCATTTCGGTGCGCATCTCGACGCGCAGCTTGGCGTCGAGGTTGGACAGCGGTTCGTCGAACAGGTAGATCTTGGGGCGACGCGCCAGGGCACGGCCCATCGCCACGCGCTGTTGCTGGCCACCGGAGAGCTGGCCCGGCTTGCGGTTGAGCAGGTGTTCGATCTGCAGCAGCTTGGCGACGCGCGCCACTTCGGCGTCGATGTCGGCCTGGGGCATCTTGCGGATCTTGAGGCCGAACTCGATGTTCTCGCGCACGCTCATGGTCGGGTACAACGCGTAGGACTGGAACACCATGGCGATGTCACGATCCTTGGGGCTCATGCCGCTCACGTCCTGGTCACCGATCATGATCGCGCCGCCGGTGATGGTCTCAAGGCCGGCGATGCAGTTCATCAGCGTGGATTTACCGCAACCCGAAGGGCCGACCAGAATCAGGAACTCGCCTTCCTTGATCGACAGTTCGATGTTCTTCAAGGTGTCGGGCAGCCGGCGCCATAGGTCTTGTTTACATTGCGAAGTTCAAGCGTAGCCATGATTACCCCTTGACCGCGCCGGCCGTGAGGCCGCGCACGAAATACTTGCCTGCGATCACATAGACCAGCAGGGTCGGCAGCCCGGCGATCATCGCCGCCGCCATATCCACGTTATATTCCTTGGCCCCGGTGCTGGTGTTGACCAGGTTGTTCAGCGCCACCGTGATGGGCTGGGAGTCGCCACTGGAAAACACCACGCCGAACAGGAAGTCGTTCCAGATCTGGGTGAACTGCCAGATCAGGCAAACCATGATGATCGGCGTCGACATCGGCAGAATGATCTGACGGAAAATGGTGAAGAAACCGGCCCCGTCCAGGCGGGCCGCCTTGATCAACGCATCCGGAATGCTCACGTAGTAGTTACGGAAGAACAGCGTGGTGAACGCCAGGCCGTAGACCACATGGACAAACACCAGGCCAGTGGTGGTATTGGCCAGGCCCATCTTGCCGAGGGTGAACGACGCGGGCAGCAACACGGTCTGGAACGGCAGGAAGCAGCCGAACAACAGCAAGCCGAAGAACAGCTGCGAACCGCGGAAGCGCCAGAACGACAGCACATAGCCGTTCAACGCGCCAATGGCGGTGGAGATCAATACAGCCGGAACGGTGATCTTGATCGAGTTCCAGAAGTAGCCATCCACGGTGCCCCAGGCCTTGACCCAGCCGATGCCGGTGACCACGCTCGGCCAGCTCAGCAGGTTGCCGGTGCTGATGTCTTCCGGGGTCTTGAAGCTGGTGAGCAGCATCACCACCAGCGGCACCAGGTAAAGCAGCACGGCGAAGATCAGCACCGCGTAGATCGCGATGCGACTCAGGCTGATGGCAGGTTTGGAGGCGAGACTAGTCATTACGTTTGGTCCTCAGCTCGGAGTAGAGGTAAGGCACGATGATCGCAAGGATCGCACCGAGCATCAGGATTGCACTGGCCGAGCCCATGCCCATCTGGCCACGGCTGAAGGTGAACGAGTACATGAACATCGCCGGCAGGTCGGACGAATAACCCGGACCACCGGCGGTCATCGCCGCCACCAGGTCGAAGCTCTTGATCGCAATGTGCGCCAGGATCATCACCGCACTGAAGAACACCGGGCGCAGGCTTGGCAGCACCACGCTCCAGTAAATGCGCGGCAGGCTCGCGCCGTCGATCTGCGCGGCGCGGATGATCGATTGATCAACGCCACGCAGGCCGGCGAGGAACATGGCCATGATAAAGCCCGAGGCTTGCCACACGGCGGCGATCACCAGGCAGTAGACCACGCGGTCAGGGTCGATCAGCCAGTCGAGACGGAAGCCTTCCCAGCCCCAGTCACGCAGGAGTTTGTCCAGGCCCATGCCCGGGTTGAGCAGCCATTTCCAGGCGGTACCGGTGACGATCATCGAGAGCGCCATCGGGTACAGGTAAATGGTGCGGATAAAGCCTTCGCGGCGGATTTTCTGGTCGAGGAAGATCGCCAGTGTCACGCCGATGACCAGGGTGATGCCGATAAACATCCCGCCAAAAACAGCCAGGTTCTTGCTCGCTACCCACCAGCGGTCGTTGTCGAACAACCGCGCGTATTGCGCAAGACCCGCCCATTTGTAGCTTGGCAGGAACGTGGAATTGGTAAACGACAGAACAAACGTCCACAGGATGTAGCCGTAGAAGCCCACCAACACGATGAACATGCTGGGCGCCAGCACCAGTTTGGGGAGCCAGCGCTGCAGTGCATCGAACGGCGAGGCTTTGCTGAACACAGCAACAGAACTCATGGGAAAATCCAGTACAGAGAAAAAGGACTACAGGGTGCACCTTGTGAGGGCGCGCTTTGTGTGGGAGCGGGC
>JAFHKH010000656.1 GCA_016937595.1 Pseudomonas cedrina subsp. fulgida | reverse complement strand
GGACGCCGGCTTGCTGCTGATGCCCAGCGGCAAGTCGCGGCATATCATCCGCTTGCTGGCACCGCTGACGATTGAGCCTAGGGTGCTGGAGGAAGGGCTGGATATGCTTGAGACGTGCCTCAAGCAGTTGGTGTAGTCGCAAGGGCTTACGCGTTACCGTTGATAAGATGCCTCTTGAAGACATGTACGCATTTCTGTACGTTTCAGCTACCAAACGAGGACATGATCATGGAAACTATCAATTACACAAATGCCCGCGCCCATCTGTCCGAAACGATGGACCGCGTTAACGAAGATCACATCCCTGTGCTGCTGACCCGGCAAAAAGGTGAGCCGGTTGTGATGATTTCGTTATCAGAATTCAATGCGCTTGAAGAGACGGCCTATCTGTTGCGCTCGCCCAAAAACGCCGAACGCCTCATCAACTCGATCAACAGCCTGCGAGCCGGTAAAGCCAAGCCAAGGCAGCTGATTGAAGAATGAAAATACTTTTTACCCCTGAGG
>JAFHKH010000655.1 GCA_016937595.1 Pseudomonas cedrina subsp. fulgida | reverse complement strand
GGCTGGGACGACTATCTGTGGTTTCAACAGAACGACAAGGCAGGGTTCAAGCGGATAAACCTGCTGATCAAGGTTATTCAGCGCGATCCGTTTGACGGCGTCGGCAAGCCTGAACCGCTCAAACACCACCTGAGTGGTTTCTGGACTCGCCGGATCACCGCGGAACACCGCCTGGTATATGGCGTAGAGGACGGTGAGGTACACATCCTGATGTGTCGTTATCACTACTGAAGCCACTCACCCACCCGCAACCCACCTTGACCAGATCCCCCTCCCCCCTGAAAATGCCCGACGCTTTTTTGTCCTCGCTTACTGAAGTAGTGAAATTTCAATGTCCGATTCCAGCCCCCTCGAAGAATCCGTAGCCACCTTGCACGCCAAAGCCGAATACGAAAACGCCATCAATCTTTCACAGCATGTGCCTGCCGCCAAGATCATCAGCGAGATGGTGCTGGACGCTTTCCACACCTCCAAGGAAAGCGACCAGATCCGTGAACTGCGCGTGGCGATCCGCCAGG
>JAFHKH010000654.1 GCA_016937595.1 Pseudomonas cedrina subsp. fulgida | reverse complement strand
GCGTACAGCTGCCACCCTATTGTTTGGCGACAATCGAGTGGCTGCTCCAACCAATTCACGGAGCTTCAATTATGACTCGCTACATGCCCTTAACCGGCCACGACTGCACCATCCCCGCTCTAACCATCGACACCCAAGCCCCACTCGACGTCCTTCTCGACGCCGCTGCCTACCGCATTCGTGCGGTGACTCAGTTACTGGAAAACATCGCCTTTCGAGAAGAACTCAGCAGTGATGCCGTGGTGCTCCACGACTTCGCACACCTGCTGGCCATCCCGTTGCGGGATGGGTGCGACTTGATGGATGTGATTGGACGCAGGCTAAGTCCGCAAGCGGCCTAAGCGGGGACAGGGCGGCTTTTCAGTCGCCCTGCCGCAAGACTGATCAGCCGTGATAAATCGCCCAGAGCCCCAAAAACGTCAGGCACCACAAGACCACACCCGGCACGATTACCAAGTAGTTCCACGGACTAAAGCGATCGTTGCTTTGCCCCTCGGGATCGCCCGCCGCAAAGTTGATCAGGCCCTGGCATTGCGAAAGGATGTAAGCGCACACAGGTACCCCCAGCAGCGACAGATTTTGGTAGGCATGCAAACTGTCGATTCGGCCACCGGCGGAATCGAGAAGATTCGCGCCTACGTTCACCACGACGAAAACCGTCGCCCATTGTTCAAAGTCAAAATCGAACTTTCGACCGCTGCGGGCAATGCGATCATCGGCACGGCGATACAGCTTATGCATAAAGAAAATAAAGAAAACAGCCCGCGCCAAAGGCCAGATATCCACCTGATGTACTTTCTTGTACAGGCTCCAGTTTTTATACATCCAGACACAGGTATACAGCCCAAAGCTGAGCAGGCTCAGGATCAGCAGCTTCTTTTTGGAAATGACATAAAACTCTGCAGACGGCTTTACCCCATCGGTCAATGGCGCCAACGGCGGCGCGTAGATATTGTCGTTCACTGCTTACTTCCTCCAAGTCCCTTTAAAGCCCACGAAGCAAACGCGCTTCAGTCAGTACGTCAAACCATCCCGCCGAGCTTCAGCTCGCTTTTCAAATACGCATAATAAATCGGCCCCGCCACCACCCCAGGCAAGCCGAACGCAGCTTCAAACACCAACATCGCCAACAACAACTCCCACGACTTGGCGCTGATCTGCCCGCCAACGATCCGCGCGTTGAGGAAGTACTCGACCTTGTGGATAACAATCAAATAGCCCAACGCCGCCACCGCGACCCAGATCGACAGCGACAGTGCGACGATGGTGATCAGGGTGTTGGACATCAGGTTGCCGATCACCGGCAGCAGGCCGAGCAGGAAGGTCAGCACGATCAGGGTCTTGGTCAGCGGCAGGTGAATGCCGCACAGCGGCAGCACCACGGCCAGGAACACGGCGGTGAAGGCGGTGTTGAGCGCGGCGATTTTGATCTGGGCGAAGACGATGTTGCGAAAGGCCTGGACCAGCAGGTGCAGGCGGTCGAACAGCGCGGCGGCCAGGGGTTTGCGTTTGGTCAGGTCGGGCACGCGCTGCAGGGCGATGATGGCGCCGAGCACCATGCCGATCAGCAGGGTGACGAACATGTGGGCGGCGTCTTTGCCGACCAGTTGCAGTTCGCTCAGGTGCTTGCTCAGCCAGTCGCCGATGGCCACGCGGAATTCGGCGGCGCTGGCGGGCAGGTAGGCGTCGAGGAACGGCGGCAACTGGCCCCGCGCGCGGTCGACCACCCCCATGAATTTGTCGAGGGAGGCCCCGGGGTTTTCTGCTTCGTGGAGCAGGAAGCTGATGGCGCCCGCGAAGATCAACGCCAGCACACTGACAATCAGAGTGCCGAGCAAGGCCACCGCCAGCCAGCGTGCGCGGCGGCCTTCGATCAACCGTTGCAGCTGCGGGGTGAGCATGTTGACCAGTTCAAACACCAACAACCCGGCCAACAGGCTGGGCAGCAATTTAAGCGGGAGGACCAGCAGCAATCCGCCGAAAATGATGATGTAGCTGGCCAGCAACAACACATGACGCTGAGAAAACGTTGGCATACAGCCTCAAAACGAACGGCGTTAAAGGATGGGCAGTCTGCCAGCCTTGAGCGAATCAAGCGAGTGGGTAGGTTGTGAATGCGACCAAAGTGTGGGAGCTGGCGTGCCTGCGATGCAGCCGCCTCGGTAGGTCAGCTACACCGAGGTGAGGCCATCGCAGGCAAGCCAGCTCCCACAGGGGATCGGCAGTGTCAGTACCAGGGCGGTCAGCCCTTGAGGCACGTACTCATGAAGGTTTTGCGCGCATCACCGGTCAGCGCCTTGGTTTTCGCCGACGCATTGCAATCTTTCATCTTCTGCTGTTGCGGTGTGAGGGTCTTGGCGTCATTGGCTGCCGGGGCCGACAGGCAGGTTTTCATGAAGGCCTTGCGTTCATCGCCCTTGAGCGTCTTGGTGGTGGCTTCGGCGTTGCAGGTGGTCATCTTGTTTTGCTGGGCGGTGGCGGCAAAGCCTTGGGAACACAACAGCAGGCCCGTCATCAACAGCGCGGTTCGCAGCATCTTCATGGCGTTTTCTCCCTGTTACCGGGCCGGAAGGCACGGTCTTCCGAGAGTGTAGTCAAACCCTGTTACACCTTCCTGCGCAGGCGAGGCATTGCTTGAAACCGGCCCCCACACTTACACCCCAGCCGCCTTCAGCCTCTGCGCATGTTCCACGAACAAGCGGATCGGCTCGGCGCCCTTGCCCACCAGCCCCATGGACTGGTTGACGATATCAAAATGGTCCAGGGCGTAATCGTCAGCGATGACCCTCCCCAGATGTGAGCTGTAGCGCCCCACCAGGCCGTCGCACTGGCCTTTTTCACGCACAAAGCTGCGGGCAAACAATCGGCAGCTACGGTTCGTGCCGTCGAACAGGTTGCGGCCACGGTCGGTAATGCCTGGCTGCAGGGTGCCGGACCACGAGTAATAGCGCACGCCATTGACCTCCTCCAAACCCTGCCCGCCCCAAGTGGCGGGCAGCCCTTGGGGATATTTACGATTGAACAGCGCCACGCCCTCGCTCGTCAGTGAATCGTGGGACGCCTGCAAGTCCGCCTTGAACCGCGGCCCGCGATAGCCGGTTTCCAGCACGGCCATTACCCAGGCGACCAGATGAAACAGCGCGCTCATGATCCGCCCCTTCACGCCGTCGGTGGGGTAATGGCGGCGGATATGGTCGGCCAGTTCCGAGCCATGGTTGGGCCCGGCAACCGATGTCACCGACGCCACCCACTCAGGGCGCTTGGCCGCCGCATAGCGCGCGCTGAGTGCGCCTTGGCTGTGGCCGATCAGGTTGACCTTGTCGGCACCGGTCTGGCGGCGAATGCGCTCGATCTGCACCAGCAACTGCTCGCCACGGACCTCGCTGGCATCGAGCGGCGCCACCTGCACGGCAAACACCTGCGCCCCGCCCGCGCGCAGCGCCGGGACAATGCCGTACCAGTACGGAAACAGCCCCAGACGCACAAAGCCAAGCATGCCGGGCACCAGCACCAGGGGATAACGCGTGGCTAACGACTGCGGCATGTCGCGAACATCCTCGAAAGTGAAAAACTGCCCAGCAGCCTAGCCCAGGCTGAAGTCGAGCAGATGACGCCGGCGGCAAATCCGATAAAACTTTTTGCGCCGGGCAGCACTCACAACCAATAACGATCACGCCGGCAGAGCGTGGCGTAAACCGGATTAGCCCCAGGAGATTGAAATGACTGAAGCAAACTTGACCGACGTTGCGACCCTGCGTCAACGCGCCCGCCAGAACGTCGAAAACGGTGCCGTGACCGAGGGCTATGATGCCGACCGCGAAGAGATCATTCGCCTGCTTAATGCATCGCTGGCCACTGAACTGGTGTGCGTACTGCGCTACAAACGCCATTACTTCATGGCCAGCGGTATCAAGGCCTCCGTTGCCGCCGCTGAGTTTCTCGAGCACGCGACCCAGGAAGCCGAGCACGCCGACAAACTGGCCGAGCGCATCGTGCAGTTGGGCGGCGAGCCGGAGTTCAACCCGGACCTGCTGTCGAAGAACTCCCACGCTCAGTACGTAGCGGGTAATAGCTTGAAGGAAATGGTCTACGAAGACTTGGTCGCCGAACGGATTGCCGTGGACAGCTACCGCGAAATCATCCAGTACATCGGCGACAAAGACCCAACCACACGGCGCATCTTCGAAGAAATCCTGGCCCAGGAAGAAGAGCACGCCGATGACATGGCGGATATTCTCGAAAGCCTGTAATTCGCCGCCCCGATCGTTCCCACGCTCTGAACTGACCCCCAAAGGT
>JAFHKH010000653.1 GCA_016937595.1 Pseudomonas cedrina subsp. fulgida | reverse complement strand
GAGGTGATTGCCACCTCAACGCGTCGAGTTGCTCAAGCGTCATCACTACAGCAAGCCGCCGCTGGACGACGCTCGCTCGGTTGATCATCTACGACAGCTACCTCAAGCTGCTGGATCCGTCGCGCAGCTACTTCCTGGCCAGCGACATCGCTGAGTTCGACAAGTGGAAGACCCAGTTCGACGACCTGCTCAAAAGCGGCGACCTGCAGCCCGGCTTCACCATCTACAAGCGTTACCTGGACCGCGTCAAAGCGCGTCTGGACTTCGCCCTGGGTGAGCTGAACAAAGGCGTCGACAAGCTCGACTTCACACAGAAGGAAACCCTTCTGGTGGACCGCAAGGACGCCCCTTGGCTGACCAGCACCGCCGCGCTTGACGACCTGTGGCGCAAACGCGTCAAGGACGAAGTGCTGCGCCTGAAGATCGCCGGCAAAGACCCCAAGGCCATCCAGGAACTGTTGACCAAGCGCTACAAGAATCAGCTCGCGCGCCTGGACCAGACCCGCGCCGAAGATATCTTCCAGGCCTACATCAACACCTTCGCGATGTCCTACGACCCGCACACCAATTATCTGTCGCCAGATAACGCGGAAAATTTCGATATCAATATGAGTCTGTCGCTGGAAG
>JAFHKH010000652.1 GCA_016937595.1 Pseudomonas cedrina subsp. fulgida | reverse complement strand
TACGTGCACCGTATCGGCCGTACCGGCCGTGCCGGTCGCGAAGGTCGTGCACTGCTGCTGGTGACGCCGCGCGAGCGCCGCATGCTGCAGGTGATCGAGCGTGTAACCGGTCAGAAAGTCGCCGAAGTCCGCCTGCCGGATGCCCAGGCCGTTCTCGATGCCCGCATCAAGAAACTGACCAACAGCCTGTCGCCACTGGTGGCTGACGCTGAATCGACCCACGGCGACCTGCTGGACCGCCTGACCGCCGATATCGGTTGCACCCCGCGTGCCCTGGCTGCAGCCCTGCTGCGTAAAGCCACCAACGTCAGGCCCTGACCCTGGCGGCCATCGAGAAAGAACGCCCACTGGTGCCGAACAACGCGCCACGCGGTGATCGTCCAGAGCGTACTGGCGACCGTCCGGACCGTGATCGCGAGCGTCGCGCTCCGGTGCCATTGGCCGAAGGCCGTGCGCGTTGCCGTACCGCGCTGGGCGCGCGCGATGGTATCGCCGCCAAGAATCTGCTGGGCGCTATCCTCAACGAGGGTGGCCTGGCACGTGAAGCCATCGGTCGCATCCAGGTGCGTGACAGCTTCTCTCTGGTGGAACTGCCGGAAGACGGTCTGGAAAAACTGCTGACCAAGCTCAAAGATACACGCGTTGCCGGTAAGCAGTTGAAGCTGCGTCGCTACCGCGAAGATTGATCCGCCCTCGGGTTGATTGATCGCACATAAAAAATCCCCGACTGGTTCGGGGATTTTTTTGCCTGGTAGTTGGGTTCGGCACTCAATCCAATGTGGGAGCGGGCTTGCTCGCGAATGCGGTGATTCAGTCATAGATGTATTCACTGACACACCGCTTTCGCGAGCAAGCCCGCTCCCACATTTTTATATTCGTCAGCCGAAGCGGTAGATGTCCATCCCCAGCGCCCCCAGGGTGAACCCCTGGTGCGCCACGCTGAAATGGCCCCCCGCGCCCCGCGCAAAGTACAACGGCAACAAATGCTCATCCGTCGGATGACTGCGCACCGCATGCGGCGCCTGGCGGCGGTAATCGTGCAAGGCCGCTTCATCGTCGGCCGCCAGTTTGTCCACCACCCAATCCCGGAAATCCCGCGCCCAAGGCTCGATGCTCTCCGGCCCGGCGTGCCAGTCCAGCTCGCCCAGGTTGTGGGTGATGCTGCCCGAACCGATCAGCAGCACATCCCGCTCGCGCAGGCCGGCGAGCGCATGCCCGACCCGAGTCTGCAACGCCGGGCCCATGCGGCTGGGCAGGGAAACCTGCACCACCGGAATATCCGCCGCCGGGTACATCAGCGACAGTGGCACCCATGCGCCATGGTCAAAGGGGCGGCGCTCATCGATTTGTGCAGTGAGGCCATCGGCCTGCAGCAACTCGACAATCTCACCGGCCAGTTGCGGATCGCCCGGCGCCGGGTACCGCACGGCGAATAATTCACGCGGGAAACCGCCGAAGTCATGCCAGGTTTGCGGTGCGGCGCTGCCGCTGACCAGGAGTTGCTGGCTTTCCCAGTGCGCCGACACCAGCACGATTGCCTTCGGCCGTGGCATTCCAGCGGCCAGTCGCTGAAGGGCCGGACCGCTGGCGCCGGGTTGCAGGGCGAGCATGGGCGAACCGTGGGAGATAAACAGGCTGGGGAGCATAAGAGGGTCCTGGGGCGTTAACATAGGCCCATCTTCAATCAGTTCATCAATCAAAATCTAATATAAGTTTTAACGCCTTTTGATCGAATTTTCGGGGGTAATCCATGGAACCCAAGTTTTGGCAGGAGCGTTGGGCACGCAACCAGATCGGCTTTCACTTGCCTGAGGTCAACCCTTATCTGCAGCGGCATTGGGCGCGCCTGGGATTGACGCACGGAGCCAACGTGCTGGTGCCAATGTGTGGCAAAAGTCTGGATTTGATGTGGCTGGCCAGCCATGGGCTGCGGGTGCTGGGCGTGGAGCTGTCGCAGCAGGCGGTGGAGACGTTCTTCAACGAGCAGAGCCTTACGCCACGTATCAGCGAGCGGGGCGCCTTCAAGGTGTATCAGGCTGATCTGATCCAGGTGTGGTGCGGCGACTTCTTCGCCATGGACGCCGAGTCGTTGGCCGATTGCACTGCGTTGTATGACCGCGCCGCACTGATCGCCTTGCCGCCGCTGATGCGGGCCCGATACGCCGAGCACCTGAACCGCCTGTTGCCTCCAGGCTGCCAGGGATTGCTGGTCACCCTTGATTACGACCAGGTGCAAAAAGCCGGGCCGCCGTTTGCGGTGACGGATGATGAGGTGAGGGTGTTGTGGGGTTCGCATTGGCGCTTGGACGTGCTGGAGGAGCAAGACATCCTGGAGCAGAGCGGGAAGTTTATGCAGGACGGCGTGACGCGGCTCGATGAGCGGGTGTATCAGTTGATCAAGACATTGTAATGAGCGGGCTTGCCCCGCCCTAAACCAGGCGACTGAGTTGTGCCTGGAACTAGGCGATGTCTTTATTGGGGCGGCTTCGCAGCCCGACGCGGGGCAAGCCCTAATGCC
>JAFHKH010000651.1 GCA_016937595.1 Pseudomonas cedrina subsp. fulgida | reverse complement strand
TGTGGAGCGGGCTGCTCGCGAAGGCGGTGTGTCATCGAACACACCAGGGCGACTGAGTACGACGCCTTCGCGAAGAAGCCGCTCCCACACAAAGCCCGGCTACATCGCTCATTTTTTATCCGCTGCCAGCTCTGCTTCGCGGCGGATTTGGTGCGTCACCGCATTGTCATCTTTCTGTCATACAGGACCGCTAGGGTGTGCGCATGAATGATCTGGCCAATTCCACCATGACGACGACTTCTCCCCCCAAGCGCATTGATTTCAATACGCCTGAGCTGCAACGCAAGCGCCGTATTCGCGCGCTCAAGGATCGCCTGACCCGCTGGTATGTGCTGGTCGGCGGTCTCGCCGTTCTCGGCGCCATTACCCTGATCTTCTTCTTTCTGGCCTATGTCGTCGCGCCCTTGTTCCAGGGTGCCTCGTTGACCAAGGAAGACGCACTGACGCCGGCCTGGATCCAGGACGCCGGCAAGCCGCTGATGATTTCCCTCGAAGAACAGAACCAGGTCGCCATGCGGGTTTCCGACAAGGGCCAGGCGCTGTTTTTCGATGTAGAAACCGGTGCCGAACTCAAACGTGTCGACCTGCCGCTGCCAGCCGGTGCCAGCGTGGCCTCCATCGGTGAAGACCAGCCCGGTAGCCCGCTGGTGATCCTCGGTTTGTCCAATGGCCAGTCCTTGGTATTCCGCCATACCTATAAGGTGTCCTACCCCGACGGCAAGAAAACCATCAGCCCGGCGATCGAATACCCTTATGGCGAAACCCCGATCGTCCTGGATGACGCGGGTCGCCCGCTGGAACATGTCGCCCTTAATGCCACGGACTCCACCCTGGTGATCGCCGGGTCGGCCGGTTCGAATGTGAATGTGCTGTCCCTGAGCCGCGAAGAAAACATGATGACCGGTGAAGTCACCAGCGAGCAGAAGCGTGTCGAGCTGCCGCAAATGACTGAACCGGTGAAGGCGATCTTCATCGACCCACGCCAGCAATGGCTGTACGTGATCAACGGCCGCGCCCTTGCCGACGTCTTCAGCCTGCGCGACAAAAGCCTCAATGGTCGCTACAAACTGCTGGACGATGCCAACGCTGAAATCACTGCCAGCACCCAGCTGGTGGGCGGTATTTCGCTGATCGTCGGTAACTCCAAGGGCGGCCTGGCCCAATGGTTCATGGCCCGCGACCCGGATGGCGAGCAGCGTTTCAAGCAGATCCGCACGTTCCAGATGGGCACCGCGCCTATCGTTGAAATTTCCGCCGAAGAGCGCCGCAAGGGCTTCACCGCCCTCGACGCGTCCGGCCAGTTCGGCGTGTTCCACAGCACCGCGCACCGTACCCTGCTGGTCGACCCGGTCGTCGACGGCCAGGGCCTGTTCGGCCTGTCGCCACGCGCGAACCGCGTCATCGTGGAAGCCGACGGCAAGCTGCAACCGCTGCTGCTCGACAACCCGCACCCGGAAGTGTCCTGGAGCGCGTTGTGGAGCAAAGTCTGGTACGAAAACTACGACGAGCCTAAATACGTCTGGCAGTCGACCGCCGCCAACACCGACTTCGAACCCAAGATGAGCCTGGCCCCACTGACCTTCGGTACCTTGAAGGCCGCGTTCTACGCCATGCTGCTGGCCGCGCCATTGGCGGTGGCCGCCGCGATCTATACCGCTTATTTCATGGCCCCGAGCCTGCGCCGCAAGGTCAAGCCGGTAATCGAGCTGATGGAAGCCATGCCGACAGTGATCCTCGGCTTCTTCGCCGGCCTGTTCCTGGCGCCGTATGTCGAAGGGCATCTACCGGGGATTTTCAGCCTGTTGATGCTGCTGCCGATTGGCATCCTGGTCGCCGGTTTTGTCTTCAGTCGCCTGCCTGAGTCAATCCGCCTGCGCGTGCCCGATGGCTGGGAAAGCGCGATCCTGATCCCGGTGATCCTGTTTGTCGGTTGGCTCTCGCTGTACATGAGCCCTTACCTGGAGACCTGGTTCTTCGGCGGCGACATGCGCATGTGGATTTCCCACGACCTGGGGATTACCTACGACCAGCGCAACGCCCTGGTGGTCGGTCTGGCCATGGGTTTTGCGGTGATCCCGAACATCTACTCCATCGCCGAAGACGCCGTGTTCAGCGTACCGCGCGGCCTGACCCTGGGCTCCCTGGCCCTGGGCGCCACCCCGTGGCAGACCATGACTCGCGTGGTGATCCTGACCGCCAGCCCGGGCATCTTCTCGGCGCTGATGATCGGCATGGGCCGCGCTGTCGGCGAGACCATGATCGTGCTGATGGCCACCGGCAATACGCCGGTGATGGAGATGAACCTCTTCGAAGGCCTGCGCACCCTCGCGGCCAACGTCGCGGTGGAAATGCCCGAGTCGGAAGTCGGTGGCAGTCACTATCGCGTGCTGTTCCTCTCGGCGCTGGTGTTGCTGTTGTTCACCTTCATCATGAACACCCTCGCCGAGCTGATTCGTCAGCGTCTGCGCAAGAAATACTCGTCGCTTTAAGAAAGGTAGAAGTCTGTGAAACAGAACTCCCTGAATGGATGGTTCAAGAGCGGCGCCCCCGGCGTCTGGATCAGCGGTGGCGCGGTGTCCATCGCGGTCATCATGACCATTGGTTTGCTGGCTGTGATTGCGGTGCGCGGCCTGGGCCATTTCTGGCCGGCCGACCTGATCCAGGCCAATTACAGCGTGCCGGGCCAGGCCAACCATATCGTCATCGGCGAAGTGGTACAGAAAGAACAAGTGCCGCGCGAGCGCCTGAAAAGCGCCGGCCTGCCGGTGCCTGACGCGGGGCCGGAATTCATGACCCGCGAGCTGATCAAGGTCGGCAACCGTGACCTGAACGGCAACGACTTCACCTGGATCGTCGGCGAGTGGTTGAAAGACCAGGCCACGCCGAAAAACCTGATGACCATTGAGCGTCGTGAGTGGGGCAACTTCTACGGCACGCTCGTCAACGTCAAGCAGGATGGCAAGGTCATCGCCGAAGGCGAAGCCGCATGGCCGGAGCTGCAAGCGCGTGTCGAACGGGTGAACGCGCTGGCCGCCCAGCTCAAGACCCTGGAAAAAACCGACATCGGCGCGATCAACGCCGGTCTCGAACGTATTCGCCTGCACGGCCGCAAGCTGGAACTGGAAGGCAAGCTCGACGCTGCCGCCCAGGCCGACATGGATGCCGACCGCGCCGAATTGAACGCCCGCTATCAGGACATCGAAGCGCGTCTGGCCGACCTGCACGCCCAGTTCAACCGCGACGCGCTGACCGCCCGTGACGGCAACGGCAAGGAAGTGGAAATCGGCATCGGCAAAGTGGTGCACGCCTACCAGCCGAACGCCATGGGCACGCTGACCAAGGTCGGCTTCTACTTCAGCAAGGTCTGGGAATTCCTCAGCGATGATCCACGGGAAGCCAACACCGAGGGCGGGATTTTCCCGGCGATCTTCGGCACCGTGATGATGACCCTGATCATGGCGATGATCGTCACCCCGTTCGGCGTGCTGGCGGCGGTGTACCTGCGTGAATACGCCAAGCAGAACACCCTGACCCGCGTCATTCGTATCGCCGTGAACAACCTGGCCGGCGTACCGGCCATCGTCTACGGCGTGTTCGGCCTGGGCTTCTTCGTGTATGTGCTGGGTGGCTCGGTCGACCGCCTGTTCTTCGCCGAAGCCCTGCCGGCCCCGACCTTTGGTACGCCGGGCCTGCTGTGGGCCTCGCTGACCCTGGCGCTGCTGGCGGTGCCGGTGGTGATCGTGGCCACCGAAGAAGGCCTGGCGCGCATTCCGCGCACCGTGCGTGAAGGTTCCCTGGCCCTCGGCGCGACCAAGGCGGAAACGCTGTGGAAGATCGTGTTGCCGATGGCCAGCCCGGCGATGATGACCGGCATGATCCTCGCCGTGGCCCGCGCCGCCGGTGAAGTCGCGCCGCTGATGCTGGTAGGCGTGGTGAAACTGGCACCGTCGCTGCCGTTGGACGGCAACTACCCGTACCTGCATCTGGACCAGAAGATCATGCACCTGGGCTTCCATATCTATGACGTCGGCTTCCAGAGCCCCAACGTCGAAGCCGCGCGGCCGCTGGTGTACGCCACCGCCTTGCTGCTGGTGCTGGTGATTGCCACGCTCAACCTGTCGGCGGTGTGGATTCGTAACCACCTGCGCGAGAAGTACAAGGCGCTGGACAGTTAATTGAAGTGAGCGCGGACTCAATGTGGGAGCGGGCTTGCTCGCGAATGGGGTGTGTCATTCAACACGCCTGGCGGCTGATACGACGCCTTCGCGAGCAAGCCCGCTCCCACACAAATTGGTAGCACAGGGAGCATCCCATGCAACACGAAAACCAACCCCACGGCATCAACATGTCTGCCCTGGGTCGCGACAAGCAGAGCCTGAGCCTGGCCCAGGAAACCGTGGCCATCGAAGTGCCGGGCCTGAGCCTCTACTACGGCGACAAGCAGGCGCTGTTCGACGTCAGTATGAACATCCCCAAGCAGCGCGTGACGGCCTTCATCGGCCCGTCGGGCTGCGGCAAGTCCACGCTGCTGCGCACCTTCAATCGCATGAACGACCTGGTTGACGGTTGCCGCGTGGAAGGCGCCATCAACCTCTACGGCAGCAACATCTACCGCAAGGGCGAGGACGTGGCCGAGTTGCGCCGCCGCGTGGGCATGGTGTTCCAGAAGCCCAACCCGTTTCCCAAGACCATCTACGAAAACGTGGTCTACGGCCTGCGTATCCAGGGCATCAATAAAAAGCGCATCCTGGATGAAGCCGTTGAGTGGGCCTTGAAAGGCGCGGCGCTGTGGGACGAGGTCAAGGACCGCCTGCACGAATCGGCGCTGGGCCTGTCCGGCGGCCAGCAGCAGCGTCTGGTGATCGCGCGCACCATTGCCGTTGAACCGGAAGTGCTGCTGCTCGACGAACCCTGCTCGGCACTCGACCCGATTTCGACGCTGAAAGTCGAAGAGCTGATCTACGAGCTCAAGTCCAAGTTCACCATCGTCATCGTGACCCACAACATGCAACAGGCGGCGCGGGTTTCCGACTACACCGCGTTCATGTACATGGGCAAGCTGGTGGAATTCGGCGACACCGATACCCTGTTCACCAATCCGGCGAAAAAGCAGACCGAAGACTACATCACCGGTCGCTACGGCTAGGACGCCGTGGTTCTGATGCACTGACGCTGCGGTTCTCCGCACCTTATGGGACGCTCCAAGGACGCCAACATGATTAGCAAAGAAGGCCTTACCCACCACATCTCCGCGCAGTTCAACGCCGAGCTCGAGGAAGTGCGCAGCCACCTCCTGGCGATGGGCGGGCTGGTGGAAAAGCAAGTCAACGACGCCGTGACCGCGCTGATCGAGGCCGACTCGGGCCTGGCCCAGCAAGTGCGCGATATCGACGACCAGATCAACCAGATGGAGCGCAACATCGACGAAGAATGCCTGCGCATTCTCGCCCGGCGCCAACCGGCGGCGTCCGACCTGCGTTTGATCATCAGCATCTCCAAGTCGGTGATCGACCTGGAGCGCATCGGCGACGAAGCCACCAAGATCGCCCGCCGCGCCATCCAGCTGTGCGAAGAGGGCGAAGCGCGCGCGGATACGTGGAAGTCCGGCATATCGGTGACCAAGTGCGCAACATGGTGCGCGATGCCCTCGACGCATTTGCGCGCTTCGACGCCGAACTCGCGCTGTCGGTGGCCCAGTACGACAAAGTCATCGACCGCGAATACAAGACCGCCCTGCGTGAACTGGCCACCTACATGATGGAAGACCCGCGCTCTATCTCGCGGGTCTTGAGCATTATCTGGGTGCTGCGCTCGTTGGAGCGTATCGGTGACCATGCACGCAATATCTCGGAGCTGGTGATTTACCTGGTGCGCGGAACCGACGTACGGCACATGGGCCTCAAGCGCATGAAGGCCGAAGTTGAAGGTTCAGTCGATCAAATACCTAATGTTCCGGGCGAAACTGACGATAAGTAAGGTTGCCCGAGAAATTAACGCC
>JAFHKH010000650.1 GCA_016937595.1 Pseudomonas cedrina subsp. fulgida | reverse complement strand
ATTTCGTGCATGTCATGCATCAGGCTGTAGGCGGTGAACAACAGGCCCATGGCGAGCACGGCGAAGAAGATGATCACCGTCACCAGGCCGGGTTTCTTGTCCAGCCGAGGTTTGGGGGCTGCGGGTGAGGTGTGGGGCGAGGCAGTCAGGGAAGGGGTGGTCATGCCGAAGCATCCATTGTGGGAAGGATGTCGTTCATGATCATTGCAAGATGTTACAGAGATGCTGCGGCAGGTCAGCGTTTGGCGGGATTGGCTATGCCGCTGGTCCAGTAGGCACCGCAGATCCCCTGTGGGAGCGGGCTTGCTCGCGAATGCGGCGTATCAGCCAGCCCATCTGGCGACTGACACCCCGCATTCGCGAGCAAGCCCGCTCCCACAGTGGATCTATGTGTATCCACAACCCCGCAGGCGTTATGACTTTAATCCTAGGTATCGACCCCGGTTCGCGCATCACCGGTTTTGGCGTCGTGCAACACACCCCGCGCGGCTGCATCTACGTCGCTTCGGGTTGCATCCGCACCGGTGCGGGCGAATTGGCCGAGCGCCTGCAGATTGTCTATCGCGGCGTGCGTGAAGTGATCCAGACCTACGGGCCGGTGACCATGGGCATCGAAAAAGTATTCATGGCAAAGAACGCCGATTCCGCCCTGAAGCTCGGCCAGGCCCGCGGCGCCGCGATTGTCGCCGGCGCGGAGGAGGGCATGGAAATCGCGGAATACACCGCGACCCAGGTCAAACAAGCCGTGGTCGGCACCGGCGCGGCGAATAAAGAGCAGGTGCAGATGATGGTCATGCACATGCTCAAGCTCACGTCAAAACCGCAGATCGACGCCTCTGACGCCCTGGCCATCGCCATTTGCCATGCGCACACCCGTTCCAGCCTGTTGCCCCACGGCCTCGGCACGGCACGCAGTCGTGGCGGGCGCCTGCGTCTCTGATAGCATCAGCGCAATCGTTATTTCCGGTCAGGCCTGGATCTGACCTCAAGCTTTAAGGATCTGAACCGTGATTGGACGCTTGCGCGGCACCCTGGCTGAGAAACAGCCGCCGCACCTGATTCTGGATGTGAATGGGTTGGGGTATGAGCTGGAAGTGCCCATGACCACCTTGTATCGCCTGCCGTCGGTCGGAGAACCGCTGACGCTGCACACCCATCTGGTGGTGCGCGAAGACGCGCAACTACTCTATGGGTTCATTGGCAAACGCGACCGCGACTTCTTCCGCGAACTGATTCGTCTCAATGGCGTAGGCCCGAAACTGGCCCTGGCCTTGATGTCGAGCCTGGAAGTGGACGAACTGGTGCGGGCCGTTTCGGCCCAGGACACCTCGGCGCTGACCAAGGTGCCGGGCGTCGGCAAAAAGACCGCCGAGCGCCTGCTGGTGGAACTCAAGGACCGCTTCAAGGCCTGGGAAGTGGTGCCGAGCATGTTTGCCCTGGTGCCGAACCAGCCGGATATGCCGGCGGGCCAGGTCGCCAGTGCCGAAAGCGATGCGGTCAGTGCGTTGATCTCCCTGGGCTACAAGCCGCAGGAAGCCAGCAAGGCCGTCTCGGCGATCAAGGACAAGAACCTGAGCAGTGAAGACATGATCCGCCGCGCCCTGAAGGGAATGATTTAAGTGATTGAAGCAGATCGTCTGATCGCGGCCACCGGCCCGCGTGACCGTGAAGAAGTCCAGGACCGCGCCATCCGGCCCCTGAGCCTGGCCGACTATATCGGCCAGCCCACCGTGCGCGAGCAGATGGAGTTGTTCATCCAGGCCGCACGCGGGCGCAGCGAGTCCCTGGACCACACGCTGATCTTCGGCCCGCCGGGCCTGGGCAAGACCACCCTGGCCAACATCATTGCCCAGGAAATGGGCGTGTCAATCAAGTCCACCTCCGGGCCGGTGCTGGAGCGTCCCGGTGACTTGGCCGCGTTGCTGACCAACCTTGAGCCTCACGACGTGCTGTTTATCGACGAGATTCACCGGCTCTCGCCGATCGTCGAGGAAGTGTTGTACCCGGCGATGGAGGACTTCCAGCTCGACATCATGATCGGCGAAGGCCCGGCGGCCCGCTCGATCAAACTCGACCTGCCGCCGTTCACGTTGGTCGGTGCCACCACCCGCGCGGGCATGTTGACCAACCCGCTGCGAGA
>JAFHKH010000065.1 GCA_016937595.1 Pseudomonas cedrina subsp. fulgida | reverse complement strand
GCTCATCGGTCGCGGGTGGCGGCGCATCCTGCGGCTCCGGGTCGGGCACGCTCACCTGCATCTGCTCCTGCACGACCTGCTCGTCTACCCGCGGGTCGAGCGCCGCCACAACGGCGAACTGGACATGCTGTCGGGCATGGCCACGTGATGCAGCGGCGCGTCTTCCACCTGATGCAGGTTGGTCACCGCTTTGGGGCGGATTCGCCACACCAGGATCAACGCGCACAGGCTGAAAAACGCATACAGCATCTGGTTGCCGAACAGCTTCATGATCACCCCCGCCAGCAACGGCCCGATGCTGGCGCCGATGCCATAGGTCACCAACAGCATGGCCGTCAGCGATACCCGGCGATCGCCTTCCACGTGGTCGTTGGAGAACGCCACGGCCAGCGGGTACAGGCAGAACTGCACCAGCGAACACAGGAAGCCCGCCACGAACAGCACCTCCAGCGGCACGTGCGTCATGATCGCCAGGGGCAAGGCCGCCACGGCCAGGCATAAGGCGAAGCAGCGGATCAGCAGCGCGCGGTCGTAACGGTCGGATAACCAGCCCAACGGCCACTGCACCAACAGGCCGGCAAAAATGCAGCTACCCATGAACAAACCGACCTGCTCGGTCGTCAGTCCTTGCTGGGACGCATACAGCGGCGCCAGGCCGTAGAATGAGCCAACGATCAAGCCGGCCCCCAGCACCGTGCTCAGCGACTGCGGCACACGCTTGATAAAGAAGCGCGGCTCCATCGGCGCAGGGTGCAGCGCCGCCGGGTGAATGCGCCGGGTCATTGCCACCGGCACAAGGCACAGGGCAAAGCACAGCGCCACCAGCATCAACAGTTCGAGGCCAAGCTGGGGATGCAACACCAGGATCAATTGCCCCAGCACCAGCCCCAGGTAGGACGCGATCATATACAGACTGAACACCACGCCACGCTGCTTGGCGTCCGCCTGCTCATTGAGCCAGCTTTCGATGACCATGTACTGGCACATCATCCCCAGGCCCACGATCACCCGCAACACGATCCAGGCCGGCAGCCAGTCGACCAGGCCGTGGCCCAGCACCGCCGCGCCGACGATGCCGGCACAGGTGGCGTAGGCCCGGATATGCCCGACCCGGGCAATCAGGCGGTGCCCGATCTTGCCACCCAGCACCAGGCCAAAGTAGTTGGCGGCCATCAGCGCACCCACCCACAGGCTGTCGACATGGTCGGCCGCCAGGCGCAAAGCCAGGTAAGTGCTGAGCAGGCCAGAGCCGATCAGCATCATCAAGGACGCGAAATAAAGGGCTCGAAAAGATTTCCAGATCTGGCGCATCGGCGGTCCGAGCGGCTCCTTGCGGTGAGAGTCAGGGCTATCGGCATGATAGTCCGGGGTGGTCAGTTCCGGACAGGCGGGTTGCGCTGTTCCGGGGGATTATTTTGTCTACAGCTCAGACGCTGGCCGGCCGCATGCAAGGTACATGGAGTGCGATAAATACACCGCGCACGTGCTGTGAACCCTGAACACCGGCAAGGTTCGACCCGAGTGTGAAAAGCGCGCACAAAAAAGCCCTGCCAGAAAGTCTGGGCAGGGCTTTGGATCTGGTGTCCCAGGGCCGGTTCGAACGGCCAACCTTCCCCTTAGGAGGGGGATGCTCTATCCAATTGAGCTACTGGGACAAGTGACAGCCGAGGCGCCAAGTGCGCGGCGACGGACGGCGTGCATGTTAACGGCCGAGCCGGGTTTTGTCATGTCGTCCTTAGGCTTTTTGAGTGTAGGCCTCTCCCTGAGTGCGCGAGCAGGGTTTGGCCCCGTAAATACGGGCAGTTGGGCGCCATCGTGCAAAATGCACTCCTGCACGATGCCCTCATTGCAAAATGCAACCTTTCGCCCATTTTAAATAGCCTTAAGGTATTGATTTTATTGATTTATTACCTTGGCACGACAACTGCAATACTTCTCCTACAAACCAACCCGATCAGCCACGACGTTAAGCGGAGAACATGACCATGAACAGTGCCTTTCTGTTAGCCCTCAACACTTTGGCCCTGGCTGCATTGGTAACTTTTCATTTTCAATCGTCCGGCGATAACGATCCCGCTCAGCTCAGCCAGGCGGTGCCACACCACCTGCAGCAGCGCCCGCAACTGGCAGTGATGACACCCAACGCACAGTCGCCGGTACGCGTGGCCCAGGGCACTGAGCAAGCGCCTGCATCCGAACACTGGGTTTTCTGAGGACATCAGCGATGAGCAAATTTGCCTGGCTGTTCATGTGCCTGAGCGCATTCACCGGCCTCCTGGGGCTGATCGCTGAGTCGCAAGACGGCCAAACCAGCGCGTTTATCGCCAGTGGCGTGTTCGCCAGCCTGTTCCTGCTGAGCCTGATCATGGCCGTCGCTTCAAGTTCGACCCCATCCTGCGCTGACCCCTTCGCTACCTTATGTCGCCTTGTTCTCGCTAATCGGCAAATTGCCACTAGTCTTAAAGCTAGGGGCAAAAGGCCACTTTGCGATACGATGTTCGGCCTCAAACCCTGTGGTGGCCTGGACTGGCGAGAAGTTCCCTTGGGAAAGCGCGCGTAGCCCGGTTTTCCAACCAGTCCGCAAAAATGCAAATGAGTGCTGGCATAAAGCCTTCAGTCAGTTCAATATTTGTCACAGAATTGACGCCAAGGAACTGGCAAATGTGAGGCATGATGCGGCCTCTTTGCAATTCGGGTTGAACTTTGGTCGTGAGCCTTGTCTTAACACTCATCTTGCGGCCAATTCCAAAAACCGCTCCCCTGAACTAACCGGTTAAATATATGCGCCCATTGAAACAGGCAATTTATTCCAGCCGTACGGCTGACAAGTTCGTCGTACGTCTGCCAGACGGAATGCGGGAACGCATTGCCGAGGTGGCTCGCAATCATCACCGCAGCATGAACTCCGAAATCATCGCGCGCCTGGAACAAAGCCTCATTCAGGAAGGTGCCTTGGGCGACGAGTTAAGCATGCGCCTGGACAGCCCCGAGCTGTCGCTGCACGAACGCGAACTGCTGCAGCGTTTTCGTCAGCTCTCCCACCGTCAGCAAAATGCTCTCGTCTCGCTTATCGCGCATGACGTTGAGGCGGCCGCAGAAGCCAATTGATTCGCGACTGAAAGCCGAAGCCAGCTAAATGCTGGCTTTTTTTTGCGTGGAATTTGAGGGATCACTTGGAGTGGGCCCACTTTTAGGGCCGCTTCGCGACCCAACGGGAGCAAGCTCCCTCGCCACAGGTGCAGTGTTAGCCCTTAACCGGGCTAGAGCAGGAAGATAGTCGCCAAGCCCAGGAAGATGAAGAAGCCACCGCTGTCGGTCATGGCCGTGATCATCACGCTGGCACCCATGGCAGGGTCGCGCCCGAAGCGAGCCAGGGTCATGGGGATCAACACTCCCATCAGCGCCGCCAGCAGCAGGTTGAGGGTCATGGCGGCCGTCATCACGACGCCGAGCGACCAGCTGCCGTACAGCAAGTAGGCCACCACGCCGATCACCCCACCCCACACCAGGCCGTTGATGAGGCCCACGGCCAGCTCTTTGCGCAGCAGGCGCGAGGAGTTGGCCGTACTCACCTGATCCAGCGCCATGGCGCGCACAATCATGGTAATGGTCTGGTTGCCGGAGTTACCGCCAATACCGGCCACGATGGGCATCAACGCCGCCAGGGCCACCAGCTTCTCGATCGAGCCTTCAAACAAGCCGATCACACGGGAAGCGATAAACGCGGTAATCAGGTTGACGGCCAGCCAGGCCCAGCGGTTACGCAGCGAACGCCAGACGGATGCAAAGATATCTTCCTCTTCACGCAAACCCGCCATGTTGAGGACTTCGGTTTCACTCTCTTCACGAATCAGGTCGACGATTTCATCGATGGTCAAACGGCCAATCAACTTGCCGTTCTTGTCCACCACCGGCGCCGAGATCAAGTCATAACGCTCGAATGCCTGCGCGGCATCGTAGGCATCTTCATCCGGGTGGAAGCTCACCGTGTCGCTGGCCATCAGGTCAGCCACTTTTTTGTCCGGATCATTGACCAGCAGGCGCTTGATCGGCAGGACGCCTTTGAGAATGCCTTCGTAATCGACCACGAACAGCTTGTCGGTATGGCCGGGCAGCTCCTTGAGACGGCGCAGGTAACGCAGGACCACTTCCAGGCTGACATCTTCGCGGATGGTAACCATCTCGAAGTCCATCAGTGCGCCGACCTGATCGTCGTCGTACGACAACGCCGAGCGCACCCGCTCACGCTGCTGCGTGTCCAACGCTTCCATCAGCTCATGGACAACATCACGGGGCAGCTCAGGCGCCAGGTCGGCCAGCTCGTCGGCGTCCATCTCCTTGGCGGCGGCCAGGAGCTCGTGATCGTCCATGTCGGCGATCAGGGTTTCACGGACCGAGTCGGAGACTTCGAGCAGGATATCGCCGTCGCGGTCGGCCTTGACCAACTGCCAGAGGGTCAGTCGATCATCGAGCGGCAAGGCTTCGAGAATATAGGCGACGTCGGCGGAGTGCAGGTCATCGAGCTTGCGTTGCAGCTCAACCAGGTTCTGGCGATGAACCAGGTTTTCGACCAGGTTGTTATTCGGGCCTTCCTGGCGGTGCGTCAGGTCTTCGACCACGCGCTGGCGCTGCAGCAGCTCGATGACTTGAGCCAGGCGATCCTGCAGGCTTTCTTGAGTTTTCTTTACTTCTACTTCGGTCATAGGCGAACTCCACTCCCAGCAGCGGGGCACGCCGGAAGGATCAATCAGTCAATTCATGATTGGTAAAACGGGGTACTGAGTTACTACTGGGTAAGTCCATGGAGGTATTCCACAAGCCCCGGCGGGGCTGACGGGCGCAATCATACACCGCCCGGCCACTTTAAACGTCAAAAAACTGGAAAGAACAAGCGCTTGCGAGCCAATGCTGAGTAATGGCTGCATCTATGAACTGCGACGACGCAGCGGGAAGGGAAAACACAGGGGAGCGCATGGAAAAGAGAAATCCTACACAAACCCCAAACGGCAAAAAGCCCGCACTTGGCGGGCTTTTTGTTTGTATGGTGCACTCGACAGGATTCGAACCTGTGACCGCTCGGTTCGTAGCCGAGTACTCTATCCAGCTGAGCTACGAGTGCAGATTGTGTTTTTAGACCAGATCACAACTGGTTGTACCGCATCACCTGCATTGCTGCAACTGACTCTTAAATGGTGCACTCGACAGGATTCGAACCTGTGACCGCTCGGTTCGTAGCCGAGTACTCTATCCAGCTGAGCTACGAGTGCATTTGTTGCCGCGCATTATAGGCCGTTCAATCTCTATGTAAAGCTATTTTTTCGATTAGTTTCAATAACTTACCGAAAAAACCAGATTGCAACGTACTAAGCAAATAATGGCGGAGAACGGGGGATTCGAACCCCCGACACCCTTTTGAGGTGTACTCCCTTAGCAGGGGAGCGCCTTCGGCCACTCGGCCAGCTCTCCGCAACACGGGGCGTATATTAACCACGTTCATCCCCGTTTGCAAACATAAAAAACGATAAAAATTAAAGGCTTGGTTCTTCGTCCTTCTCTTTCTTGATCCGCAGGTAAATTTCCTCGCGGTGCACCGCTACCTCTTTCGGAGCGTTAACCCCGATACGTACTTGATTGCCTTTGACGCCGAGCACGGTCACGGTGATTTCGCCATCACCGATAATCAGGCTTTCTGCGCACCGACGAGTCAGAATCAGCATACCTTTCTCCTCACGCATTTCAGTTCAGGAACAACAGTCTGCAAAAAAACGGCTTTCGACCTACAACCAAAAGGCCATAGCCCTACCCGCCTAAGTATTGTCGAGCGCGCGCAAAAGAACATGCGCCCTACAAAAAAAGGAAAGGCGCGGTAAACCGCGCCTTCCTGGCACTGCCTCACTCGCCCTGTCGGGCCGGAGCGTCCAGCTCAAAAGCGGTATGCAACGCGCGCACGGCCAGCTCCAGATACTTCTCTTCAATCACCACCGAGACTTTGATTTCCGACGTGGAGATCATCTGGATGTTGATGCTTTCCTTGGCCAGGGCCTCGAACATGCGGCTGGCAACGCCGGCATGGGAACGCATGCCCACGCCCACGATCGACACCTTGGCAATCTTGGTATCGCCCACCACTTCGCGCGCGCCGATTTCCTTCGCCGTGTTGTGCAGGATCCGTTCTGCGGCATCGTACTCGTTGCGGTGCACGGTAAAGGTGAAATCGGTGGTGTTATCATGCGACACGTTCTGCACGATCATGTCGACTTCGATGTTCGCGCCGCTGATAGGGCCCAGGATCTTGAACGCCACGCCCGGGGTGTCTGGCACGCCACGGATAGTCAGCTTGGCTTCATCACGGTTGAAAGCGATACCGGAAATGATCGGCTGTTCCATGGATTCCTCTTCATCAATAGTAATGAGGGTGCCCGGACCCTCTTTGAAGCTGTGCAATACGCGCAGCGGAACGTTGTACTTGCCGGCGAACTCCACCGCGCGGATCTGCAACACCTTGGAACCGAGGCTGGCCATTTCCAGCATCTCTTCAAAGGTGATCTTGTCCAGGCGCTGGGCCACGGACACCACACGCGGATCGGTGGTGTAGACGCCATCCACATCAGTGTAGATCTGGCATTCGTCTGCCTTCAGCGCCGCGGCCAGCGCCACGCCGGTGGTGTCCGAACCGCCACGCCCGAGGGTCGTGATGTTGCCTTGCTCGTCCACGCCCTGGAAGCCTGCTACAACTACCACGCGACCGGCCTTGAGATCCGTACGGATTTTCTGATCATCGATCTGCAGGATACGCGCCTTGGTATGCGCGCTATCGGTGAGGATGCGCACCTGGCTGCCCGTGTAGGACACCGCCGGCACACCGCGCTTGTTCAGCGCCATGGCCAGCAAGGCGATGGTCACCTGCTCGCCAGTGGACACAATCACATCCAGCTCACGCGGCAGCGGCTGTTGATCACCACTGATTGCCTTGGCCAGATCGATCAGGCGATTGGTCTCGCCGCTCATGGCCGACAGCACCACCACCAGGTCGTCGCCGGCATCGCGGAATTTCTTAACCTTGTCGGCCACCTGCTCGATTCTTTCAACAGAGCCGACCGAGGTACCTCCAAATTTCTGTACGATCAAAGCCATTTCTAAGCCGCCTCAGCCCGTAAAGGGGCGCCTGATAACCAATCAACCAGCACCGAACCTGCCCGCGACTGGACCACGGGCCGATTAACAGTGCCTTAAATACCTGCCTCGACAAACGGCACGTCAGGGCCAGGGCCGTGTCCAGGGCGCCGGCGTCTACACCACCGCCTTGCGCCATGTCCGGACGACCACCGCCCTTCCCGCCCACTGCCGCGGCGGCTTGCTTCATCAAATCACCGGCCTTGAGTTGGCCAGTCAGGTCCTTGGTTACACCGGCAACCAGAACGACCTTATCCTCATGGACACTGCCGAGCAGGATCACTGCGCGGCCGAGCTTGTTCTTCAACTGATCGACCAAGGCCAACAGCGCCTTGCCGTCCTGACCGTCCAGGCGTGCGGCCAAGACCTTCACGTCCTTGACGTCCACCGCGGCAGACGACAAATCGTCGCCCGCGGCACTGGCCGCCTTGGCTTGCAACTGCTCCAGTTGTTTCTCCAGTGCGCGGTTGCGCTCCAGCACCGCGGACAGCTTGTCGATCAGGTTGTCGCGGCTGCCCTTGACCAGGCTGGCCGCCTCCTTGAGTTGTTCTTCGGCCGCATTGAGGTAGGCCAGGGCCGCTGCGCCGGTCACCGCCTCGATACGCCGCACACCGGATGCCACGCCGCCTTCGCTGATGATTTTCAGCAGGGCGATGTCGCCGGTACGGTTGGCGTGGATCCCCCCGCACAGTTCTACCGAGAAACTGCCGCCCATGCTCAGTACGCGGACGTTGTCGCCGTATTTCTCGCCGAACAGCGCCATGGCGCCCTTGGCCTTGGCGGTCTCGATATCGGTCTCTTCGGTTTCCACCGGGGTATTCTTGCGAATCTCTGCGTTGACGATGTCTTCCAACGCCTTGATCTGCTCGGGCTTGATCGCTTCAAAGTGGCTGAAGTCGAAGCGCAGGCGCTGGCTGTCCACCAACGACCCCTTCTGCTGGACGTGCTCGCCCAGCACCTGGCGCAATGCAGCGTGCAGCAAGTGGGTGGCCGAGTGGTTCAATGCGGTGGCGTGACGTACGTCGGCGTCTACCTGGGTGTCCACCGGCGTACCGATGGTCAGGTTGCCCAGCACCACTGCGCCGTGGTGCAGGAACGCACCGCCGGTCTTGGTGGTGTCGCGCACTTCAAAACGACCGGAGGTCGAGCTCAGGAAGCCACAGTCACCGACCTGACCACCGGATTCGGCGTAGAACGGCGTCTGGTTCAGTACCACGACGGCTTCGTCGCCCTCGTTCACTACATCGACCGCCTTGCCGTCTTTATAGAGGGCGACGACTTTGGCCGAGCCCACAGTCGCCTTGTAACCGGTGAACTCCGTGGCCACGTCGACCTTGACCAGCGTGTTGTAGTCCAGTCCAAAAGAACTGGCGGAACGCGCACGCACGCGCTGGGCCTCCATTTCGCGCTCGAAACCGGCCTCATCGATGGTCAGCTCGCGCTCACGGGCGATGTCGGCGGTCAGGTCCATCGGGAAACCGTAGGTGTCGTAGAGCTTGAACACTACGTCACCCGGCACCACGGTGCCTTTGAGCTCGGCCAGGTCCTGCTCCAGAATTTTCAGGCCGTGTTCCAGGGTCTTGGAGAACTGCTCCTCCTCGGCCTTGAGCACGCGCTCGATGTTGCCCTGCTGCTGCTTGAGTTCCGGGAAGGCGTCGCCCATCTCGGCCACCAGCGCGGCCACGATCTTGTAGAAGAAGCTGCCGGTGGCACCCAACTTGTTACCGTGACGACAGGCGCGACGGATGATGCGGCGCAGCACATAGCCACGGCCTTCGTTGGACGGCAGCACGCCGTCGGCGATCAGGAAGCCGCAGGAGCGGATGTGGTCCGACACCACCTTGAGCGAAGACTGGCTTTCGTTGGCGCAGCCAATGGCCGCCGCCGAGGCGCTCAACAGGTGGGTGAACAGGTCGATTTCATAGTTGGAGTGAACGTGCTGCATCACCGCACTGATCCGCTCCAGGCCCATGCCGGTGTCGACCGACGGCGCCGGCAGCGGGTGCAACACGCCGTCGGCGGTGCGGTTGAACTGCATGAACACGTTGTTCCAGATCTCGATGTAACGGTCGCCGTCTTCTTCCGGCGAGCCCGGTGGCCCACCCCAGATGTCGGCGCCGTGATCGTAGAAAATCTCGGTGCACGGGCCGCACGGGCCGGTATCGCCCATGGTCCAGAAGTTATCGGAGGCATACGGCGCGCCCTTGTTGTCGCCGATGCGGATCATGCGCTCGGCGGGCACACCGATCTGCTGGGTCCAGATGTCATACGCTTCGTCATCCGTGGCGTACACGGTGACCCAGAGTTTTTCCTTGGGCAGCTTCAACACGCCGGTCAGGAAGGTCCAGGCGAAGGTAATCGCGTCTTTCTTGAAATAGTCACCGAAGCTGAAGTTACCCAGCATTTCGAAGAACGTGTGGTGGCGAGCAGTGTAACCGACGTTTTCCAGGTCACTGTTCTTGCCGCCGGCGCGTACGCACTTCTGGCTGCTGGTGGCGCGGGTGTAGGCGCGCTTTTCCTGGCCCAGGAAGCAGTCCTTGAACTGGTTCATCCCCGCGTTAGTGAACAGCAGGGTGGGGTCATTGCCTGGGATCAAGGAGCTGGAGGCGACACGGGTGTGACCTTGCTCTTCGAAGAAGCGAAGGAAGGCTTCACGGATTTCTGCGCTTTTCATTAGGTTCTTCCACGGAGGCTGCGGCCAAAGGCCAGTGCGCAACATCATCAGACGGAGCGACGGCAAAGGGCCGCATTATATCGGCCCTTTGCCGGTGGTACAGCGTGTTTATACGATTGAAACGTTCTATTGGACGGTCTGCACGGTCATTTACGCGAAAACTCGACGAATGCCTGCACCACGTGCTCGAGCTGCGCCCGGCTGACATCCATGTGCGTGACCATGCGCAGGCGTGGCGCAACGCTCAACTTGATCGCACGCTCGGCGGCGAAGGCCTTCAAGGCCTCGGCCCGGTCACCGATCTGCACATAGACCATGTTGGTCTGCACCGGCTCTACCGCGTAACCCGCCTGGCGCAGCTCATCGCCCAACCACTGCGCATTGGCATGGTCGTCGGCCAAGCGCTGCACCTGATGATCCAGGGCGTACAGCCCCGCCGCCGCCAGGGAGCCGGCCTGGCGCATGCCGCCACCGACCATCTTGCGCAAGCGCCGGGCCTTGGCGATCAACGCCGTGGAACCGCACAACACCGAGCCAACCGGCGCGCCGAGGCCCTTGGACAGGCACACCGACACCGAATCAAAGTGCCGGGCAATCTCGCGCGCCTCCACGCCCAGCTTGACTGCCGCGTTGTAGAGCCGTGCGCCATCCAGATGCAGGGCCAGGCCGTGTTCGTGGGTAAACGCCCGCGCCTGGACCAGGTAATCCAGCGGCAAGACCTTGCCTTGCATGGTGTTTTCCAGCGCCAGCAGGCGGGTGCGGGCAAAGTGGAAATCGTCCGGCTTGATCGCCGCCAGTACCTGGTCCAAGTCAAGAGAGCCGTCCGCCTGCACCTCCAGCGGTTGCGGCTGGATCGAACCCAGCACCGCTGCGCCACCGCCTTCGTATTTGTAGGTGTGGGCCTGCTGGCCGACGATGTACTCCTCGCCGCGCTCACAATGGGCCATCAACGCCAGCAGGTTGCTCATGGTTCCGGTGGGCACGAACAACGCGGCGGCAAAACCCAGGCGCTTGGCCAGTTCGGCTTCCAGGCGATTGACGCTGGGGTCCTCGCCATACACGTCATCGCCGCTGATGGCCGTGGCCATTGCGTCGAGCATGCCGGGAGTGGGTTGGGTCACGGTGTCGCTGCGCAGGTCAATCACGGACATGAATCAAGCCTCTGGCGATTTGGGTAAGTGCCTCATAAGGATGATTACTGCGGGCAAAACCACGGAATATCAAGCCCCGGATGCATTCAATCGAATATCCACCAAACAAACCGATATAACTTATCGATAGAGCGGTCGTGCAGTTTTCGAAAAACCGTGTTAAAAACGCTTCGCCGCCAGGGTTCTGGTGGCAACGTTCTCAGGGCGGGGTGCAATTCCCCACCGGCGGTAATTACACGCAATGTGTATAGCCCGCGAGCGCTTGGCGCCTCGAACTGCTCACGCAGGACGGCGACAAGGTCAGCAGACCCGGTGTGATTCCGGGGCCGACGGTCATAGTCCGGATGAAGAGAGAACGGGATTGGCACCTAAGGGCCGCGCACCCCGTGTGCTTGCGTACTCTTAAATCCCATTCGATTCATAACGCCCTGTTTTTTTCTTAAACAGGAGTCAGAACATGCAACCCACCGCAATCGACAGCAAAAGCAAGAACCACCACGGCGAGCGCGTCGCGTTTATCCAGGCCTGCTGGCACAAGGATATTGTCGACCAATCGCGTAAAGGCTTCCTCGCCGAAATGATCGCCCAGGGCTACCAGGAATCGGACATCGATTTCTTCGAAGTCGGCGGCGCCTTTGAAATGCCCCTGCACGCCAAACTGCTGGCCAAGACCGGCCGTTATGCCGGTATCGTCGCGGCCGCGCTGGTGGTGGACGGCGGGATCTACCGCCACGAGTTCGTCGCCCAGTCGGTGGTCAGCGGCCTGATGCAGGTGCAACTGGAAACTGAAGTGCCGGTGTTCTCGGTATCGCTGACGCCGCATCACTTCCATGCCGGCAGCGAGCATCACACCTTTTTCTACGAGCACTTCGTGCACAAGGGCCAGGAAGCCGCGCGCACCTGTGCCGATACGCTGCACAAGGTCCGTGCGATCCGTCGCAGCGAGCCGCGTGCTGTAGCGGTCTAAAGCAACACTGCACACCCAAATGTGGGAACAGGCTTGTGTGGGAG
>JAFHKH010000649.1 GCA_016937595.1 Pseudomonas cedrina subsp. fulgida | reverse complement strand
AATGCCTCTTGTGACGCTCTGCGTCACGCTTTGGGACGCAGAGCATCCTGGGCTGCATTCCCACGCAGAGCGTGGGAACGATCATTGGACACTGGCCTGCATTTCAAATGGGGTTATTTATCGCGAATCGAGAAGTTCGCCATATGCTCCAGACCCTTGATCAGCGCCGAATGGTCCCAGTTCCCACCCCCCAACGCCGCGCAGGTGCTGAACACCTGCTGCGCACCGGCGGTGTTCGGCAGGTTGATCCCCAGCTCCTTGGCGCCGGCCAGGGCCAGGTTGAGGTCCTTCTGGTGCAGGTTGATGCGAAAGCCCGGATCAAAGGTGCCCTTGATCATGCGTTCGCCGTGCACTTCCAGAATCTTCGACGAAGCAAACCCGCCCATCAGCGCTTCACGCACCTTGGCCGGTCGGCGCCGTTTTTGGCGGCGAACAGCAGCGCTTCGGCCACCGCCTGGATGTTCAAGGCAACGATGATCTGGTTGGCCACCTTGGCGGTCTGGCCGTCGCCATTGCCGCCGACCAACGTGATGTTCTTGCCCATGGCCTGGAACAGTGCCAGGGCGCGTTCAAAGGTCTGCGCCTCGCCACCGACCATGATGCTCAGGGTGCCGGCCTTGGCGCCGACTTCGCCACCGGAGACCGGAGCGTCCAGGTATTGCGCGCCGGTCTCGTTGATCTTTGCGGCAAACGCCTTGGTGGCGGTGGGCGAGATCGAACTCATGTCGATCACCACCTTGCCTGGCGCCAAGCCGGCGGCCACACCGTCGGCGCGCAACAGCACGTCTTCGACCTGTGGCGTGTCGGGCACCATCACGATGATGAACTCGGCTTCCTGTGCCACGTGTTGCGGGGTGGCGAGGGCTACGGCGCCGCGTCGATCAGCGCTTGCGGGGCCTTGCCGTGGTGCTCGGACAGGAACAGTTGGTGGCCTGCTTTCTGCAGGTTGGCGGCCATGGGTTGACCCATGATGCCGGTGCCGATAAAGCCGATGTTAGCCATGAAAAAATCCTCTTTTTATTCGATGTGCAGCCAGATACGGTCCCGCAAATGCAGAAGGTCCAATGTGGGAGCGGGCTTGCTCGCGAAGGCGGTGTATCAGTCAACATCACTGCTGAATGTCAGGACTGCATTCGCGAGAAGCCGCTCCCCACATGGGTCCTGAGCCAGCCAAGGCCCGCTTCGGTCGTGGTCAACGGCTTGTACTCGCAGCCAACCCAGCCCGTGTAGCCGATGCGGTCCAGGTGCTCGAACAGAAACCGGTAGTTGATCTCACCGGTGCCCGGCTCGTTGCGCCCCGGGTTGTCCGCCAGTTGGATGTGGTTGATCGCACCCAAGTGCGTGGCCATGGTGCGCGCCAGGTCGCCCTCCATGATTTGCATGTGATAGATGTCGTATTGCAGGAACAGGTTGGCGCTGCCCACCTGTTCGCGAATCGCCAGGGCTTGCGCCGTGTTGTTGAGGTAAAAGCCCGGGATGTCGCGGATGTTGATCGCTTCCATCACCAACTTGATGCCCGCCGCTTGCAGCGTGTCGGCGGCATATTTGAGGTTGGCGACAAAGGTCTTTTCCAGGGTTTCGTCATCAACGCCTTGTGGCCGGATGCCCGCCAGGCAGTTGATCTGGGTGTTGCCCAGCACGTGGGCGTAGGCGATGGCCAGCTTGACCCCGGCCCGGAACTCCTCGACCCGGTCCGGGTGGCACGCCAGGCCGCGCTCGCCCTTGGCCCAGTCACCGGCCGGCAGGTTGAACAGCACCTGGGTCAGGCCGTGGGCATCGAGTTGCGCCTTGATCTCGGCAGAGCTGAACTCATAGGGAAACAGGTACTCGACGCCTTCGAAGCCGGCATCGGCGCAGGCTTTGAAGCGAGCCAGGAAGTCCTGTTCGGTAAACAGCATGGACAGGTTGGCGGCGAAACGCGGCATAGGGTTCTCCTTAATCGAGCAGGGAAATGGCAGTCGGCGCATCGTCGCCCACCAGTGCCAGGTCTTCGAATTCGTTGACGGCGTTGATCTCGGTGCCCATGGAAATATTGGTCACGCGCTCCAGAATAATCTCAACGATCACCGGAACCTTGAATTCCTTGATCATTTCCTCGGCGCGGCGCAATGCCGGCGCAATCTGACCGGGTTCGAACACCCGCAGCGCCTTGCAACCCAGGCCTTCGGCGACGGCCACGTGGTCGACGCCGTAACCGTTGAGTTCCGGGGCGTTGAGGTTGTCGAAGGACAGCTGCACGCAGTAGTCCATGTCAAACCCGCGCTGGGCCTGGCGGATCAGGCCCAGGTACGAGTTGTTCACCACCACATGGATGTACGGCAGCTTGAACTGCGCGCCCACCGCCAGTTCTTCGATCATGAACTGGAAATCATAGTCGCCGGACAGCGCCACCACCTTGCGGCTCGGGTCGGCCTTGACCACGCCGAGGGCCGCCGGGATGGTCCAGCCCAGTGGGCCGGCCTGGCCGCAGTTGATCCAGTGGCGCGGCTTGTACACGTGCAGGAACTGCGCGCCGGCAATCTGCGACAGGCCGATGGTGCTGACGTAGCAGGTGTCCTTGCCGAACACCTGGTTCATTTCTTCGTACACCCGTTGCGGCTTGACCGGCACATTGTCGAAGTGGGTCTTGCGGTGCAGGGTGGCCTTGCGCTGCTGGCAGTCGTTGAGCCAGGCACTGCGGTCCTTGAGCTTGCCTGCGGCTTTCCATTCGCGGGCCACTTCAATGAACATCGTCAGCGCGGCGCCGGCGTCGGAAACGATGCCAAGGTCGGGTGTGAATACGCGGCCAATCTGCGTTGGTTCGATGTCGACATGAATGAATTTACGGCCCTCGGTGTAGACCTCGACCGAACCGGTGTGGCGGTTGGCCCAACGATTACCGATACCCAGCACCAGGTCCGACTTGAGCAGCGTCGCGTTGCCATAGCGGTGGGAGGTTTGCAGGCCGACCATGCCGACCATCTGCGGGTGATCGTCGGGCAGGGTGCCCCAGCCCATCAGGGTCGGGATCACCGGGATACCGGTCAATTCAGCAAATTCAACCAGCAGTTCGCTGGCGTCGGCGTTGATCACGCCGCCGCCGCTGACCAGCAGTGGGCGCTCGGCCTGGTCCAGCATCGCCAGGGCTTTTTCCACCTGGATGCGCGTGGCCAAGGGCTTGGCCAGGGGCAGCGGCTGGTAGGCGTCGATGTCGAATTCGATCTCGGCCATCTGCACGTCGAACGGCAGGTCGATCAGCACCGGGCCCGGACGGCCGGAGCGCATTTCAAAGAAGGCTTTCTGGAACGCGTACGGCACTTGGCCAGGTTCGGGCACGGTGGTCGCCCACTTGGTCACCGGCTTGACGATGCTGGTGATGTCCACGGCCTGGAAGTCTTCCTTGTGCATACGGGCGCGGGGTGCTTGCCCGGTGATGCACAGGATCGGAATGGAATCGGCCGAGGCGCTGTACAGGCCGGTGACCATGTCGGTGCCCGCCGGGCCCGAGGTACCGATGCACACGCCGATGTTGCCGGCCTTGGTGCGGGTGTAGCCCTCGGCCATGTGGGAGGCGCCTTCAACGTGGCGAGCAAGGACGTGATCGATGCCACCCACCTTCTGCAAGGCCGAGTACAGCGGGTTGATCGCGGCACCCGGAATACCGAAGGCGGTGTCCACGCCTTCTCGGCGCATCACCAGGACGGCGGCTTCGATTGCTCTCATTTTGCTCATGTTTTTGGTGCCTCTTGCTTTCTGTAATTGTATACAAGTGGTGTTTGACCAAAGTGTATTCATGGCGGACGCCGCAGGTCAATGCATTTTATTTTTTGATCCTGGCGTTCTTCAGAAGGCTTTTACGAGGGTTTTTTCGAATTATTGAAGTTTTGTTTGTGAAAATTGTATACAAAATATATTTTTATTGTGTTCTATTTGTTTGATCGGACGCCTGGTCATTCAGGCCGCCACCGCTTCCTCGATAACAAAAGAAGGACGCCACCATGAGCGCTTTAACCTTGAAACTGGCCACCCAATTGACCAGCCGCGCCCTCAGTGCAGGGCGCACCCTGTGCACCGCGCCGCTGACGATTGCGGTGCTCGACAGCGGCGGCCACCTGATCACCCTGCAGCGCGAAGACGGCGCCAGCCTGCTGCGCCCGCAGATCGCGGTGGGCAAGGCCTGGGGCGCGATTGCCCTGGGCAAGGGCTCGCGCTTGCTGGCGCTGGATGCGCAACAACGCCCGGCGTTTATCGCGGCGTTGAACAGCCTGGGGCAGGGCAGCGTCGTGCCGGCACCGGGCGGTGTGTTGATTCGCGATCAACAGGGCGTGGTGCTGGGCGCGATCGGCATCAGTGGGGATACA
>JAFHKH010000648.1 GCA_016937595.1 Pseudomonas cedrina subsp. fulgida | reverse complement strand
AGCCCGCTCCCACAGGGGACCTGCGCTTAACTGACAGCCTTTGGACAAGCCTGCTCATTACAAGAGCTCGCTCACTCGCCCAGTGTGTTCAGTCGTCCATCTGCCGACCACTCAACAAGCGGCTGATCATCTCCATTGAAAACCCGCGATAACTCAGGAAACGCCCCTGCTTTGCACGCTCCCTGGCATCAATCGGCAGATGGCCGGAGAATTTGCGCCGCCAAGTCTCTTCCAACTGCGCCTGCCAACTGATACCGCACTCGCGCAAGGCAAGGTCGATGTCAGCACGCTGCAAGCCTCGTTGGCTCAGCTCCTCACGAATACGCGCGGGGCCGTAGCCGGAGCGGGCTCGGTAGGAGACAAAACTTTCGAGGTAGCGGGATTCGGAAAGCAACCCCTCTTCCGTCAAACGGTCGAGGGCGGTTTCAATCATCTCGGGTTCCGCGCCGCGCTGACGCAGTTTACGCGTCAGCTCGACTCGGCCATGCTCGCGGCGAGCGAGCAGGTCCATCGCAGTGCGCCGAACGGCGACGAGTGTATCGAGTACAACTGTCATCGTTTGCTTCAGATGTCAGTATCGGCTTCTTCCACTTCTTCAACCGGCTCGCGGTTGGCGGCAGCTTTCACGTCTGGCGCTGCGGTCAGCAGCTTGTCGCGAATCTGCTTCTCAAGCGTGGCGGCGATGTCCGGGTTGTCCGCCAGGAACTTGGCCGAGTTGGCCTTGCCTTGGCCGATCTTGCTGCCGTTATAGGCATACCAGGCACCGGATTTCTCGACGAAACCGTGCAATACGCCCAGGTCGATCATCTCGCCGTTCAGGTAGATACCTTTGCCATAAAGAATCTGGAACTCGGCCTGACGGAAAGGCGGCGCCACTTTGTTCTTCACGACCTTGACGCGGGTTTCGCTGCCCACCACCTCGTCACCTTCCTTCACCGCGCCGGTACGGCGGATATCCAGACGGACCGAAGCGTAGAATTTGAGCGCGTTACCACCGGTGGTGGTTTCCGGGCTGCCGAACATCACGCCGATCTTCATGCGGATCTGGTTGATGAAGATCACCAGGCAGTTGGCGTTCTTGATATTACCGGTGATTTTACGCAGCGCCTGGGACATCAGACGGGCTTGCAAGCCACGTGCATGTCGCCCATTTCGCCTTCGATTTCAGCCTTGGGTACCAGGGCGGCCACGGAGTCGACCACGATCACGTCGATGGCGTTGGAGCGCACCAGCATGTCGGTGATTTCCAGGGCTTGCTCACCGGTGTCCGGCTGGGAAACCAGCAGGTCGTCAACGTTGACCCCCAGCTTGCCGGCGTATTCCGGGTCCAGCGCGTGCTCGGCGTCGACGAACGCGCAGGTGGCGCCCATTTTCTGTGCCTGTGCGATCACCGACAGGGTCAGGGTGGTTTTACCGGAAGACTCAGGACCGTAGATTTCAACGATACGGCCTTTTGGCAGGCCGCCAATGCCGAGCGCGATGTCCAGACCCAGAGAGCCCGTGGAAATAGCCGGGATCGCCTGACGGTCGTGATCGCCCATACGCATTACGGCACCCTTGCCGAATTGACGTTCGATCTGACCCAGGGCCGCAGCCAAGGCTTTCTTCTTGTTGTCGTCCATTAAAGTCCTCACGTAATCAATAAGGCCTGACGGCCAACACCTGTATAAGTAGACAGTATTGTTCCACAAAGATTGGAGATCGCCTACCCCTGATTGTCTATTTCTGCTGCAGCTCGTCGCAACAAGCCCTCCAGCGCGGCCTTGACCGTTTGTCGGCGGACCTCATCGCGGTCGCCGGGGAAGTGCGCAAGCTCCGCCGTGACCTCATCGCCCACGGCAAAAGCCAGCCATACGGTGCCCACCGGCTTGTCCGGCGAACCGCGTCCGGCCCGGCTATGCCGCTGACGGCCACGGCAAACCGGGCCAGGCTTTTTTTCCTGCGCGCCACGGACCATCGCCTCCACCACTTCCTGGCTGACCGCCCCGACTTTTGCAAACAACGCCTCCGGCACATTCAACTGGCGGGTTTTCTGCCGATTGGAATAGGTGACATACCCCGCCTCGAACCAGGCCGAGCTTCCCGGTATCTGTGTGATCGCTTCCGCGATACCGCCGCCGGTGCAGGACTCGGCAGTGGTGACATGGGCGTTGAGCACCTGTAGACGGCGGCCCAGGTCAGC
>JAFHKH010000647.1 GCA_016937595.1 Pseudomonas cedrina subsp. fulgida | reverse complement strand
CAGTTCCACGGCGTGATCAATCCGCACACGCCAATCGGTTCGCGTTCAATCGCGGTCGTGCCTTCGAGCGTCTGGAAACGATAGCTGGCCAGCAGATCACGCGCGACCCGCACATGTTCGGCCGCCAGCGGCACCTGCATGGCCCGCGCGAAACCTATCGCGGCGCCCATTTCCAGGGACAGCGCCTGGGCCAGTTGCTCCTGGCGTTCGAGGATCAAGCCATGGATTTTTCCCAGCACAAGCGCGCGTGATGCCGGCGTGCAAGCCGACCAGCCTGGAAACGCCGCACGTGCGGCGGCGACCGCGCGCTCGACATCCTCGGCAGAGCCGCGCGCACCTGCGCGACCACCGCTTCGGTGGCCGGGTCGATCACCGCGAGGCTCGCCGCAACGGCTGGCGCCACCCAGCGGCCATTGATGTAGAACTTGTCCGCTATGTGCGCATCGACGCTGTAGCGGTTCGCAAAGTGTGTAGTCATTCAACGGGCTCCCTGGGGCGATAACAGCTTATTTCACCGCGTAAACCTTGCGTACATACACTGTGCCGCGCCAGGCACACGGCGCGCCTTTGGCGACGAACACCGTGTCGCCGGGGTTGACCTCTGTGTCGACGCCTTCGGCGTCCTGCAACGTCATGCTGCCTTCGATCAGGTACATCAATTCATGCAGCTTGTGCGGGCGAGCGTGCCGGGCATAGGGCGTCGAATCCCAGATGCCGACGCGCAGTTCGGTGCTGGCATCGTCAAACAGATTGTTCGCGCGGCACTGCGGGGCGGGGCCGATCAGGATCTGTGCGTCGGGCGCGGCAGACGGGTTGAGCAGGGTGCGTGGATCGAGCCAGGTCAAGCCGGGACGCAACGGTGCATCCGCCAGGTTCACGGCGCAGAATGCCCACTGGCTGCCTGGGTTCGCCTGCAGGGTGAGACGTGTGCCACGGCCGATCACGGCGCTGTCGCCGACCCCCAGTTCCAGCGTTTGCTCGGCGGTATGCAGCAGCACGACACCGGCGTGAACCACCAGTGTTTCGCTGTAGGGGTAGTCGTCGATCACGCTTTCGCCGGTGTAGGCGACCCGGCCGGCCGACACGCCGTCGTCGCTCAGCCAGGCAACTTGACGGTTGGTGCCGAACGGGTCGAGCGCGCTCAGGGCTGCGTGGCGAAAGGCGGTGTCAACGGCGCTGCCGTCAGCGCGAGCCAGCATCAGGATACGGGGAGAGGACATGGGTAAGGCTCCAGGAAAAATCAGCCGATCGCTTGGGTGATCAGGGCAAACAGGTGTACGCCCGCGCGGGCCTGGGGCGGTTCGCCCTTGGCCATGCGTGCGACGGTGTCAACTTGCTTCAGTCCGGCCTGTTCCAGCCAGTCACCGAGGCCGCATTCGGCGGGGATGTCGATGCGTACGAACGCGTCCGGCACCTGTGCGAGCAGTGCGCAGATCAGGTGCCTGGCCTGATCGAGACGTTCGCCACCACCGGGCCGATGCAGCGCCCGCGACCAAACGGGCGCAGCAGGGCAAACCCACGCAACTGCCCGTCACGTTCGATGCCCACGGCATGCTCCACCTGCAGCTCGCGCAGGATTTCACGGCGGTCCAGGCCGCTGCCGGCGTTGGCCAGGGTCATCACGGCGGCGTGATCATCGGCGGTCAACGGGCGACAGGTTTCGCCTTCGGCCAGCGCGGTCTGCTCGGGCACCTGCACGTGGCCTTGATGCTGGTGCACCTGGCCGAATTCGACGAAACCCTGGCTGGCGTAGAGCGGCGCGCCGGCCAGGGTTGCGTTGAGCAGTGGCGTACGCGACTGGCAGGCCTTCAGGGCCGACTCCATCAAGCGC
>JAFHKH010000646.1 GCA_016937595.1 Pseudomonas cedrina subsp. fulgida | reverse complement strand
GCGTTGGGTGTTCAGGCGCCTGTTACTTCTTGGCGGCCGGTGCAGCAGGGGCTTCAGCCTTGGCTGGGTCCTTGATGGCCAGCAGCTCCAGGTCGAATACCAGCACGGAGTTGGCCGGGATCGCCGGGCTCGGGCTCTGTGCGCCGTAAGCCAGGTCGGACGGGATGTACAACTCGACCTTCTCGCCTACGTGCATCAGTTGCAGGCCTTCGACCCAACCCGGGATCACGCCGCTGACCGGCAGGTCAATCGGGCTGCCACGATCCACGGAGCTGTCAAAGGTAGTGCCGTTGGTCAGCTTGCCGGTGTAGTGAACCGTCACCACGTCAGTCGGCTTAGGCTGAGGGCCATCGGCTTTCTTCACGACCTTGTACTGCAGGCCGGAAGCGGTGGTGACGACGCCGTCTTTCTTGGCGTTGTCTTCGAGGAATTTCTTGCCGGCGGCTGCCGACTCTTCGCTCATCTTGGTCATGCGCTCTTCAGCACGCTTTTGCAGTGCGGCAAACGCTTCAACCAACTCGTCGTCTTTGAGCTTCTGCTCTTTCTTGCCGACGGCATCTTCGATGCCCTGGGCGACTGCCTTGGAGTCCAGGTCATCCATGCCTTCCTGGGCAAGGCTCTTGCCCATGTTCAGGCCGATGCCGTAGGAAGCTTTCTGCGCCGGGGTTTTCAGCTCTACGCTGGTCTGCGAATCACAACCCGCAAGTACCAGGCTAACCAGGGCCACCGCCGCCGCCAACCGATGCTGTTTCATGCTATTTCCTTGTTCATGCGCCATAAGGGCATTCGAATAAAGTCGCGAGCTTATCAG
>JAFHKH010000645.1 GCA_016937595.1 Pseudomonas cedrina subsp. fulgida | reverse complement strand
TCCCACAGGGGATCTGCGCCTGACTGAACGGCATTGGCTCGCCATAACAAGCCCGCCTTGTCACAACAAGCGCGCTAGCCACGACAAAGCCAGCCAAAATCGTTAGACGAGGGCCTGGGCGCCTTCGAACCACTTCAGCTTTTCACGCAGTACCACCACCTCGCCCACGATCACCAGGGTCGGCGCATGCACTTCGTGCTCGGCTACCATGCGGGGCAAGTCGGCCAGGGTGCCGGTGAACACGCGCTGATTGGACGTGGTGCCCTGCTGGATCAACGCCGCGGGGGTATCCGCCGCACGTCCATGCTTGATCAACTGTTCGCAGATGATCGGCAAACCGATCAACCCCATGTAGAACACCAGGGTCTGCGAGGGCCCCACCAGGTCAGTCCAGGGCAGGTCCGATGTCCCGTTCTTCAAATGCCCGGTGATAAAGCGCACGGACTGCGCATAGTCACGGTGCGTCAGCGGAATCCCGGCATACGCCGCGCACCCGCTGGCGGCGGTGATGCCTGGCACCACTTGGAACGGAATGCCGTGGGCCGCCAGTTCCTCGATTTCTTCGCCACCGCGCCCAAAGATGAACGGGTCGCCGCCCTTGAGGCGCAGCACCCGTTTGCCTTGCTTGGCCAGGTCCACCAATTGCTGGTTGATCTGGTCCTGCGGCACGGCATGTTCGGCGCGACGCTTGCCGACATAAACCCGTTCGGCGTCGCGACGGCACAGCTCAAGAATTGCCGGTGCCACCAGACGGTCATACAGCACCACATCGGCTTGCTGCATCAGGCGCAGGGCGC
>JAFHKH010000644.1 GCA_016937595.1 Pseudomonas cedrina subsp. fulgida | reverse complement strand
GGGCAAAGGCTCGCACTACTGCGTGGCGGGCGGACGCTATCAGGTGCGGGTGCAGGGTGCAGTTTCCGGGGAGCAGGTGGATGCATTGTTCGCCTCCTACGCCGGGCTGACTTCAGACCTTGAGCAGTGGCTGCGCAAGCAATGGGCAGGTTTCAAACCGCATTGGGAGCAGTCCACCGCGAGCGCGATTGGCAGCGGCGTGCTGGCGGGCAGTTGGGCCGCGATTCGCGACATATGGGACAGCATCAAGCTAGTGCAGGCGATTCTTGAAGACCCGCTGAAGTTCGTCGAGCAGTTGGGTGACCAGGCGGCCCAGTTGGCGCGGATAGCTATTGATGCGCCCAAGGTCATGGAACAGGCGATGTTGCTGGCCAGTGATGAGGCGGCGCTGTTCCTGATGGTGCGCACGGCGATGATCTGGTTGGACGCATTGCCGCCCAGTGAGATCGCCGAGGTGGCCGCCGGTTTTGTGGTGTCGTTGCTGATTGATCTGGTGATTGGCGCGGTACTGACCATCGCGTTGCC
>JAFHKH010000643.1 GCA_016937595.1 Pseudomonas cedrina subsp. fulgida | reverse complement strand
CGCTCCCACACAAGCTCGCTCCTACAAGTTTCCTCGCTTATTTACCGGACTTGATCTTGGTCCAGCTGCGTGTCATTTCACGCTGGGTTGCAGCCGGCAAGTCGGCGATAGCATAGAGCTTGGCCTGCACATCCGCTGGCGGGTAGATACCCGGGTCGCTGGTGATGTCCTTGTCGACCAGTGCGGTGGCTTTCGCGTTACCGTTCGGGAAACGCACGCTGTTGGTGATCGAAGCCATCACTTCTGGCTTGAGCAAGTAGTTCATGAACTTGTAGGCGGCGTCGACGTTTTCGGCATCTTTAGGGATGGCGACCATGTCGAAGAAGCTACCGGCGCCTTCTTTCGGAATGTCGTAGGCAACCTTGACCTTGCCACCGGCTTCAGCCGCGCGGGACTTGGCCTGCTGGATGTCACCCGAGTAACCCACGGCTACGCAGATGTTGCCGTTGGCCAGGTCGGAGATGTACTTGGACGAGTGGAAGTAACCGATCGAAGGACGGATCTTGAGGAACAACGCCTCGGCTTGCTTCAAGTCGTCTTTTTTCTGGCTGTCGGTTGGCAAGCCCAGATAATGCAAGGCGATCGGCAGCATTTCGGTAGGCGAATCGAGGAAGCTTACGCCGCAGCTCTTGAGCTTAGCGATGTTCTCAGGCTTGAGCAGCACGTCCCACGAATCGATCTTGTCCACGCCCAGCGCGGCCTTGACCTTCTCCGGGTTGTAGCCGATGCCGATCGAACCCCACATGTACGGGAAGGCGTGCTTGTTGTCCGGGTCGCTGACCGACACCGCTTTAAGCAGGGATTTGTTCAGGTTGTCGTAGTTGGACAGCTTGGACTTGTCCAGCTCCTGATAGACGCCCGCCTTGATCTGCTTGGCCAGGAAGTTGTTCGACGGCACGACGATGTCGTAGCCGGACTTGCCTGCCAGCAGCTTGGCTTCCAGGGTTTCGTTGCTGTCGAAAACGTCGTACACCACCTTGATGCCCGACTCTTTTTCAAAGTTGGCGATGGTGTCCGGTGCAATGTAGTCGGACCAGTTGTAGACGTGCAGCACTTTATCGTCTGCCTGGACCGCACCCGCCATTGCGCCCATCAGGGACAAGGCGAGGAGGGTCTTGCCAGCGTTCTTCAAACCTAATGCCTTCATTTGGTGATGCTCCGATTTTTTCTTTATTAGCCACAGCCTGCGTTATCTACCGCAGGCGCAGACTAGCATTTAGCCCTGCAATGCCGCCAAGGTCAGGTCCAGGCATTTGCGCGCCTTGGTCACTAGCTCGTCGACTTCTGCCTTGCTGATCACCAGCGGCGGCGAAATGATCATGGTGTCGCCCACGGCGCGCATGATCAGGCCGTTATTGAAGCAGAAATTGCGGCAAATCATACCCACGCCTTTGCCTTCATAACGCTTGCGCGTGGCCTTGTCCTGCACCAGCTCAATGGCACCGAGCATACCTACACCGCGCACTTCGCCCACCAGCGGATGATCCGCCAGTTCCCTCAGACGTTTCTGCAAATACGGTGCCGTTTCATCGTGAACGCGACTGACGATTTTCTCATCGCGCAGGATGCGGATGTTTTCCAGCGCCACGGCAGCGGCCACCGGGTGGCCGGAGTAGGTAAAGCCGTGGTTGAAATCACCGCCTTCGTTCAGCACAGCCACCACTTCATCGCGCACGATCAGGCCGCCCATGGGGACGTAACCCGAGGTCAGGCCCTTGGCGATCGTCATCATGTGCGGCTTGAGGTCGTAGAAATCGCTACCGAACCACTCACCGGTACGGCCGAAACCGCAGATCACTTCATCGGCGACAAACAGGATGTCGTACTTGGCGAGGATTTCCTTGATGCGCGGCCAGTAGGTCGCGGGCGGCACGATCACACCACCGGCGCCCTGAATCGGCTCGGCAATAAAGGCCCCAACGTTGTCCACGCCCAGCTCCAGAATCTTCTCTTCCAATTGGTTGGCCGCCCAGAGGCCGAACTCGTCGGGGCTCATCTCGCCGCCTTCGCCGAACCAGTAGGGCTGGGCGATGTGAGTGATGCCTGGGATCGGCAGGTCGCCCTGTTCATGCATGTACGTCATGCCGCCCAGGCTGGCGCCGGCCACGGTGGAGCCGTGGTAGCCGTTCTTGCGGCTGATGATGGTTTTCTTGTTGGGCTGACCCTTGATCGCCCAATAATGGCGGACCATGCGCAACATGGTGTCGTTGCCTTCGGAGCCGGAACCGGTGAAGAACACATGGTTCATGCCGGCAGGTGCAATGTCCGAAATGGCTTTGGCCAGTTCCAGCACCGGCGGGTGGGCGGTCTGGAAGAACAGGTTGTAGTACGGCAGTGCTTTCATCTGCTTGGCGGCAGCATCCGCCAGTTCATCGCGACCGTAACCGATCGCCACGCACCACAGGCCGGCCATGCCATCGAGGATCTTGTTGCCTTCGCTGTCCCACAGGTAAACGCCGTGGGCTTTGGTAATGATGCGCGGGCCTTTCTCTTTCAATTGCTTGAAGTCGCTGAACGGCGCCAGGTGATGATCGCTGCTCAAGGCTTGCCATTCACGGGTTTGCGGGTTGTTGCTGGACATACCAATCTCCTGGACTTTTCAGTGAAGGGCGCGCCGTGTAAAAAAGGCGCGCCGGCGCATCAGACGGCGAAGAGCAGGAATTCCCGCTCCCACGAACTGATCACGCGCTTGAAGTTTTCATGCTCGGCCCGCTTGACCGCGACATAGCCTGTGATGAATTTCTGACCCAGGTATTTCTCGATTGTCTTGCTGTTTTCCATCCGCTCCAGGGCGTCTTCGATGGTCAACGGCAGGCGCAGGTTGCGGCGCTCATAACCACGGCCCACCACCGGCGCGCTCGGGTTATGGCCTTCGACCATGCCGATGTAGCCACACAACAGGCTGGCGGCAATCGCCAGGTACGGGTTGGCATCGGCGCCCGGCAGGCGGTTTTCCACGCGGCGGTTCTGCGGGCCGGCATCCGGTACGCGCAGGCCGACGGTGCGGTTTTCTTCGCCCCACTCCACGTTCACCGGCGCCGAGGTGTCGGGCAGGAAGCGGCGGAACGAGTTTACGTTGGGGGCAAACAGTGGCAGCAATTCGGGGATGAACTTCTGCAGGCCGCCAATGTGGTTGAGGAACAGCTGGCTCATGCTCCCGTCTTCGTTGGAGAAGACGTTCTTGCCGGTGGTGATGTCGATGATGCTCTGGTGCAAGTGCATCGCGCTGCCAGGCTCGCCGGTCATGGGCTTGGCCATGAAGGTGGCGGCCACGTTGTGCTTGAGCGCGGCTTCACGCATGGTGCGCTTGAACACCAGGATCTGGTCGGCCAGGGACAGGGCATCGCCGTGACGGAAGTTGATTTCCATCTGCGCGGTGCCGTCCTCGTGGATCAGGGTGTCGAGGTCCAGCTCCTGCAGTTCGCACCAGTCGTAGACGTCTTCGAACAACGGATCGAATTCGTTGGCCGCTTCTATAGAGAAGGATTGGCGACCGGTCTCGGGGCGGCCGGAACGGCCAATCGGCGGTTGCAGCGGGAAATCCGGGTCTTCGCAGCGCTTGGTCAGGTAGAACTCCATCTCCGGCGCCACGATGGGCTGCCAGCCGCGGTCGGCGTAGAGCTTGAGGACTTTCTTGAGCACGTTGCGCGGCGACAGCTCGATCGGGTTGCCTTGCTTGTCGTAGGTGTCGTGGATCACCTGGGCGGTCGGCTCGATGGCCCAGGGCACCAGGAACACCGCGTTCTGGTCGGGGCGGCAGATCATGTCGATGTCGGCCGGGTCGAGCAATTCGTAATAGATGTCGTCTTCGACATAGTCGCCGGTCACGGTCTGCAACAGAACGCTCTCGGGCAGGCGCATGCCTTTTTCGGCGATGAACTTGTTGGTCGGCGAGATCTTGCCCCGGGTAATGCCGGTGAGGTCGCCAATCATGCATTCGACTTCTGTGATCTTGTGGTCTTTCAACCAATCGGTGAGCTGGTCGAGGTTGTTACTCATAAATGCCTCTGGGCTGGGTTTCCTGGCATCCATTAAAGGCCAGGCGTTGGTTGACGCAGCATCCGCGTCGTTTTTTCATTCAGGGTAGGAGCTTACCTGCCATTTGCTGCAACGTTGCATTCCTCACGCCAACGTTGTGCGTAATTTTGAGCAATGTAGTGGGCTCAGGCGGTTCGGCGGCGAATGAGGAGGCAAAAAAGAGGTCGGCCCGGGCGTCAAGAATATTGGCCGGTGCGCGGGCATTTGCGCGGGAAGGATGAACGGGTGATACAGCCCGTCTGGAGCGGGCCAAGACGCCAGGCGGCGGCAGCAGACACATGAAGCACCCCGATATTATTGCTGTTATGGGTTTGAATCGAGCTTAGCCTTGTTCATTTTTTTACACAACACCCCCGTAAAAAATACAACACGGGCCGCTCAAGCCTGCAAGTTCCAAGACCTTCAAACCCAAAAAACCGCCCCAAAAAGCCCCAAAAAAGCCCTCAGGGCGCTTTTTCAGGGCAAAAAAGGCCTCGCTTGACTTCGGCATGCCGTTCGGGTTGACTGAAACCAGAAAAGATCAATGATTGATATTTTTAACAACAAAGGTGTTGCATCATGTCGGTACCCCCGCGTGCCGTTCAGCTTAACGAAGCGAACGCGTTCCTTAAGGATCATCCTGAGGTTCTGTACGTAGACCTTCTAATTGCGGATATGAATGGTGTGGTGCGCGGCAAGCGCATCGAACGCACCAGCCTCCACAAGGTTTACGAGAAGGGCATTAACCTGCCTGCCTCTTTATTTGCCCTGGATATCAACGGCTCGACGGTGGAAAGCACCGGCCTGGGCCTGGACATCGGTGATGCTGACCGAATCTGTTATCCAATCCCCGACACCCTGTGCAATGAGCCCTGGCAAAAGCGCCCTACCGCGCAACTGCTGATGACCATGCACGAACTGGAAGGTGAACCGTTCTTCGCCGATCCGCGCGAAGTGCTCCGCCAAGTCGTCAGCAAATTCGACGACATGGGCCTGACCATCTGCGCAGCCTTCGAGCTTGAGTTCTACCTGATCGACCAGGAGAACGTGAACGGCCGCCCGCAACCGCCGCGCTCGCCGATCTCGGGCAAACGCCCGCATTCGACACAGGTCTACCTGATCGACGACCTCGACGAATACGTCGACTGCCTCCAGGACATTCTGGAAGGTGCCAAGGAACAAGGCATCCCGGCCGACGCCATCGTCAAGGAAAGTGCCCCGGCGCAGTTCGAAGTGAACCTGCACCACGTCGCCGACCCGATCAAGGCCTGCGACTACGCCGTACTGCTCAAGCGCCTGATCAAGAACATCGCCTACGACCATGAGATGGACACCACCTTCATGGCCAAGCCTTACCCGGGCCAGGCAGGCAATGGTTTGCACGTACATATCTCCATTCTGGACAAGGACGGCAAGAATATCTTTGCCAGCGAGGATCCCGAGCAGAACGCCGCATTGCGTCACGCGATCGGCGGTGTGCTCGAGACCCTGCCCGCCCAGATGGCGTTCCTGTGCCCCAACGTGAACTCCTACCGTCGTTTCGGCGCACAGTTCTACGTGCCGAACTCGCCGTGCTGGGGCCTGGATAACCGCACCGTGGCGATTCGCGTACCGACCGGCGCGGCCGATTCCGTACGTATCGAACACCGCGTGGCCGGTGCCGATGCCAACCCTTACCTGCTGATGGCTTCGGTCCTGGCAGGCGTGCACCACGGTCTGACCAACAAGGTCGAGCCTGGCGCACCGGTGGAAGGCAACAGCTACGAGCAGAACGAACAAAGCCTGCCGAACAACCTGCGTGATGCTCTGCGCGAGTTGGACGACAGCGAGGTGATGGCCAAGTACATCGATCCTAAATACATCGATATCTTCGTCGCCTGTAAGGAAAGCGAGCTGGAGGAGTTTGAACACTCCATCTCCGACCTTGAGTACAACTGGTACCTGCATACCGTGTAAGCGGTGGCTGCAATAAAAGAACGCCGCTGATTTTGGTCAGTGGCGTTTTTTTTGCGCTGCAATCTCGTTCCCGCGCTCTGCGTGGGAATGCATCCAGGGACGCTCTGCGTCCCTGGAGCGGACGCGGAGCGTCCAGTGAGGCGTTCCCACGCAGAGCGTTGGAACGATCATAAGGTCGCGTACAATGCCCGCTGCCTTGTAGGAGACATCCATGCCCACCCGCCCCGCCGCACCTCGCAAACCCCGCGCCCGCAGCCAGGCGCGCATCGACGCGATCCTCGACGCGGCCCGTACCTTGCTGGCCAGCGAAGGCGTGGCGAGTTTGTCGATCTACAGCGTGGCCGAACGGGCGCAGATTCCGCCGTCGTCGGTGTATCACTTTTTCGCCAGCGTTCCGGCGCTGCTGGAAGCATTGACTGCCGATGTGCACGCCGCTTTCCGGGCCGCCATCCAGGCGCCCATCGACCCTGATTCACTCAAGCACTGGCGCGACCTGTCCTGCATCGTCGAGCAGCGCATGCTCATCATCTACGACCAGGACGCCGCCGCACGCCAGTTGATCCTGGCCCAGCACGGGCTCACCGAGGTAACCCAGGCCGACCGTCAGCATGACCTGGAGTTGGGGAATTTGATGCTGGAGGTGTTCAACCGCCACTTCGAAGTGCCAACCCTGCCGAGGGATGTGGATGTGTTTGCCCTGGCGCTGGAACTGAGCGACCGCGTCTATGCGCGCTCGGTGCATCAGCATGGGCTGATCACGCCGCGCATGGCGGAGGAAGGGATGCGGGTGTTTGATGCGTATGTGGGGCTTTATTTGCCGGTGTACCTACCCAAGCGCCCACTATGATC
>JAFHKH010000642.1 GCA_016937595.1 Pseudomonas cedrina subsp. fulgida | reverse complement strand
CCGTCGGACAGCTCAACGTGTATAGGTGACGCAAAGCGTCACGGGATGCGTTACCACGCGGAGCGTGGGAACGATCAATCCCTCCATTGCACTGACTTTGGCCGCTCAACTCGCTCGCTACATGAATGCTTACTAGACAAGGTTCTCTTGTTTAAATAAGTATTCATCGAATTTCACAATAATATGGTTCAGCCATGCTAGCCCTGATGTCCATTGATGTGGGTAGTGATAATAGCAATGCTGTTCGTGTAATAAGTTGCTTCGAAGATCAGATTCAGTGGTATAAGAGCTTATCAGTCTCAGAATTTCGCTTTTTGCAATAATGATTATCTCTTTATTTGAATCTAATAAGAAAGAGTCAATGGCTTCATCAGCCGAAGCATATTCTTCTCTCCAGTCTTGATGAAAGTAACCTCCAAAAAACTGTTGAAGCTCTGTCAGTGGGATATTCATTTTTCTGGGTATCCTGTCAGTAATAGATAGCCGTCTGGCATTGCAGGTCTTCTCTTTAAAACCAGAATTAATTTATAAACGAGTATAGGCGAAGTAGTACCTCTAATAACACTTAATCCTGTGGGCTGGCTTGAGTTGTCTTTTATTATGTGTTTGCCTTTTGTTCCCTCCAGGAATGTTAGGATTTCTTGGCGGTGGTTGCTTAGACTTTTAGAAACAAGCGCTTCTGCTTTCTCTTTACTTATGAATGTAGACGCAGCTGGAATAGCAGGTTCCAGCTCTAGCCTTGCCACCAATTGTGCATCCGTCTGTTCGACGTGCTTCCTAAGCAAATGCCCGCCTGCATTTTCATGTGCATCTAGCACTCCTCCAGGGCAATTTCCAACCGTACAACTTAATCCTAGTGGATCAACCCACCCGGTAGGGTTGGGCACGTACTGGTAAGCATTGATCCCGCCCGTCAACTTAACCGGATCGGGCGTCAGGTAACGACCAATATCCGGATTGTAGTAACGATGGCGGTTGTAGTGCAGGCCGCTTTCCTGATCGAAGTACTGACCTTGGAAGCGCAGCGGGTTGTCGATTGTGTTGATGTCGAGGCGGGTGATTTCTCCGTAGGCGCGGTAATGCGCGGACCAGACGATTTCGCCATCGGGGGTGGTGAGTTCCTGTGGCGTGCCGAGGTGGTCGA
>JAFHKH010000641.1 GCA_016937595.1 Pseudomonas cedrina subsp. fulgida | reverse complement strand
CCGCTCCCACATGGGTTCTATGGCGCGGTTAAATGGCGTTCTTCCAGCAGTTTTACGAAGCTGTTCAAACTCTGCGACACCGTGCCCCGGCGCCAGATCAGCCAAGTGTTCAATACGCGGTAGCTATCCGCCAGCGGCCACACACTCACCGCCGCCGACCCCGGCATGCTCTCCAGCATACTGCGCGGCATCAGCGCCAACCCCGCGCCGGCACTGACGCAGGCGAGCATGCCGTGGTAGGACTCGATCTCGAAGATCTTGCCCGGCACCGCGCCGTCCTGGGTAAACCAACGCTCGAAGTGGTGCCGATACGAGCAGTTGGGGCGAAAGGTGTAGATGTTTTCCCCATTCACATCCTGCCCTCGGGTGATCGGCGCGTGATGCAGTGGCGCAATCACCACCATCTCTTCTTCAAACACCGCAACCCCTTCCAACGTGGCGTGCAACACCGGTCCATCGACAAAAGCCGCCGCCAGGCGCCCCGACAGCACGCCTTCGATCATCGTGCCCGAAGGCCCGGTGCTCAGGTCCAGCTCGACCTTGGTGTGTTTCTGGTTATACGCCGCCAGCAAGGCCGGAATGCGCACGGCAGCGGTGCTTTCCAGCGAGCCGAGGGCAAATGCGCCTTGGGGCTCCTCCCCGGCCACCGTCGCCCGGGCTTCCTGCACCAGGTCGAGGATGCGCCGCGCATAGCCGAGGAAGTTCCAGCCCGCCGGCGACAGGCGCAAGCGACTTTTCTCGCGGATAAACAACTCCACGCCCAGGTCCTGCTCCAGTTGCTTGATGCGCGTGGTCAGGTTCGACGGCACGCGATGAATCAATTGCGCGGCGGCGCTGATGCTGCCTTGTTCGGCAACGGCCTTGAAGATTTCCAGTTGCACCAGGTCCAATTCATTCTCCAATCGTGAATGCTTAGCTCAATATTATTCAGTTTCCAGAAAACATCCAACGCCGTACGCTGAATCCACTTATTCATTCCGCAGGACGGTGCCATGAACGCGACTACCCACGCCCTCTCGATCAACCCGGCCACTGGCGAAACGGTTGGCAGCTACCCCTATGAAAGCGCGTCGCAGCTGGACGCCGCCCTCGACCGCGCCACCCAAGCCTTCCGTGCCTGGCGCCGCCAGCCGGTCAGCCAACGCGCCGAGTTGCTGCTGAGCCTGGCCAGCGTCTTGCGTGAGCAGGCCGAAGAAATGGCCCAGACCATCACCCGGGAAATGGGCAAGCCCATCGCCCAGGCCCGTGCCGAAATCGAAAAATGCGCGCAACTGAGTCAATGGTACGCCGCCCATGGCCCGGCCATGCTTGCGCCGGAACCCACCCTGGTGGACAACGGCAGTGCCCGGATCGAATACCGCCCGCTGGGCCCGATCCTCGCCGTGATGCCGTGGAACTTCCCGGTGTGGCAAGTGCTGCGCGGTGCCGTGCCGTCCCTGCTCGCCGGTAACACTTACGTGCTCAAACATGCGCCGAACGTGATGGGCAGCGCCTACCTGATCCAGCAGGCGTTTCACAAAGCCGGTTTCGCTGAAGGCCTGTTCGAAGTGATCAACGTGACCAACGACAGCGTGTCCAAGGCCATTGCCGACCCGCGCATTGCCGCCGTCACCCTGACCGGCAGCGTCCGTGCCGGCATTGCCATCGGTTCCCAGGCCGGCGCCGCGTTGAAAAAATGCGTGCTGGAACTGGGCGGCTCCGATCCGTTCATCGTGCTCAACGACGCCGACCTCGACGCCGCCGTGCAAGCCGCGCTGATCGGCCGTTTCCAGAACAGCGGCCAGGTCTGCGCCGCCGCCAAGCGCCTGATCATCGAAGCCGGCGTGGTGGAAGCCTTCACCGCCAAATTCCTCGAGGCCAGCCGTGCCCTGGTGATGGGCGACCCGACTTCAGCCGACACCTACATCGGCCCGATGGCGCGCTTCGATCTGCGCGACGAACTGCACGGCCAGGTCCAGGCCACGCTGGAAGAAGGCGCGACCTTGCTGCTGGGCGGCAATAAAGTGCCTGGTGCCGGTAACTACTACGAACCCACCGTGCTGGCCAACGTCACCGATCAGATGACCTCGTTCAAACAGGAACTGTTCGGCCCAGTGGCCTCGATCATCACCGCCCGCGACGCCGACCACGCCGTGGCCCTGGCGAACGACAGCGAGTTCGGCCTCACCGCGAGTATCTTCACCACCGACCCGGCAAAGGCACGCGAGATTGCCGACCAACTGGAAACCGGCGGGGTCTTCGTCAACGCCTACAGCGTTTCCGATCCTCGGGTGGCATTTGGCGGGGTGAAAAAGAGTGGTTTCGGACGCGAGCTGTCGCACTTTGGCGTGCGGGAATTCTGCAATGCACAGACGGTGTGGCTGGAGCGCAAATAAGCCAAAACGGAAAACACCGCGGATCAACTGTGGGAGCGGGCTTGCTCGCGAAAGCGGTAGACCAGACAACCATTCTCTATAGGTCCTACACAAATCCACCAATACCACTATCACCCCCTTTTGCCTTCCTGCCACACCAGCGACGCATTGCCTGCCTAGCATGGCCTTCATCCGTTTGATGAGGTGCCCCCATGAACACAGCCCTGACCCAACCCGGCGCGCCCATGAAGGTGCCGGGGTATTCAGAAACGCTTCGGCGCGTTACCGCGCCTGGATAACGTCTCGCTGGATGATCGCCGCCGGCGGA
>JAFHKH010000640.1 GCA_016937595.1 Pseudomonas cedrina subsp. fulgida | reverse complement strand
TTGACTGAACCACCGCCTTCGCGAGCAAGCCCGCTCCCATATTGGGTTCTTTATACGGCCACTACATCGGGGGGGTTATGCCATCCTTGCCGGCCGAGATCGCTTGCGCCGTAATCGTCCCGTCCGTCGCCTGCGCGGCAAACAACACCACCTTCACCCCTGCCTTGAGCAAACTGCGATCCCCCGGCTCCAGGTTGACGATCGGCACACCCTCCGGCACCACGATTTTCTGCTCGCCGCCCTTGTACTTCACGGTCAGCGTACGCCCGTTGCTCACCACCAGGTCGCCGACGGTGCCGTTGGTCATGCTGCTGCCTTCTTTCAAGTCAAACGCGCGATGGCCATCGCCCGTGCCGGCCATGGCCGGTGGGAATACATGCACTTCCAGTGCAGTCAAGGTGCCCTCGGCATTGGGCATGGCGGCCGAACCGATGTAGCTGCCGGCTTGATCTCATCGATCCCGGCCAGGGTGACGGCGCGCACCAGGGTGTCCTTGGTCAGGTGCACGATGACGTCTTCGCCACTGTTGACCTTGACGTGCATCGCATCGCCGTCCATCGCGGTAATGGCGCCGCGCACGCCGACGCGCGGAGCCTCGGCCGCGTTGGCCGCGTTGGCCGCATTGGCCAGGCCAACGGCCATTGCCGCCGCCAGGGTGGATGCCAGGAGCATCTTGTTCAACGTGATTTTCATCGCAGTGGATTTCCTGTTTCGGCAGACGTGTCTGAATGTATCATTGGCCTCCTTCCTGAACATTAACGTTTCAGTCATCAATGCTAGGCATGGGTGTTATCACCGCAAGCGGCCTACTCGGCGTTGGGCCTTGTCTTTATTCTCACTCGCCATCTCCCTTCGCTTTTATGAGAACACCATGAACGCTACCCCACACGCTACAAGCACCATGACCCGCGGGATGGTGATGCTGTTTGCGTTTTGCTGCGGCGCCATCGTCGCCAACATCTACTACGCGCAACCGATCATCGAGATGATCGCGCCCGACATCGGCCTCACGCCCGCCATGGCCAGCCTGATCGTATCGCTGACGCAAATCGGCTACGCCCTGGGCCTGTTTTTCCTGGTGCCGCTGGGTGACCTGCTGGAAAACCGCAAACTGATGATCGCCACCACAGTGCTGGCCATTGTCAGCCTGTTGGGCGCGTCGGTGACCGAACAACCGAACCTGTTCCTGCTGGTGTCGTTGCTGATCGGGTTCAGTTCGGTGTCGGTGCAGATCCTGATCCCGCTGGCCGCGCACCTGGCGCCGGCCGAATCCCGTGGCCGTGTGGTCGGCAGCATCATGGGTGGCCTGTTGCTCGGCATTCTGCTGGCGCGACCGGTGTCCAGCGTGGTGGCGGATCACTTCGGCTGGCGTGCGATGTTCATGGCCGCGGCGGCGTTGATGGCGTTGATCAGCGTGGTGTTGTTGATCACCATCCCCAAGCGCCAGCCCGACCACAGCGCCAGCTATGGCCAACTGCTGCGCTCGCTGGGCACCCTGCTGCGTGAACAACCGGTGCTGCGCCAACGGGCGTTTTACCAAGGCTGCATGTTCGCGACCTTCAGCCTGTTCTGGACCGCCGCCCCGCTGGAACTGGTGCGCAACCACGGCCTGAGCCAAACCCAGATCGCAATTTTTGCCCTGGTGGGGGCCATCGGCGCCATCGCCGCGCCGATAGCCGGCCGCCTGGCTGATGCCGGCCACACCCACCGCGCGTCGTTGCTCGCCATGGTCCTGGCAGTGCTGAGCTTCCTGCCGGCTTTCGTACACCCGTTGTACAGCGTGATCGGCCTGGCCGTGACCGGCGTCGTCCTGGACTTCTGCGTGCAGATGAACATGGTCCTCGGCCAACGCGCCGTCTACGCCCTTGATGCCAAAAGCCGCAGCCGCCTGAACGCGCTGTACATGACCAGCATCTTCATCGGCGGCGCCTTCGGCTCGGCCATCGCCAGCAGCGTGTACGAACACGGCGGCTGGCTGGGCGTGATGCTGGTGGGCAGTGCGTTCCCGCTGATAGCGCTGGTGCGGTTCCTGGGTGCATCGCGTCGGGCCAGGATGGCCACTGCTTGATTGAGGCGTTCAACGCTGGTTTTTCCCCAATGGCATTCAGTTAAGC
>JAFHKH010000064.1 GCA_016937595.1 Pseudomonas cedrina subsp. fulgida | reverse complement strand
GGGCTTGCTCAGCGAAAGCGGTGGTTCAGTCAAAAATGTATTCACTGACACACCGCATTCGCGAGCAAGCCGCTCCCACATTTGGCCTGCGTTTCACCCTCTCTATGCCGTCGGCTGTAAGGCCGCCTCGGTAGCAAGCTTCCACCCTTAATCGCATTTCAATGCGTAGCGATCCATCGCCACCTCCACTTGCCCTGCATCAATCCGGCCCTCATCCGCCAATGCCTTGAGCGCCGTTACCACGATCCAGTGCCGACTCGGCGCCGTCGCCTGCACCGACCCTGCGCCCGACGCCACGAACGGCGCGTCCACATAGGCCGACAACTGATCCGCAATCGCCTGGGGGTACCCGGTGACAGCAATGACCGGTGCCGCGCTACCCGCCAGGCAATCGCGCCTCGACCAAAATGCTAAATTGCCACTTCGCTGCTACGTTTAATCCTTGAGTGCAGGAACGTCATGACGTCTACATTTTTTCGTCACAACGGCACTTTAGGCTGGCAATGCAGGTCATTTATCTGCAGCCGCTTTTAATTCAATAAGGAGTTTGACGATGGACGACTATCAGGAAGAATTGCTCGAGTACCGTGCGACTGAGTGGGACCCGCTGGAACCGGCAGATGATGCAACCGAGCTGTAACACCGACCTCAGGCGGAATGCCGCTGACTGCGGCGAAATTCCCCTGGGGTCTGGTTGGTCCACCGTCTGAATGCCCGTTGAAACGCTTGGGCCGAGGCAAAACCGAGCAAGTAGGCGATCTCGCCGAACGCCAGTTCCGTATCGCGAATGTAGGTCATGGCCAGGTCGCGGCGGGTATCGTTGAGAATCGCCCTGAACTGTGTGCCTTCTTCGGCCAGTTTGCGGCGCAGTGTCCAGGTTGGCAGCTTCAAGCGTGCCGCCACTTCTTCCAGGTCGGGTTCCCGGCCGCCATTGAGCATCGGCCCGAGCAAGCGGGTAATGCGCTCGCGCAGGCTGCGGGTGCGGGTCAATTGGTCCAACTCTCTCTCGCAAAGTTGTAACAACACGTTCCAGGTGCTGGGGCAGTGCTCGGGGTTGCGCAACGCCAGGGTGTGCCGGCCGAGGCGCAGTTGGTTGGCCTCGGCACCGAAGTGGATCGGCCGTCGGCGAGCGCGTTGTACTGCTCACAGTACGGCGGCGCCTCAAATTCGATGTCGACCCACTGCGCCAACACCGGTTGCTGGGCCAGGCTGGACAATTGTTGCAGCCAGCCGGCAATGATCGAATCCACCACAAAACGGTTGTAGGCGTTGTAGGGGCTGATGGAGTAGAAGCGCAGCCAGGCGCCGTCGGCCTCTTCGATAAAGCTCGACTGCCGCGATAGTTGGCGCCATACAGCGCTTCGAAGCGGGTCAGTGCCCGCGCCGCCTCGCGTACGTTGGGCGCCTGGGCCGCGGTGACGCCCGCCAGCCCCGCCTGGGACAAGCGGCTGAGCTGGCCCATGCGCAGGCCCAGGCCGCGTCGCCGGTGAGTTGGATGGCTCATGGCCAGGCGCATGTAACGCGGGATCGACAAGCGTGCACCGGCCTCGGCCAGGCGGGCCGGGTCGAGGCGTA
>JAFHKH010000639.1 GCA_016937595.1 Pseudomonas cedrina subsp. fulgida | reverse complement strand
AGCAGGTTGGTCTGGCTGGCAATGCCCTGGATCGTGGCGACAATCTGCGTCAGCTTGCTCAGGGTTTCCTGCATGACCCGGTGCTGTTGTTCCTGAGCCTCGCGCATCGCACTTTCTTCATGCCGAGCGTGGATATCGGTGATGGCGCCGACCACCCGTTGCGGCGAGCCGTCGGCGGCGCGGCGCGTTTGGCCACGCCCGCGAAACCAGCGGTACGTGCCATTTTGGTGCTTGAGCCGATAGTCCACATCGAACGGGGTTTTGCCGCTGCGGTCCTCGACGTGCGCCACAAATGCCGCGATGGCTCGCGCGCTGTCTTCGGGGTGCAGGCGCGAGGTCCAGCTTTCGAGGGTGTTGGGAAACTCCTCGACCGTGGCGCAGCCCAACAGCCGGCGCATCTGTGAAGACCACCAGATGACATTGTTCGGGTTCGCCGGATCGCCCGCCACCACCTCGATATCCCACAACCCGTCATGCAGCATTTCGCGGGAAATCTCGAAACGCGCCGCCGCCAGTTCGAGCTCTTCGTGCCGGATGTACTGTTCGTGAATATCCTGCAGGCTTCCGCCCATGGCAACCGCCGCACCGTGCGGATCGCGGCGCGAATCACCGTGCAGCCTGCACCAGCGGTAGTCGCCCCCCGGCGCGAGCGCCATGCGCAGGTCCAACGCCAGGCGCGTACGCCCGCTGCGATCGGCCAGGTGCGCTCCAGGGCCGTCAGATGGCGTTGCCGGTCGGCGGGATGCAGTTGTTCGTTCCACCGTCCCAGTTGATCAATCGCTTGGGTCTCGGGCGATGGGCCTGCGCTCCAGCGCATCGCACAGGTCGGTGCCAGTGCGTTGCCGTCCAGCTCCAGCTCCCAGAACAACGCATCCGCACCTTGCGTGATCAGCGCCAGACGGGCTTCCCCTTGCTGCAGCAGCCTGTCACGCGCGGCCAGGCATGTGCTCAGTTCGGCGACATCGAGCGTCAGCGTGCGCGTTTGCTCCTTCAAGGCTCGCCGTTCCTGCAGCACGCGCTCGACGCTCGCCAGGATGCGCCGCAACAACGGGTTGTTCGACGACAACGGCGTGCCTGGCTGGTCCGGCTGGTCCAGTCGCTCGGCGAGCGGCGCCAATACCCAGCGGGTGGTTCGGTTGAAAAAGAGCATGGAACACCTCCTTAAAGGGGATCAACCGCCAAGGCGCGCACGGACAACGCGGCGGCGTCAAACGCTGCGCCCCCGGCAGTGCTTGCCACGCCAGCGGGCCGGCGGCGATTTCCTCGGCGCTGAGCAGGCAGTCGTCGAGTTCGCGCTGCAGCCGTTGGGTATCCAGGCCCTGGCCGATAAAGACCAACTCCTGCCGACAGTCGCCGACAATCCCGTCCCACTTGCTCATGAGGTTCTGCAAGCGATATTCGTCCCGTGGCCATTGCGATGGTTCGATGAAATTCCACCAGCGGCCCACATAGTCCCACTGGAATTGCCGGCCGCTTTGGGCGAGCAAGCCGGTTTCCAGGTGCCGGCTGGCCAGCCAGAAATAGCCTTTACTGCGTAACAGGCGTCCGTTGCACCAAGGGCGCTGAAGAAAATCGAGCCAGCGCGCGGATGAAACGGCGCGCGCTCGCGGTATACCCAGGACGTCACGCCATAGATGTCCGACTCGGAAGCCGCTGCATCGACAGACTCCATTTTTTGCATCCAGCCCGGCGACGCCGCCAGGCTGGGCAAATCGAACAGATGGGTGCCGAGGAGGGCGGCCAAGGGCACCTGACCCTGTGTCATCGGCAGGATCCGCGCCGACGGGTTCAGGCGGGCGAGAATCGCGTGCAAGGCCAGGTAACCCGCTTCACCGATCAGGTCCAGTTTGTTGACGAGGATGACGTTGGCGTACTCCACCTGTTCGATCAGCAGGTCCGCCAGCGGGCGCGCAGACGCGTCGTCGCGCGCAACGCTGTCGGGCGACTCCAGCAGTGCCTGGAACTGGCTGCCATCGACCACCGTCACCAAGGTATCGAGCCGCGCCAGTTCGCTGAGGCTGAAGCCTTCTGCATCCAGGAAGGCGAAGGTTTCCGCGACCGGCATCGGCTCGGAGATCCCGGTGGACTCGATGAGCAAATAGTCGAAACGCTGCTGGCGCGCCAGGGCGCTGATCTGTTCGAGCAAATCGGCGCGCAGCGTGCAGCAGATGCAACCATTGCTCATCTCGACCAGCTCATCGGTGCCACGCTGCAGCGAGACGTCGCGCTGCACCGCTTCGGCATCGATATTGACTTCGCTCATGTCATTGACGATGACCGCCACTCTCAAGCCTTCGCGATTGCGCAGGATATGGTTGAGCAGGGTGGTTTTTCCGGCGCCGAGGAAGCCCGAAAGTACCGTCACCGGTAGTCGGCCCGACTGGGCGCCGGCCATCATGCATTCACCGCTGGCGAGGGGGTGGCTTTGTCCAGGTAGCCTTCGAAAAGGTCGACCACCACCAAACCCTCATCCGCCGCGTCGCCCCACAGGTCCTTCACGCGAAACTCGACGTGGTAGGTCGGCTGATGCGCCGCGCGGGTATCACCATGGCCAATCGCGTCGGGGAACGGCCACTTCACCGAAGTGCGGTGCAGCACCACGCCCTCTTTGCCCCGCACGTAGGCCGGCATGCGCACATGGCCCGCCACGTACTCGTCGCGAACCACCACGCGCTCGCCCACTTCGAACGGCGGGCGACCGGTGATCGCCGAGCGTCCCTTGGCGTGGGCCGGGTTCGCCAGCTTGAAGGGCGAGCCCAGCGCCTGGTCGAGCTCGGCCTGGGTGATCACGCCCGTTTCGACCAGCAGCGTGGCGGTCGCGATGACATAAC
>JAFHKH010000638.1 GCA_016937595.1 Pseudomonas cedrina subsp. fulgida | reverse complement strand
TGCGCGCGGCAGCGCCGGCGCCGGTCAGGTGATTGCCCTGGCCCTGCCCCGCAGCCGCGCGCTGATCACCGCCATGCTCGCCAGCTGGAAACTCTCGGCGGCCTACCTGTGCCTGGACCCAGGCCTGCCCGTGTCACGCCAGAAGCAACTGCTCGACGACAGCGGCGCCAGCGTATTGATCCGCCCGGATCACTCGATACACGCCCTGACAGCAGACGCAACGCTGAGCGCTGCCACGACCGCCGCCGCCCACCCGCATCAACTCGCCTACCTGATCTACACCTCGGGCTCGACCGGCGCGGCCAAGGCCGTGCGCGTCACCCAAGGCAACCTTATTCACTACGCGGACGCCGTGATGCAGCCCCTGGCGCTCAGCCCGGATGCCAGCCTGACAGCCTTGGCCAGCGTCGCCGCGGACCTCGGCTATACCGCCTGGTTCGGCGCCTTGCTCAGCGGCCGCACGCTGCACCTGATCGACGACGACGTAGCCGGCGACCCTGAAGCGCTGGCGCGCCACCTGTCGGCCAGCCCCGTCGACTGCCTGAAAATAGTGCCCTCACACCTCAACGCGTTGCTCGCCGTGGCCGACCCGCAACGCCTGCTGCCGCGTCAATGCCTGGTACTGGGCGGCGAAGGCCTGGACCTGGCATTGGTCAAGCGTCTGCAGACGCTGGCGCCCGCCTGCCGGATCATCAACCACTACGGTCCGACTGAAGCCACCGTCGGCTGCCTGACCCATACGGTGCACGCATCCGACCCGAGCCCAGCGGGGTTCGTCCCGATTGGCCTGCCCCTGGATAATGTCGAGGTCCACATACTCGACCGCTACCTCGCGCCGCTACCGCGCGGCAGTGCGAGTGAGCTGTACCTCGGTGGCGCAGGGGTCGCCGACGGTTATCTGGGGCAGCCGGCGTTGACGGCGCAGCGGTTTATCCCCAACCCCTTCACGGGAGATGGCCAACGCCTGTATCGCAGCGGCGACCGCGCGCGGATGCTGGCTTCAGGGGCCATCGAATTCCTCGGACGGATCGATGATCAAGTCAAAATCCGCGGCTTTCGTGTCGAGCCGGGTGAAGTCGAGGCCTGCCTGCGCACCTGCGCAGGGGTCCGCGAAGCCGCCGTGGTGGCCCGCACGCTGGGTGACAGCGACACAGTGCGCCTGATTGCCTACGTCGTGACGCACACCCGGCTCGACAGCGCGCAGTTGCAACGCCAGCTCGCCACGCACTTGCCCGAGCCCATGCTGCCGAGTCACTACGTCGAACTGGACCAACTGCCCCGGCTGGGCAACGGCAAGGTTGACCGGCACGCATTGCCCGCCCCCACCGCGCAGCAACCGCAGACCGAACCGCAGGCAGCGCCGCGCGATCCGGTCGAGGCACTGCTGCTGGCGCTGTGGTGCAACGTGCTGGGCAAGACCGCATTGTCGATTCACGATGACTTCTTCGCCCTCGGCGGTGACTCGATCCTGGCCCTGCAACTGATCGCCGCCGCACGCAAGGCCCAGCTCAAGTTCACGCCCAAGCACTTCTTCGCACACCCGACCATCGCGCAACTGGCCGCCACCCTGGATTCGCCAATGAAACAATTGGAGAACCAATTGGCGACGTTGTGGCGTGAGGTGCTGCAACGGGACACGGTCAATCGCCAGGATGACTTTTTCGCCTTGGGCGGAGACTCCATCATCGCCCTGCAGTTAATTGCCAAGGCGCGCAAACAAGGGTTGCGGTTTACCCCGAAAGAATTTTTCGCACACCCGACCATCGAGGCATTGGCCCGGTTGCTCGGTAGCCGCGAACCGGCGCCCGCCACGCCCGCCCTGCCGACGCCATCGCGCAGTATCGTCGCGGATGCCACCGAACACAGCGCGTTGCAAGCCCTGGCGGGCACGGCGCTGGAGGACGTCTATCCGCTCTCGCCGCTGCAAAAAGGCCTGTTGTTCCACAGCCTGCTGGAGGGCGGCAACGGGGTTTACGTCAACCAACTGCAAGCCGAACTGCAAGGCCCGCTGGTGCCCGAACGTTACCTGGCGGCGTGGCACGCGACCTTTGCCGCACACCCCCTGATGCGTACCGCCGTGCTTTGGCAAGGGCTCGACGAGCCGATGCAAGGGGTTTGCCGCGACCTGCAATTGCCGGTACAGCGTCTGGACTGGAGCACTCTTGACGAGCCGCAACGCCAGCAGGCCCTGATCGAATACTGTCAGGCCGACCGCGCGCAAGGTTTTGATCCCCAGCGCCCGCCGCTGCAACGCATTGCCCTGATTCATCTCGATCAACAGCGCACCTGGCTGGTCTGGAGCCGTCATCACCTGATCGCCGACGGCTGGAGTTCAGTGATGCTGATGGAAGAAATCCTCGCCCGTTACAACGGCCTGCCCGTCAGCCCGCGCCCGCCCTATCGGGCCTATATCGACTGGCTCGCCGCCCAACCCACGGGCCAAAGCCTGGCCTACTGGCAACAACGCCTCGACGCGTTCGAAGGGGCTGGAACGCTGCCGGCCCTGAACCCGGCGGACAGCCTCGGCGAACCGCTGTACTACACGCGCCGCCTGCAATTGAGCGAAGCGCAGACCCAACGCCTGAACCAACTCGGCAAAACCTGCAGGGTCACCCTCAACACCTTGATGCAGGCGGCGTGGGGTTTGCTGCTGGCACGCCACAACAATCAGTCCGAGGTCATGTTCGGCGTGACCAGCAGCGGGCGCCCCGGCGATTTGCCGGACGCCGGGCACATGCTGGGCGTATTCATCAACACCCTGCCGCTGCGGGTGCAGGCCGCGCCCGACCTGACCCTGGCCGACTACCTGCACCAGGTGCAATCCACCAGCGTCGCCATGCGCGAACATGAACACACCCCCCTGGCCGACATTCTCCAGCAACACCCGCGCGCGCGGGCCTGTTCGACACCCTGTTGGTGTTCCAGAACCTGCCGGCGCTCAGCGAACGGCAATTGCAGTCCGGCGACCTGACGCTCAAGGTCCTGGATAACCTGGAGCAGACCAGCTACGGCCTCACGGTCGAAGTCCTGCCGGGGCGGTGCCTGGAGGTGTTGTTCAGCGCCGACGCGCAACGCCTGGCGCAGCC
>JAFHKH010000637.1 GCA_016937595.1 Pseudomonas cedrina subsp. fulgida | reverse complement strand
GCGTTCGGCCAGCGTGGTTGACGGGGCGCCTAAGATCAAGATCAAAAGCAGATCAAAAGCCAGAGCAACAGCAGCTGATATCCGCTAAATGCATGGAGATTTTTGGATTATGTTTACATCACTTCAGGCGGCGAGCGCCGATCCGGCAGCCACGTGTTCCGCCTCCGGCAACGGCCCGAACAATGCCTTCTGCACCGCCTGCTGCGCCTGGTACGCCAGCGCCGCGCGTTCCTGCCCGGCACAGGCAATCGGCTTGAGCACATGGATTTCCACGTCGCCCTGATCATTGGCAAACAAACGCATCAGGTGCGAGAGCAAATCATCATCGCCAATAAACGGTGCCAGCGGGTCCACTTGCCCCTCGCGCAGATAACGGATCGCCACCGGTTGCAGCGACACATCCGCATCGATCGCACTGGCCAGCAAACGCCCGTGGAAGGTGCGCAGGCTGCGCCCGTCGGTGGTGGTGCCTTCGGGGAACATCAGCAGCGGATGCTGTTGTTCCAGATGGCGGGTCATCTGTTTGCGGATCAATTGGCTGTCGCCCGAACCGCGGCGGATAAACAGGCTGCCGGCCTTGGCCGCCAACCAGCCCGCGACCGGCCAGGTGCGCACTTCGGCCTTGGACAGGAACGACATCGGCGTGACCATGCCCAGCAGCGGAATATCGGTCCACGACACATGATTGCTGACCCACAGCATCGGCGTTTGCGGCAGCTCACCGTGCACCGTCACGCGAAAGGGCAGGGCATTGGCCAGCCGCGCCATGAAAAACCGCGACCAGCGCTGGCGCCGCGCCATCGAGTTGGCGATGCCCATGCGCTCGAACACACCAAACACACTGGCCATGCTCAAGCCCAGCGCCACCACCACCAGTACCCGGGCGATGCGCCCGTACACACGCAGGCGGCTCATCACATCGCCGCCTTGAAGTGGCGGGCATAGCGCGGGCACAACTCATCACGCTTGAGCAGGATGAACACGTCGGCCACCTGGAAATCTTCATCCCAGCACGGCTCGCCGCAGATCTTCGCGCCCAGGCGCATGTAAGCCTTGAGCAGCGGCGGCATTTCGGCGATCACGTTGGATGGCAGGTCCAGCGCCGGCAACGGTTTTTTCGGTTCGGCGCGCAGGTGTTCGTTGCACAGGTAGCGTTCGCGCAGGCGCTGCATGATCGCGTGGGCCTGGATGCCACCGTCGTGCATCGGGATGCTGGCGCAACCCATCAAGTAGCTGTAGCCGCCCTGGTTGAGCACTTCGGCCAACTCGCCCCACAACACCGCGATGGTGCCGCCGTTGCGGTAGGCCGGATCGACGCAGGTGCGGCCGATTTCCAGGATCGGGCCCTGCAAGTGCAGCAGGCCATGCAGGCTGAATTCTTCTTCGCTGTAGAACCGGCCCAGGGTGCTGGCGGCCTGGTGGTCCAGCAAGCGGGTGGTAGCCACCAGTCGACCGCTGTTCATATCCCGCACGCCGATGTGGCTGCAGTGAACATCATAGTCATCCATGTCCAGGCCCAGTTCCGCGCCTTTCAGCTTGGCGTTGAATTCGCCGCTGAACACGTTGAACCGCAGGGCCTGGGCTTCCTGCAACGCCTGTGCGCCGATCAGGCGTTCGGCTTGCAGGCGGCGTTCATTGCCGGTGTCGCTGATGCGGGCGATCTGAGTCATGGCGAGTCTCCGAGTGCCGGCCACGATTTCGGCCGGTCGACTTTGTTGTCCAAAGTCAGGCTATGGACGCCCGGTGTCATCTCCGTGAAGTTATGGTGACGCTTGGATGACAGCCCGCTATGTCGCGAATCTGTCATCGGCGCAGGCTACGCTCGCGGGCTTGAATGCCCCCTTGAGTCTGTGTCCATGGTCAGAGGCCTGTTGTGTGTTGCTCTGCTGCTTGTCGTCACCGTTACCGCCCATGCCGAAGCCTGGCCCGATAAGGACTGGGCCAAGGGCACACCCCTCACCGGGCCGGCTGTCGATGCTCTGGAGGCCTACGCTTTCCCGGTACGCGATGACGCCAGCCGCCAAGGCATTCGCACCGACGCGTTGCTGGTGATCCGCGACGGCGTGCTGGTCTATGAACGTTACGCCGCGCCCACCACCGCCAGCACGCCGCACCTGACCTGGTCCATCAGCAAAAGCCTGATGGCTACCGTGCTGGGCGTGGCCTACGGCGATAACCGCTTCAAACTGACCGACCCGGTGGCGCGCTTCTACCCGCCGATGAAGCAGCACCCGGCGGTGACCATGGCTGACTTGCTGCACTGGGCCTCAGGCCTGGACTGGCAGGAGGACTACGAATACGCGCCGCTGAAATCCTCGGTGGTGGCCATGCTCTACACCCGTGGCCGCAGCGACATGGCCGACTTTACCGCCGACATGGGCACCGCCAGCGCACCGGGCCAGGCCTTCCGTTACTCCAGCGGCGACAGCAACGTATTGTCCGCCGCCCTCAAGGGCATGCTCGGCCTCAAGGCATACCTGAGCTATCCCTGGGATGCGCTGTTCAAGCCCCTGGGCATCCGCAGTGCCACCTGGGAAACCGACGCCGACGAAACCTTCGTCGCCTCGTCCTATGCCTATCTCACCGCCCGCGACCTGGCACGCGTCGGCCTGCTGATGGCGCGGGACGGTCGGTGGGGTGATCAACAATTGCTGCCCAGGGAGTGGGTCGCTTTCAACCGCCAACCGTTCGCCCGCTACAAAGCCGGCCAGGACGAAGCCGTCCCCGGTGGTCATTGGTGGCTCAATCAAGGTACGCCAAGGCCCTGGCCCGACGCCCCCGCCGACACCTTCGCCGCCCTCGGCCACTGGGGCCAGGCGCTGTACGTAATGCCCGACGAACACCTGGTGATCGTGCGCTACGGCGACGACCGCGACGGCAGCTACCGGCACAACGAACTGCTCAAACGCGTACTCGCGGCGGTGCAGCCATGATCCGCCGTCGACCGTTTACCAGCCTGTTTCTTGTGCTATTGCTGGCCTTGCTGGGCTGGATCTGGCACGAGCGCGTCAACCTGCAAGCCTTCCCCGACATCATCGCGGCGTACACCGCTAAGGAGTATTGTTCGTGCAGGTATGTGATGAATAACCCGGCGGAGTATTGCCGGGGGTATGTGAAGCAGTATGTGCCGACCAGTGCGTTTGCGGATAACCCGGAACGCAGTGAAGTCACCGCCAGCGGCTTGGGGCGTACCCACTCCGCACGCTGGTTGGGCGATCGCCAAGGCTGTCGCCTGAATCCCTGACACACCTCAGAATCCCTGTGGGAGCGGGC
>JAFHKH010000636.1 GCA_016937595.1 Pseudomonas cedrina subsp. fulgida | reverse complement strand
TGTATCGACTGACACTGCGCTTTCGCGAGCAAGCCCGCTCCCACATTTGTTTTGCGGCGCGCACACAAATTGCTGTACATCCATACAGATAATGGTTGCCCAAACGTCGCTGACTGAGCATTCTGCACAACATCAATCCGATCTGATGTGACGACCATGCGGCTGTACCTCTGTGAAAAACCCTCCCAGGCCAAGGATATCGCGGCCGTGCTGGGCGCCAGCCGCCGAGGCGATGGCTGCTGGCTGGGCAGTGGCGTCACAGTCACCTGGTGCATCGGCCACCTGCTGGAAACCGCTCCGCCGGATGCCTATGACGCCAAGTACAAACGCTGGGTACTGGCCGACCTGCCGATCGTCCCGGAAAAATGGAAAATGCGGGTCAAGCCCAAGACCGCCAGCCAGTTCAAGGCGGTCAAGCGCCTGCTGGGTGAAGCCAAGGAGCTGGTGATCGCCACCGACGCCGACCGTGAAGGCGAGATGATCGCGCGCGAGCTGGTGGAGCATTGCCGCTACCGGGGGCCGATCCAGCGGCTGTGGCTGTCGGCCCTCGACGATGCTTCCATTCGCAAGGCATTGGCGGCGCTCAAGCCAGGCGCCGAGACCTTCAGCCTGTATCACTCGGCGCTGGGCCGCTCCCGCGCCGACTGGCTGATCGGCATGAACATGAGCCGCCTGTTTACCCTGCTCGGGCGTCAATCCGGCTATCAAGGCGTGTTGCCGGTGGGCCGCGTGCAAACGCCGACCCTGCGCCTGGTGGTGGACCGCGACCGCAGCATCGCCGACTTTGTGCCGGTGGCTTACTGGGCCATCGATGTCGACCTGCGCCATGAGCGCATGACCTTCACCGCACAATGGCGTGCCGCAGATGACGCCTGCGATGACCAGGGCCGTTGCCTCAACCCGCAACTGGCGCGGGACGCCGCAGACGCCATGGAAAACGCCGCCAGCGCGCGGCTGGTGAAATTGCGAACCGAGCGCATGCGCGAAGTGGCGCCCCTGCCCTTCGACCTCGGCACGCTGCAGGAAATCTGCTCCAGGAAACTCGGCCTCGGTGCCCAGGAAACCCTGGACATCGCCCAATCCCTCTACGAAACCCACAAGGTCATCACCTATCCGCGCAGCGACTGCGGCTACTTGCCCGTGAGCCAGCACAGCGAAGCGGCGAAGATACTGGCCGCACTGGCGCGAGCCGATGCAGCGGTGCACGACTTGATGCCGCACATTGATCCCCGGCGCCGCTCGCGGGCGTGGAACGACGCCAAGGTCAGCGCGCACCACGGCATTATCCCCACCGGCGCGGCAAGGATGTGGGCCAACTGAGCGGCAAGCATCACGCGGTCTACACGTTGATTCGCGCACGCTACCTGGCGCAGTTCCTGCCCAACCATGAATACGATCGCACCCAGGCGGATTTCGATTGCGCGGGCCAAGCCCTGCGCGCGGTCGGTAAAGTGGTGATCGAACCGGGCTGGAAGCGCGCCTTGCCCGAAGCCCTGGCGCCAACCAAGGGCCGTGAAGCACCGGCACCGCAGGCCCTGCCGATGCTGGTGCAGGGCCAGAAGTATGCGGTGGCCAAAGTCAACCTCAAGGACCTGTGGACTCAACCCCCCAAACCCTTTACCGAAGGCGACCTGATCAAGGCGATGAAGAACGTCGCCAAGCTGGTGCAAGACCCGTTGCTCAAACAGAAACTCAAGGACACCACGGGCATCGGCACCGAGGCCACCCGCGCCGGCATCATCCAGGGCTTGCTCGACCGGGGTTACCTGGTGAAAAACGGCAAGGCACTGTCCGCCACCCCGGCGGCCTTCAGCCTGATCGATGCGGTGCCACGGGCCATTGCAGACCCTGGCACCACCGCCATTTGGGAGCAGGCCCTGGATATGGTGCAAAGCGGCGAAATGAGCCTGGAAGCATTCGTTGCCAAGCAGGCTGCCTGGATGAGCAAGCAAGTGGCCCGCTGCAATGGCATGCGCATGACCATCACCGGCCCGGCCAGCCCGACGGGCCGAGGCGCCACGCCGTGGAAAAAGCAGCGCAAGAGCGCGCCACGCAAGACTGCAGCCAGCCCCAAGCGCGCGAAAAAACCGTCAAATGCCGGTTAAACATTGAAAAAAACCGGCGAATGACGTTTTTCGACGGGTTTAACGCCGCTTTGGACCTTGCCGCGACGCGGGCCGTCTAGGATTCTGTAGGGGACCTGCTGTGCTTCCAATAACAACACCGGAGTGGCCGACATGAAAACCGTTGCACAAGTGCTCAAAGCCAAGGAGCAGAAAAACCAGGACGTCCACACCATCCAATGGGACCACACCGTGTTTGAAGCGCTGGTCCGGATGTCGGAGAAAAACGTCGGGGCCTTGCCGGTCGTCAAAGACGGCGTGGTAGTCGGGATCATCAGCGAACGTGATTACGCACGTAAACTCATCCTCAAGGGGCTGTCATCGGTGACCACGCGGGTCGACGATGTGATGAGTTCACCGGTGATCACTGTCGATACCCGTAAAACTGTCGATGAATGCATGAACATCATGACCGACAGTCACCTGCGCCACCTGCCGGTGGTCGAAGACGGCAAACTGCTTGGCCTGCTGTCCATCGGTGACCTGGTCAAGGAAGCCATCGCCGAACAGGCTGACCTGATCAAACAGCTGGAGCAATACATTCGCGGCGAATAGGGGACACCATGCTCGACACGCTGGACCATCAGCAGCAACACCTCGACACCCTGTACGGGGCCATGGCCGAACGGCGTTTTCTGGTGCTGACCGGAGCGGGGATCAGCACCTCGTCGGGCATTCCCGATTACCGTGACAGCGAAGGCGTGCGTCGCGGCAAGGCGCCCATGATGTACCAGGAGTTCCTCGCCACCGCGCAAGCGCGCGCCGTTATTGGGCGCGGGCGATGCTGGGGTGGCCGAGGGTTTGCGTAGCGCAGCCGAACAAGGCCCACCTGGCGCTGGCGAGGTTGCAGAAAAACGAGCGTATTGGTGGCTTGATCACGCAGAACGTCGACACCCTGCATGATCAAGCCGGCAGCCATGACGTGATCGAACTGCACGGCAGCCTGCACCGGGTGCTGTGCCTGGATTGCCAGTTGCGCAGCCCGCGCGATGCAGTCCAGCGACAGCTGGAAATCGACAACCCTCACATGGTGCAGGTGGAGGCGGTGCAGGCGCCGGACGGCGACACCTTGCTCGACCCCGCCTTTGAAGAACACTTCCAGGTCCCCCGCTGCCCCCATTGCGATGGAGAGCGCCTGAAGCCGGATGTAGTGTTTTTTGGTGAGAACGTCGCGCGCCGACGGCGGCCCGGGCGATGGCGGCGGTGGAAGGTGCGCAGGGCTTGCTGGTGGTGGGCTCGTCGCTGATGGCTTATTCGGCGTTTCGTTTATGCAAGGCGATGGTCGAGCAAGGCAAACCAGTGATGGCCATCAACCTGGGCAAGACCCGCGGGGATGAGTTGTTGCAGGTGAAGATCGAGGCGTCCTGCGAGCAATTGTTGCCATTACTGGTCGAGCGGCTAGGACCGTAAAATACTAATCACCTGCGGGAGGCCCGCGCCATCGCGCATCAACTGGCGCTTCTGTGGCGAGCGGGC
>JAFHKH010000635.1 GCA_016937595.1 Pseudomonas cedrina subsp. fulgida | reverse complement strand
GTCGCTGCTGGTGGTGTTCCTGTGCCTGGCGGCGCTGTACGAAAGCTGGTCGATCCCGATCGCGGTGGTGCTGGTCGTGCCGCTGGGCGTGGTGGGGGCGTTGATCGCCACCAGCATGCGCGGGTTGTCCAACGACGTGTTCTTCCAGGTGGGCTTGCTGGTGACGGTGGGCCTGGCGGCGAAAAACGCCATCCTGATCGTGGAGTTCGCCAAAGAGCTCCACGAACAAGGCAAGGACATTGTCGAAGCCGCCATCGAAGCCTCGCGGATGCGTCTGCGCCCGATCATCATGACGTCCATGGCGTTCATCCTCGGCGTACTGCCGCTGGCGATCTCCTCGGGCGCGGGTTCAGGCAGCCAGCACGCCATCGGTACCGGCGTGATTGGCGGTATGATCACGGCCACCGTCCTGGCGATCTTCTGGGTGCCGTTGTTCTTTGCAACCGTGTCCGCCATCGGCGACCGCAAACCGAAAGAAACCAAGCACACTCCTAAAGAGGCTGGCCAATGAGCAAGTCGCTACTTTCCCTAGCCGTCACCGCCTTCGTGCTCAGTGGCTGCTCGCTGATACCTGACTACCAGCGCCCCGAAGCGCCGGTGGCCGCACAGTTCCCGCAGGGCCCGGCGTACTCGTCGGCCCAGGCGCCGAACCAGGCCGCTGCCGAGCAGGGCTGGAAGCAGTTTTTCCACGACCCGGCCCTGCAACAGCTGATCCAGACCGCGCTGGTGAACAACCGTGACCTGCGCGTCGCGGCCCTGAACATCGACGCATACGCGGCGCAGTACCGCATCCAGCGTGCCGACCTGTTCCCGGCCGTCTCGGCCAATGGCAGCGGCAGCCGCCAGCGGGTGCCGGCCCGTGCCTCGCAGACCGGTCAATCGGCCATCACCAGCCAGTACTCGGCCACCCTCGGGATCAGTTCCTACGAGCTGGACCTGTTCGGCCGTGTGCGCAGCCTGAGCGAGCAAGCGCTGCAACAGTACTTTGCGACTGAAGAAGCGCGCCGCAGCACCCAGATCAGCCTGGTGGCCAACGTGGCCAATGCCTACCTGACCTGGCAGGCCGACAAGGAACTGCTCAAGCTCACCCAGGACACCCTGGGCGCGTTCGAGCAGAGCTTCAAGCTCACCTCGCGCAGCAACGAAGTCGGCGTGGCCTCGGCCCTCGACCTGAGCCAGGCGCGCACCTCGGTGGAAAACGCCCGCGTGCAATTGGCCCGCTATACGCGCCAGGTCGCCCAGGACGAAAACAGCCTGACCCTGCTGCTGGGCACCGGCCTGCCGGCGAATATCGCCAGCAAGCCGCTGTCGGATGACCTGCTCAGCGAAGTACCGGCCGGGTTGCCCTCGGACCTGCTGCAACGTCGTCCCGACATCCTGCAGGCCGAGTACAACCTCAAGGCGGCCAACGCCAACATCGGCGCGGCCCGTGCCGCGTTCTTCCCGAGCATCAGCCTGACGGCCAACGCCGGCACCCTGAGCCCGGACCTCGGCGGCCTGTTCAAAGGCGGCTCGGGCACCTGGTCGTTCGCGCCGCAGATCAACATCCCGATCTTCAACGCCGGCAGCCTGCGCGCCAGCCTGGATTACTCCAAGATCCAGAAAGAGATCAACGTGGCGAACTACGAGAAGGCGATCCAGACCGGCTTCCAGGAAGTCTCCGACGGCCTCGCCGCGCGTGAGACCTACAAGCAGCAACTGGAGGCCCAGCGTGGCTTCGTCGCGGCCAACCAGGACTACTACCGCCTGGCCGAGCGTCGCTACCGCATTGGTGTCGACAGCAACCTGACGTTCCTCGATGCCCAGCGCCAGTTGTTCAGTGCCCAGCAGTCGCTGATCACCGACCGCCTGGCGCAGCTGACCAGCGAGGTCAACCTGTACAAGGCCCTCGGCGGTGGCTGGAACGAGCAGACCGCACAGAACGAGCAGTCGAAAAAAGAAGAAGCACCGGCCCTGAAGTTGTTCTGATAACGCCGTTGTAAACAAAACCGCTTCCCTTACCGGAAGCGGTTTTTTTATGCCTGATTTGCCGACTGTAGAACGGGCCTCCCAATGCCCAGCAGTTAAGCGCAGATTCCC
>JAFHKH010000634.1 GCA_016937595.1 Pseudomonas cedrina subsp. fulgida | reverse complement strand
GAAACCCAGGTGCCCGTGATCGAACGCTTGCAGGCCAGCCTTCGGCTCTTTGCCGATCGGCCGGCTTTGAATATCGCCGGCAACCAGGTGCTTTACCGTCAATTACAGCGTCACGCCTTGGCGATCCAGCAGCGGTTGCAACCGTTGCTGGAGACGGTGCAGACGCCAAGGGTGGTCGGCGTATGCCTGGAAAAGTCCATCGAGTTGTACGCCAGTATTCTTGCGGTACTGGGCTGTGGAGCGATATATCTGCCGCTAGGGCCGGATCATCCGCCTCAGCGCCATCAGGTCATGCTTGAAAGCGCGGGGGCAAGGGTGTTGCTTGACGCCGGTGAGCATCCCTTGCGGGGGCGCTTCATTGCCCTGGATGTCAGCCATGTTGACCTGCGCGGCGCCGACTTGACGCACGCCCTGATGCGCCAGCGTCCCGCGGCTGATGCACCCTGCATGACGTTCTACACCTCGGGCACCACCGGCCACCCCAAGGGCGTGTTGCTCAGTCAGGCTAACCTGGCACATTTTACAGCTTGGTTCCGGTCCTGCATGGAGCTGGATGAACAGAGCCGTGTCCTGCAATTTTCGTCGTTGAGCTTTGATTCGTCGCTGATCGACATTTTCCCCGCGCTGATAGCAGGCGCCGAATTGATCGTGCCTGATGCGCAGCAACGACAAGACCCTCAGCAGCTACTGGGTCTGCTCCACCGGCAGCGCGTCACCCATGCCTTTCTACCGCCAGCCCTGCTTAGCGTTCTGCCAGTCGGACAACCGCTGGGCCTGAACCACCTGCTGACCGGTGGCGAGGTGTGTGAGCCCCATGTGATCGAACACCTGGCGAAGCAGTGTCGGTTTCACAACCTCTACGGGCCCACGGAGGCGACCGTGCTGGTTACCCATCGCAGGTTGAACCCCGGTGATAGCAACCGCAACCTTGGTTACCCTATCTCCAACAGCCAAGTGCTGATTCTCGACGACAACCTGCAGCCGGTGGACGAAGAGGTGATGGGTGAGCTGTATATCGTCGGGCCGGGGGTGAGCCTGGGGTATGTGAACGCTGCGCAACAGTCCGCCCCTGGGTTCGTGGAACTGGCCGTGCCAGGCG
>JAFHKH010000633.1 GCA_016937595.1 Pseudomonas cedrina subsp. fulgida | reverse complement strand
ATGGCCGCGTTGAGCGCCAACAAATTGGTTTGCTGGGAAATGCCTTTGATCACATCAAGGATGTGACCGATGTTGTCGGTACTGGCGTTCAGGGTCTCGATCTGGGTGCAGGACAGGCTGATCTTCTGCGACAGCGCCGACATTGCGAGGATGGTCTGTTCGACCACTTTGCGTCCATTGTCGGCCTGCTCGCTGGCACCACTGGCATGCTGTGAAGCATCGGCGGCGTTACGAGCGATCTCTTGGGTGGCGGCGCCCAGCTCGTTGATCGCTGCAGCCACGCTGTTGGTACGCGCGCTCTGCTCGTCCGAACCAATGATAGAAGCGTTGGACGAGGCCATCACACGCTGAGACAAATCATGCACTTGGCGGGTCGCCGAGGACACCTCGGAAATCGAAGCGTGGATACGCTCAACGAATTGGTTGAATGCACTGCCAACCTCACCGAATTCGTCCTTGCTGGTGACCGCCAGGCGGCGGGTCAGGTCGCCCTCGCCCTGGGCGATATCCTGCATGG
>JAFHKH010000632.1 GCA_016937595.1 Pseudomonas cedrina subsp. fulgida | reverse complement strand
CCGCCGGATTCGGCCATCATCTTGCCGAGCATGGTGCCCAGCGCGAGGATAATGCCGACAAAGCCGAGCACCCCGCCGAAGCCGTCCTGGAACGCCTTGATGATTTTTCCACGGGCATGCCGAGGTCAGGCCGAGGAAGCCGGCCGCGATGATCAATGCAATGAACGGGTGCACCTTGAACTTGGTGATCAGAACGATCAGCCCAATGATGGTAACCACTGCATCAAGCAGCAGATAAGACTCGTGGGACATGCCAAACATGGGGGTCTCTCCTGTTTGTTGTTGTTATTAAAGCGGGTGTTGAATTTCCTGCCGGGGACAGCGCTATCTTTGCGGCAAAAAATTATCGGTTTGGTTCAAAACCGTGCTGCAGCCACCAGGCGTTGGTTTGCTCGGCCAGTTCCTCGACGCTGTCCTCGCTGGCGTTGAGCGCCAGGGTCAGCGGTTCGCCTTTGGGCGATTCCAGGGTGGCGAACTGGCTGTCGATCAGGCTGGCGGGCATGAAATGACCGGGGCGATGGGACACGCGGTCGGCGGCGACTTCACGGGTCAGCTCCAGGAAGACAAAGCCCAAGCCCGGCGCGGCTTCGCGCAGGTGGTCGCGGTATTTCTTTTTAAGGGCTGAACAGGTGAGCACCGGGTGCTCGCCCGCCTTGAGCGAACGGCGCAGTTCATCGCAGAGGATGTCGAGCCAGCCGGCGCGGTCGTCGTCGTTGAGGGGGTGGCCGGCGCTCATCTTTTCGATATTCGCGGCGGGGTGAAAGCTGTCGCCTTCGATGGCGGTGGCGCCGTTCAGACGGCACAGGGCCTCGCTGACGCTGGTTTTGCCACAGCCGGCAACACCCATGATGACCAGGGCGGTAACAGGTTGACTCATAAACACCTCAGGACGCAGATAGCGCTACCTTTGCACAGTGTAAGGCTAGTGCAAAAACAGGCTTTTCCCGCGCCGTCTTGTCTTTTTTTATGGAGTGACGCGTGCATCCGCTCCCATCGGCTTACACAGGAACAGACCGGATCAGGCAACCCAATGTTCAAGTATTTGCAGGCTTTTGGAGACAGCGCTACCTTAGTGCCTCGATTTTTGTTTGGCAAGCCGCCTGATGACCACTAAGAACGATAAAAATACCCGCACCACCGGTCGCCCCACTCTCAACGAAGTCGCACGCCTGGCCGGCGTCAGCCCCATCACTGCCTCACGCGCCTTGCGCGGCATCAGCACCGTCGCCACGGAACTGGTGGAAAAAGTGCAGCAGGCCGCCGCCGAACTCAACTACGTGGTCAACCCCGCCGCCCGCGCGCTGGCCTCGGCCCAGAGCCATTCGGTGGTGGTACTGGTGCGTCGCTGTCCAACCTGCTGTTTATCGAAACCCTCGAAGCGATTCACCAGGTGCTACGACCCAAGGGCTTTGAAGTGCTGATCGGCAACTTTCACTATTCGCGCGATGAAGAAGAGAACCTGCTGCGCAATTACATGGCCTATCAACCACGCGGGTTGCTGCTGACCGGTTTTGATCGCACCGAAAGTGCGCGACGATTGGTCGAAGCCAGCCATGTGCCGTGCGTTTATATGATGGACCTGGACCCCAATGCCGGCGTGAACTGCGTGGGCTTTTCGCAGTTGGCGGCGGGTGAAACCGCGGCGGCGCATCTGCTTTCCCGGGGTTATAAGCGCCTGGCGTATATCGGCGCGCAGTTGGACCAGCGCACCTTGCTGCGCGGCGAAGGCTTTCGCCGCGCCCTGCAACAGGCCGGCGTGGACGGCCAGGACATCCTCGGCATCGGCGTTTCCGGCCAGCAACATGGCTTGGTGCTGCTCGATGACCAGGGCCAGGTATTGCGCCCGGCCAAACTGTGGTGCGACACCGAGACGGCGCCGCAAAACGAGCGCCTGCTCGACCACCTGGGCGGCGAGAGGGGCTCCCTGGAACGCCTCGGCGTGGCGATTGCACCGGGCTACACCGTGTCCAAGCTGCTCTGGACCCGCGAGCAACACCCCGAGATCTTCGCGCGCATCGCGCATATCCTGCTGCCCCACGACTACCTCAACTACTGGCTCACCGGTCGCGCGGTCGCGGAATACGGCGATGCGTCGGGCACCGGCTATTTCAATGTGCGCAACCGCGAGTGGGACAGGGCCCTGCTCAGGCACATCGATCCGAGCGGCCGTCTGGAACAGGCCTTGCCGCAATTGATTGAGGCCGACCAGGCCGTCGGCACCGTTCTGCCGGCGATTGCCGAACGCCTGGGCATCAACCCCGGCGCCATCGTCGCCAGTGGCGGCGGCGATAACATGATGGGCGCCATCGGCACCGGCAACATCGCCCCCGGCGTCATCACCATGAGCCTGGGCTCGTCGGGTACCGTGTATGCCTTTGCCGACCAGCCCAGCGTGAGCCCACAGGCATCGGTCGCCACGTTCTGCTCGTCGAGCGGCGGTTGGCTGCCGTTGATCTGCACCATGAACCTGACCAATGCGACCGGGGTGATCCGCGAGCTGTTCGACCTCGACCTGGCCGCTTTCAACGCCCTGGTCGAGCAGGCGCCGATCGGTGCCGACGGTGTGAGCATGCTGCCCTTTCTCAACGGCGAACGCGTGCCCGCCCTGCCCCACGCCACCGGCAGCCTGCATGGCCTGAGCATGACCAACCTGACCCGCGCCAACCTGTGCCGCGCCGTGGTCGAGGGCACCACCTTCGGCCTGCGTTACGGCCTGGACCTGCTGCGCCAGACCGGCCTGCAAAGCCAGAGCATCCGCCTGATCGGCGGCGGTTCGAAAAGCCCGGTGTGGCGGCAGATGGTTGCCGATATCATGAACACCGAAGTGATCTGCACCGAACAAAGCGAAGCCGCCGCCCTGGGCGCGGCGATCCAGGCGGCGTGGTGCCACTCCGGCGAGAGCCTGGCCAGCCTGTGCGACAAATGCGTGAGCGTCGACCCGGCCAGCCGTACCCTGCCGGTGGCGGCCAGTGTCAGCGCCTATCAACAGGCTTACGAGCGCTATCAGCAGCTTGTGGCAACCCTTTAAGAGCGAGCGACTATGTATCTGGTGTGTGGCGAAGCACTGTTTGATTTTTTCAGCGAGGAAGACCCCAGCGGGCAAGCTTCCAGGGTCAACTACAAGGCGATTGCCGGCGGTTCGCCGTTCAACGTCGCGGTGGGGTTGCGCCGCCTGGGCATCGAAGCCGGGCTGTTTGGCGGTGTGTCCACGGACTTTCTTGGCCGGCGCTTGTTGCAGGTGCTCAAGGATGAAGGCGTCAGCGAACGCTTCCTGGTGGAATTCGCCGCGCCGACCACCTTGTCGATGGTTGCGGTGGGCGCCAACGGCTCGCCGCAGTACAACTTTCGCGGCGAAGGCTGCGCCGACCGCTTGCTCGAAGTCGCCCATCTGCCCGAGCTGGGGGCTGACATTCGTGGCCTGCATGTCGGCTCGTACTCGCTGGTGGTACAGCCGATTGGCGATACCTTGCTGAGCCTGGTGCAGCGCGAAAGCGGCAAGCGCCTGATCAGCCTCGATCCCAACGTGCGGCTCAACCCGCAGCCGGATATCCAGCGGTGGCGCGAGCGCGTCGCCGAACTGGTCAAGCACGCCGACCTGATCAAGGTCAGCGATGAGGACCTGCACCTGCTCTACCCCGACCAATCGCCGGAAAGCGTGCTGCAGGGCTGGCTGCAACACCGCTGCCAGTTAGTGTTCCTGACCCGTGGCGGCGATGGCGCCAGCGTCTTCAGCCGCCGGCATGGCAACTGGTCGGTGCCGGCGGTCAAGGTGGTGATGGCCGACACCGTAGGCGCCGGCGATACGTTCCAGGCCGCGCTGATTGCCTGGCTGACCGAACAGCAATTGGATTCGGTGGAAGGCCTGCAACAGCTTGGCCGCGAACAGATCGACGCCATGCTCGGCTTTGCGATTCGCGCTGCCGCCTTGACCTGCACCAAGACCGGGCCCGACCTGCCCTACCGCCGGCAGCTCTGAAGGTTTTGTCGGCCCATTTATCAATCGCTGGATAACCTGGGAACATTCTCGCGAACATGTAGGAAATTTCACAGAAACCCCTTTTTAATCAATAGTTAAGGTGGGGAAACGACAGTGGAACCCACCGCACCTCTTTCAGCCATTGGCGAGAGGTGCGGCCACCGATTCATCACGTCGATGAACCGGACCACTGACGGAGAATCCCCATGAATCCGCACAGCGTCTGCCTGATTGGCTGCTCCCTGGTCCTCACCACACTGGCGGCGACGGCACAGGCCGAAACAACGCCCGTGCCGTACCACTACGGCATGCCCATGGATATCCAGAAGGTGATCTCCATGACCGAACCCCAGACCCGAGACTGCAGGGTCATCGAGGCCCAGATCACGTTCGTGGACAAGGCCGGTGAGGTACGGCAGGTGAGTTATAAAAAGCTATCCGAGGCTTGCCTGTTCCAGAATTGAACCGCTGGCGGATAAAGGGCGGCGTAATATCTCACCACGCGGTATCCTTGCGAGCTCGTGAAACGGCCGAAAGGATTCGCCATGCGCTTTAAAACGCTCGCCCTCATTACCGCCGGGCTGTGCTTCGCCCTGGCCCTGACGTGGGGCCTGCGCCCCGAATGGATGTTATGGCTGTGGAGCGTGGAATATTCCAGCGCCACGGGCCTGGTTGCCCGGCGTAACGCCGCGCTGTTCCTGGCCATTGGGGTGATGTTCTATCGCGCGCGCCATGCACCGCCCACCGCTACCCGACGCGCCATGACCAGCGGTTTTATCGCCGGATGCCTGACGTTGGCGGTATTGGGGTTCAGTGAATGGATAAACGGCAATGCCGGGCCCGGCATCCTATTGGCCGTGGCGACGGAAACCGTACTGGGCCTGGCGTTCATCCAGGCCCACAGGTCGTCGGTGACTCAAACCCAGGCGTCTACCTAGTAGTAGCCTCGCCCTCCCGCTCTTTTCAGAGGGGGGACATGGGCTTGCTTGAGGTCTTCACGCAACCCGGTAATCAGGTTGCAAATGGCTCGACTGCTGTCGAGTTTGTCCGCGTTGATACCTTTGACTTCCAAATCCACCCGGTCACGGTCACGGTCGTCGTAGACCTTGATCGTCAGCGAAGCATCTTCGGCTTTGGTGCATTCGCACCGTTTGGGCAGGAAACTTCCTTCAATAATACTGCGAAGCTCTAGTTCCGAAAGCATGGTCAACCTCTCCTTTTCTTGCGACTGCCAACAGATTGTTATGATTCCGGCGAGCGCTCGCCCGCCGCGCCTTGCCAACCCTGGAAGACGCTTACAACATACAAGCCTACTCGGCAAAACCCGGACTTGTAGTAACTTTTCCTCATAAGTCGCGTACTTGGTTATATAAGTTAAACAGCGCGGGTTTAATCATCGTCGAACCCCGTCGATTAAACGTTTAACCCTGGCTTACAGATTAAACGAAATATTTCACCACCCAGGGTTCTGCAACATATCGCAAACTTTCAACCGCGGTATTTGCCGGAACCGAGCGCCCCTTGTCCGTGCTCGCACCCTATTCGGCGATGGGGGGTTTACCTAAAACATACAAACCATATACGCTTTGTATATTCAAGCCTTAGAGTGAACACCATGGGCATCGTCAAGATCACCGACCAACTGCACGAACAACTGCGCCTGGCCAGCGCCGCGATGGACCGTTCCATCAACGCCCAGGCCGAATTCTGGATCAAGATCGGCTTGCTCGCCGAACTCAATCCCCAACTGCCGTACAACGAGCTGATCAACAAGCTGTTGCTGGACAAACCCGACCTGATCCGAGGGCGCAGTAGATGATCAAGACCGCCGCACAACTGGCCGTGATGCGCGAATCCGGGCGCCTGCTGGCTCAGGTCTTCACTATGCTCGACGGTTTCGTCGGCGCCGGCCGCTCCACCCTGGAGCTGGACGCCGCGTCGAAGCCTACATCCGCGACGACCTCAAGGCCCGCCCGGCAAGCCTGGGCCAGTACGACTACCCCTTCTCGATCAATACCTCGGTCAACGAGGTGGTGTGCCACGGCATGCCCAGCGCCAAGGAGATACTCAAGGACGGCGACATTGTGAATATCGACATCACCCTGGAAAAAGGCGGCTTCATCGCCGACGCCAGCAAG
>JAFHKH010000631.1 GCA_016937595.1 Pseudomonas cedrina subsp. fulgida | reverse complement strand
TGCTCTGGCTCTGGCTCTGTCCGTAGCCGTTGGTTGCTCGTCTAAAGGCGGCGACAATGCCGGTGAAGGCGCAGCTGTTGATCCAAACGCTGGTTACGGCGCTAACACTGGTGCGGTTGACGGCTCCCTGAGCGAAGAAGCTGCTCTGCGCGCTATCACCACTTTCTACTTCGAATACGACAGTTCGGACCTGAAACCAGAAGCCATGCGCGCTCTGGACGTTCACGCGAAGGACCTGAAAGCTAACGGCGCTCGCGTTGTTCTGGAAGGTAACACCGACGAACGTGGTACTCGTGAGTACAACATGGCACTGGGCGAGCGTCGTGCGAAAGCCGTTCAGCGCTACCTGGTACTGCAAGGTGTTGCTCCAGGCCAACTGGAACTGGTTTCCTACGGTAAAGAGCGTCCAGTTGCTACTGGCCACGACGAGCAGTCCTGGGCTCAAAACCGTCGCGTCGAACTGCGTAAGTAATTCGTCATGCGAACGTGCCGTCGTGCTCTGACTGTATTGGCTCTCAGCTTCGCACCGCTTGCGGTGTGGGCTGCGGTTCCTGTAACGGATAGCAACTCGGGCTATAACAATAGCGGGAGCAGCTATC
>JAFHKH010000630.1 GCA_016937595.1 Pseudomonas cedrina subsp. fulgida | reverse complement strand
GGCAAAGGTGGTGCCGGTGGCGAATAACCTGAAAAACGTGCACATCGCTGCCGTGCCGCAGGAGATTCTGGAGGTGTTGGCCAAAGACATGCCCCGTGTGATCAAGTGGGATGTAATGATCAGCGAAGGCACGATCTTTGTGACCGACGACCGTGGCCAGCATGAAGTGCAGCTGCAATGGCTGGTCGGCGGGCGCGATTAAAAATGTGGGAGCGGGCTTGCTCGCGAATGCGGAGTGTCAGCCAATACATATTTAACTGATCCACCGCATTCGCGAGCAAGCCCGCTCCCACATTTTTGATTCGGTTTCTTCAGGGGTTATTGAGGAAACAGTACTTCCTGGCCTTCCTGCGAGGTAAACATCTTATCCCCGTCATGCCCCACCCCCGGCACTTCCACCAGCGTATGGCTCAACTGCGGATGCCGCTGTTTGAGGTAGTCAAAGTAGTTATGCCCGCGAATCAGGCGGTACGCGCCTTGAGTCTCGGCTTCGCAGCCTTTATCCAGCGCCGGGTGGTTCGGGTCGGTGTCCTGCTGCCCCAGCAGGTAGGTGATATCCCGTGACACATAAGCCTGTTCCAACTGCTGGGGCCCGCGGCCTTCGGCGTAGGCGGGCAACTTCTGCATGCCGTACTTCCAGTCGTTGAAACTCGGGCAATCGGCCACGGCGAATCTGACCGGGCGTTGTGGGCTGAAGTAGGCGTAGGACGAAGGGTTGGCCACTACATAACGCAGGTTGATGCCTTCGCGTTGCAGGGCAGGGTGTTCGTGACCCATGAGGGCGAAACGTTGCACCACCTGGCCGCCGCCGGAATGACCCGCCACCACGATTTCCTTGAGCCCCGGGAATAAGTTGCGGTTGCCCAGGTGCTTGATGATCTGGTCGAGGGCGCCAAAGGAACTGATGTGGCCGGGGCCTGTGGATGCCTCGCCGGCCATCCAGTCATTGCCGTTCCAGCGCAGCACCTGGCGGTCCAGGTGGTTGCGCTTCACATCCAACTCATTCAGGAACTGCGGTGCAATCACCAGCGTATTGGCCGCCTGGCCTGCGTGTTCGGCGGCGTCCTCACCGCTTTGCAGGTAGGTCTGCGCGTTACGCAGGCGGCCATGCACGATGATCAGCGCACGGGTGACGTTCGGCAGCGGCTGGCGCCAGTCCTGGTTCATGCCCAGGCTGAGGTCGCCGGCCTGCAGGTGAAAACGATCCGGGCTCACCACCTTCACGCCCTGTTCTTTTTCGGCGGCCCAGGTGGCGGTGGAACAGCACAGCATCAAACCGAACAGCAATCCCAATGGTTTATTCATTTAAAGACTCTTGGCTGCAAAGGTGTCGCATTGAGTGATCTGCCCCCCTGCAAAACCGGTCTTGAACCAGCGAACCCGTTGTGCCGAGGTACCGTGGGTAAACGAGTCCGGCACAACGCGGCCCTGACCCTGTTGCTGCAAACGGTCGTCGCCAATGGCGTTGGCCGCATTCAGTGCTTCTTCAATATCGCCGGGCTCCAGCCAGTTCAGGCGCTTTTGCGCGCGGTTGGCCCATACCCCGGCGAAGCAGTCGGCTTGCAGTTCCTGGCGTACCAGCAGCCCGCCATCGCCTTCCATCTGCCGACCCTGTTGGCGCGCGGCCTGGATCTTCGACGAAATACCCAGCAACGTCTGCACGTGGTGCCCGACTTCGTGGGCAATCACATAGGCCTGGGCAAAGTCGCCGGCGGCCTGGAAGCGTTGTGACATTTCCCGGAAGAAATCCAGGTCCAGGTAGACCTGCTGGTCGGCCGGGCAGTAAAACGGGCCACTGGCCGAGGTGGCGCCACCGCAGGCGGAATTCACCCGGCCACGGAACAGAATCAGTTTCGGGTTCTTGTAGGCCAACCCGTTTTCCTTGAATACCTGGCCCCAGGTGTCTTCGGTATCGCCCAGTACCGCGCGCACGAAATCAGCGTGCTCATCGTTGGCCGGCGGTGCCTGGCGCGACTGCGTACTGACCGATGGCGCCTGCTCCATCTGGCCGGTCAATTGGCCGAGGATCTGCATCGGGTCCTGGCCGGTCAGCCAGCCGATGCCGACGATCAGCACAATGGCCGTGAGGCTCAGGCCCTTGCCGCCGCCGAAGCGCATGCCGCCGCCGCCCCCGCCACTGTCATTGCGGGCATCCACTACGTTGTCGCTGCGTCGGCCTTTTTTCCATAGCATGTGGGCAATCCTCCAGATTAGCGGTCCTGTAGGAGCGAGCTTG
>JAFHKH010000063.1 GCA_016937595.1 Pseudomonas cedrina subsp. fulgida | reverse complement strand
GCTCGACAGCTCCCACATGTTGAGCGGTGGCGTGGCTGAAAATGGGCGTCAGTCGCTATACCGCAAATCCCGGCTGCCGCAGCCAACCCCCTGTGGGAGCTGTCGAGCTTCAGCGAAGCTGCGAAAGCGGTGGGTCAGGCCATCGAAACACCACGGCTACGACTTGAACCGCCCCACCAACCCATTCAATTCATCCGACAGGTCCGACAACCTTCCGGAGTCGTCCTGGGCCGAGTGGGCCAGGCTTTCCACCAGTCGCGCCTCGTCGTAGATCTGTTGGATATGCCGGTTGATCTCCTCGGCCACGCTGTGTTGTTCCTCGGCGGCGGCGGAGATCTGCAGGTTTTGGTCGCGGATCTCGTTGACCGACGTCTGGATGCCTTCAAAGCTGTCGCGCGCGCTCTCGATGGAGGCGACGCTGGCCCGCGACAGGTCCAGGCAACTGCCCATCTTTTGCGTGACTTCCTCGGTCTTGCTGCCAAGGGTTCCCAGCAACTGCTCGATTTCGCCGGTGGAGTCCGAGGTGCGCTTGGCCAATGCACGGACCTCGTCGGCCACGACGGCGAACCCACGGCCCTGGTCTCCGGCACGGGCGGCCTCGATGGCGGCGTTGAGTGCCAGCAGGTTGGTCTGTTCGGCGATTGCACGGATGGTGCCAATGATCTGGTTGATGCTGCGGCTGCCAGCCTCCAGTTCAGCCATGGCCTCGGACGATTCGGTCAAGCGGCGCCCCAGGCGGTTGACGTTGTCGGTGGTGACTTCGATCTGCTGCTTGCCCTCGGCCACGCGACGGTGGCCGTTTTCGGCGGACTCTGCCGCACCGCTGCATGAGCGCGCCACCTCGTTGGCGGTGGCGACCATTTCGTTGAACGCCGTGGACACCAGCTCCACCGCTTCGCGTTGCCGCCCCGCGGCCTCGTTCATGTTGTGCGCCACTTCGCTGTTGACCTTGGACGCGTTGTGCAAGTTGGCCGAGGCCGCGCCGATATGCTGGATCAGTTGACGAATCGCGGCGAGGAATTTGTTGAACCAGCCCGCCAGTTCGGCGGTTTCATCCTTGCCTTGCACCTGCAGTTCGTGGCGCAGATCGCCTTCACCCTCGGCGATCGATTGCAAACCGGTGCTGACCTGACCGATGGGCTTGACGATCACCTTGGAAAACGCCGCCGCGAGCAGCGCGAAAATCAGCACCAATACGCCGACGATAATCGCGGTGAGGTAGGTCATGCGCGTGGCCTCGGCCATGACTTCGCGCTGTTCGATCAGCCCGATGTAGCGCCAGCCCAGGCCAGGCGAGGTCCAGACGTTGGCCATGTAGCGCACGCCATCGATGACCACTTCGGTGGCGCCCTGAGGCGTTTCGGCCAGGTGCGCATAAGGCGCGCCCAGGTCCTTGAGCGGCTTGAAACCGTGGGCTGCGTCGCGCGGGTCCACCAGCACAACGCCGTCTTCGATCAGCATCACGTAGCCGCTTTCTCCCAGCTTGATGCTCTTGACCAGTTCGGTGAGGTTTTTCAGCGAGACGCTGACCACGAACACGCCCTTGGGCTTGCCGCTGTTGTCGAGCATCGTGCGCGCCGTGCCGACCAGGGCCACGGCGTCTTTGTCGTAGTAGTAAGCCGGGGTGCGCACGGTCTTGCCGGGGCTGGCCATGGCTGCCTTGTACCACGGGCGGGCACGCGGGTCGTACTTGGCCAACTGCGGGTCATCCGGCCACTTGACGTAGGTGCCGTCCTCCAGGCCGATGGACAGGATCGCCGCCGCCGGGTGCGTGGCGCCAAAGCGCGCGAAACGCTCGATCACCGCTTGGGCTTCGGCGGCATCGGCTGGCTGGCCGCGTCGGCGGGCTGGTAGTTCTTCAGCGTGCCCACCGAGGTGTAGACGGGGTCGGTGGCCATCTGATCGACGTTTTGCACCGAGGCATCGAAGAACTGGCGGATATTGCCATCAATCTGGCGGATTTCCCGGGTGCTGCCATCGATGAACTGATCCTGCGCCTGGCTTCGCGTGTTCATGACCGAAATCACGGCCACCAGGCTTACCGGAATGAACGCGACCGAAACAAATGCCAGTACCAGCTTATTCTTTATTTTCATCAAGACGACCATCAGCGTGGAGGGCGGCGCAAATCATCGCGCGTCGGAAAACGAGCCACGTCGATTTGCTATCACTGCTGTGTCGGCCCTGGGCCACTAAACCTTTAAGGTTTTTTGTACACAATACAAACGGCTATTGTTCTGTATCCAATCAGTACACATCACGCAGATAACGCTTCTGCTCGCTCAACTGGCGCCAGTAGTCCACGGCGCCTTCAACGCCAAGCCCACCGTGGGTTTGCGCGATGTGCCGCAGCGCTTGGTCGACGTCCTTGGCCATATGGCTCGCATCGCCGCAGATATACAGCTTGGCGCCGTCCTGTAGCCAGCCCCACAGTTCGGCACCCTGTTCGCGGATACGGTCCTGCACGTAGACCTTCTGCGCCTGGTCGCGGGAGAACGCCAGGCTCAAGTGGGTGAGCAGGCCGTCGTGCTGCATGCCTTGCAGTTCGTCCCGATAGTAGAAATCACTGGCCGCGTGTTGTTCGCCAAAAAACAGCCAGTTACGGCCTTGATGTCCCAGGGCGCGGCGCTCCTGCAAAAACGCACGGAACGGGGCGATGCCCGTGCCGGGGCCGATCATGATCATCGGCACATCGCCGCCGTTGGGGGGGCGGAAGTGTTTGGACGGCTGCACAAACAGCGGCACTTCACCGTCGCCGACGCGGTCGGCGAGGAAGGTCGAGGACACACCTTTGCGCTTGCCATAACGCACGGCGGCGACGGTGAGGTGAACTTCCCGCGGGTAGGCCTTGGCGCTCGATGCGATGGAATACAAGCGCGGTTGCAGGCGCTTGAGGGTGCCCAGCAGTTCGTCCGCCGAGCACTCGATGGGGTATTGCTGCAAGACATCCGCCAGTTGCCGGCCCCACAACCACTCATTCAGTTCGGCCTTGTGCTCGGGGTTGAGCAACTGCTTGAGGCCCGGATTGGCGCTGCGCTCGGCGATGAAGCTCAAGGTGTCGCTGCTGGGGCGGGCGATTTCGAAGTGTTGAATGAGCGCCTGCTGCAGCGGTACTTCACCGAAGGTGTCGATGTTCACGCAGGTGCTGGCATCCAGGCGCGTCAGTGCGAGCAATTCGTTGACCAGCTCAGGGCAGTTGCGTGGCCTTATGCCGAGGGCATCACCGGCTTCATAGCTCAGCCCTGAGTCGGCCAGGTCCAAGGCGAACTGCCGGGTTTCCTTGTGCGGGCTTTGCGGGTTCAGGTGCCGGTTGAGCAGCAGGCGCGAGCCATACAGCTTGGTTTTACCGGCAGGCGTGGCGGGCATGGCGGGCGCGATGGGCTTTGCCGGGTTGAGGCTTTGCTGGAACCGCACCAGCCAGGCGTCGGCGGGCGCTTCGAACTCGGTGTCGCAGTCGACGCGTTCCAGCAAGCGGGTGGCGCCCAGTTCCAGCAGGCGCTGGTCGAGGCGTTTGCCGTGGTTGCAGAATTGGTCGTAATTCGGATCGCCCAAGGCCAGCACCGCAAAGCGCAGCGACTCCAGGCGTGTCTCGGCGGTGCTGAGGCTGTGCCAGAAACCTTCGCCATTGTCCGGCGGGTCGCCATCGCCAAAGGTGCTGCTGATCAGCGCCAGGGTGTGGGTGCTCGCCAGTTTGCTGGCGGGGAAATCCGCCATCGCACTCAGCTCCACGCTCAGGCCGGCCTCGCGCAGACGCTTGGCAAACCGCTCGGCCAAGGCCTCGGCATTGCCGGTCTGCGAGGCCCACAGCAAGGTCACGGCCGGGGAGGGCGCTGCAATGGTTTGCGCACGGCTGAACAAGCCGCCGAGCACGCCGTCCAGCCACAAGCGCGACTCACTGGCCAGCGGCGCATTCGTCGGTATTGTCGGCACGCGGTCGTCCTGCCGCGCCGCGCTGGCGCGCAGGCCGCTGAGAAAACCGGCGAGGTAGGTGCGTTCGCTCTCGCTCAACTGAGGCGCCGGCACAGTGCGCAGGCCGGCGATGTCGGCGAAAGCGTCGAGGCGTGACATGGCGAGTTCCTCCGGTAGCGGGGCTTGAAGGTCCAGAAACTGATGTTCGATCAGTTCAACCCGCGCCAGGGCAACCGCGCAGAACTTGAACCCGGGCTGCAACGAAATCGGGTCGACGGCATCGTGCGTCACGGCGTTGATCGCCAGGTGTTCACCGAACACATCATTCCAATGGAAAGGCGCAAAACAGGTGCCCGGCCGCACCCTGTCGGTGACCACGGCGGGCAGCACGGCGCGGCCGCGCAGGGAGCGCACTTCCACCGCGTCCTTGGTTGTTATGCCCAGGCGCGCGGCGTCGTCGGGGTGCAGTTCCACGAACGGGCCGGGGTTGAGTTTGTTCAGGGTGGCAACCTTGCCGGTCTTGGTCAGGGTGTGCCATTGGTGCTGCACGCGGCCGGTGTTGAGCACGAAGGGGAAGGCCTCATCGGGCATCTCCGCCGGCGGCATATGGGGGCGGGCGAGGAACCGGCCTTTGCCGCTTTCGGTGGCGAAGGCAAGGGCGCCGTCCTTGACGTAGCGGATCGGGTTACGGTCCGCTGCGTCGGCTGATGCGCAGGGCCATTGCAGGGGTTTTTCGCGCAGGCGCGGGTAGCTGGCGCCGCGGATGTCGTAGCCGGTCTTGGGGTTCCAGGCGCGTTTGATTTCTTCAAACACCTCGGCGGCGGACGCGTAGGTGAAGGCCTCGGCAAAGCCCATTTCACAGGCGACCCTGGCGATAATCTGCCAGTCGGGCAAGGTCTCGCCGGGGGCGTCGACGGCCTTTTGCATCAGGGTCAGGTTGCGCTCGGAGTTGATCATCACCCCTTCGGCCTCGGCCCATAGCGCGCCGGGCAACAGGATATCGGCGTAGCGGTTGGTCTCGGTGTCGAGGAAGGCATCCTGGGCGATCACCAGTTCGGCGGCGTGCAGGCCGTTGATAACGGTCTGGCGGTTGGGCACGCTGGCCACCGGGTTGGTGCAGATGATCCAGCAGGCCTTGATCTGCCCGGCGGCCATCTGCTCGAACATCGCCACGGTGCCGTCGCCGGCCTTGCGCGGCAGGCTGTCGTGGGGGATTTGCCACAGGTCCTCGATAAAAGCACGGTCCGCCTCGACCAGCACCGAGCGCTGCCCCGGCAGGCCCGGTCCCATGTAGCCCATTTCGCGGCCGCCCATGGCGTTGGGTTGGCCGGTGAGGGAAAACGGCCCGCTGCCGGGCCTGCAAATGGCGCCGGTGGCCAGGTGCAGGTTGCACAGCGCATTGGTGTTCCAGGTGCCGTGGGTGCTCTGGTTGAGGCCCATGGTCCAGCAGCTCATCCACTCGGCGGCCTGGCCGATCCAGTCGGCGGCCTGGCGGATATCGGCTTCGGTCAGGCCGGTGATGGCTGCGACCCGGTGTGGCGTATAGTCTTCCAGAAACGCCGGCATGACCTCCCAGCCTTCGGTGAAGCTTTCGATAAATGCGGGATCGGTGTCGCAGTTTTTAACCAGCAGGTGCAGCAAGCCGTTGAGCAGGGCCAGGTCGGTGCCGGGCTTGATCGGCAGAAAGAGGTCGGCCTTGTCCGCCGTGGCGCTGCGCCGCGGGTCGACCACGATCAGCCTGGCCCGGCCTTGACCCGGTCCATCATGCGCAGGAACAAAATCGGGTGACAGTCGGCCATATTGGCGCCGATCACGAAGAACAGGTCGGCGCGGTCAAAATCTTCATAAGACCCCGGCGGGCCGTCGCGCCCAGGGACAGCTTATAGCCGCTGCCGGCGCTGGCCATGCACAGGCGCGAGTTGGACTCGATGTTGGACGTGCGCACGAAGCCCTTGGCCAACTTGTTGATCAGGTATTGGGATTCCAGCGACATCTGGCCCGACACGTAGAAGGCCAATGCATCCGGCCCGTGCGTGTCGAGGATGTGACGCAAGCGGCCGGCGGTTTCGCTGATGGCCTTGTCCATGGCGATGCGCACCGGGTCGTGGTCCCGGGCTTGGCGCACATAGGCGTGCTCCATGCGCCCGGACTCGGCGATGGCTTGCCCGCAGGTGGTGCCCTTGGTGCACAGGCGGCCGAAGTTGGTGGGGTGGTCCTTGTCGCCGGTCACCTTGACCACTTTATTCTGTTCGACCTGCATGACGATGCCGCAGCCCACGCCACAATAAGGGCACACGCTGCGCACGCTTTGGTTTGCCATCTGTAATCCCATAAACAAAAAAAGCGCCTTGCAACCCTCCGTTGGAAACGGGGATTACACGGCGCCTTTGTCGTGAGAGGGCAGTCTGCATTGATTGCCCGGTTGAGGTGTCTCTAGCAAGTCACGCGCCAGGTTTCCACCAGCCTCTGCAGGAGCGAGCTTGCTCGCGAAAATCGTCAACAATAACGCGGGCATCGTGAATAAATGCGGTGTCTGTGAGTCCTTCGCGAGCAAGCTCGCTCCTACGGGGGACGTGCACATTTGTGAGGCGCGGCGCACCAGTTGGAGGCGTTGAGTGAGGTGTACGGCGCAGTGGAGTGCTGCCTGGGGCCGTCGCATCAGGCTACGCGACTATTTGGCACAGACCCTGCAAGCTCCCCTTCAACCCACCTCGGTCAACGACGATCGACACCCTGGGCAATAGCGGTCAATCCGGCGCAGTCGCCAGGTCGCAACCCGCATAAGAACAGGCAAAGGCGCCTGGAACCGAAAGGTTTCAGGCGTTTTTTTTTGCTTTTTTTAAACCGTGATGAGCTTTGTCGGGTGCTTTATATGAACAGTCTCAAAACCCTGATCGTCGTCGGCAATGGCATGGTCGGCCACCACTGTGTGGCGCAACTGATCGAACGCGGTGCGCTGGATCACTACCGCTTGCATGTGTTCAGCGAGGAGCCGATGCGCGCCTATGACCGGGTGCATTTGTCCGAGTATTTCACCGGCCGCGATGCCGAGTCGCTGGCACTGTCCGACGCCTCGTTGTACCAGACCCCAGGGGTGACCTTGCACCTGGGCGTGCCGGTGCTGGAGATCGACCGCGCCCGCGGCGAGGTGATCACTGCCGAGGGTTGCGTGGCCTATGACAAGCTGGTGCTGGCCACCGGTTCCTATCCCTTCGTTCCGCCCATTGAAGGCGCCGAAGGCGATTCGCGGTTGGTGTATCGCACGCTTGAGGACCTGGACGCGATTCGCAAGGCGGCCGCCAACGCCCGACGTGGCGTGGTGGTGGGCGGTGGCCTGCTGGGTCTGGAGGCCGCCAACGCGTTGAAAAGCCTGGGCCTTGAAGCGCATGTAGTGGAATTCGCGCCGCGCTTGATGCCGGTGCAACTGGATGACTTCGGTGGCCTGGCGCTCAAGGCGCAGATCGAGCGGCTGGGCGTGGGCGTGCATTTGTCGCGGGCGACCCAGTCGATCAGCGCGGGCGAGCAGTACCGCTACCGCATGAACTTCGCCAATGACGAATGTCTCGAAACCGACCTGGTCGTGTTCTCTGCCGGTATCCGCGCCCAGGATGCGCTGGCCCGTCAGGCCGGCCTGGACATCGGCCCGCGCGGCGGCGTGGTGATCAACGACGAATGCCTGAGCATCGACCCCAATATCTACGCGATTGGCGAGTGCGCGTCGTGGAATGGCAGCCTGTTCGGCCTGGTCGCGCCGGGCTACCAGATGGCCCGGGGCGTTGCCGCGCTGCTCTGCGGGCAAACCGCCGAGCCGTTTGTGGGCGCCGACATGTCCACCAAGCTCAAATTGCTCGGCGTCGACGTGGGCTCCATCGGCGACGCCCATGGCCACACACCGGGCGCGCGCAGCTACCAGTTCATCGACGAAGCCAGCGCCAGCTACCGGCGCCTGGTGGTGGATGCATCAGGCAAGCATGTGCTCGGCGCGGTGCTGGTGGGTGACAACAGCTACTATGACACCCTGCTGCAGTACATGCAGAACAGCATTGCGCTGCCGTCCGAACCGGCCAGCCTGATCCTGCCCTCGTCCAGCGGCGCACCGACCCTCGGCCCCGGCGCCTTGCCGGAGTCGGCCACGGTGTGCTCCTGCCACAACGTGACCAAAGGCTCGATTTGCGCGGCGATCGACGGCGGCTGCAGCGACCTCGGCGCGCTCAAGGCCCAGACCAAGGCCTGCACCGGTTGCGGTGGCTGCGCCGGCTTGCTCAAGCAGGTGTTCGAGCATGAGCTGATTGCGCGTGGGGTCAGTGTCGATAAAAGCCTGTGCGAACACTTCGCCTATACGCGCCAGGAGTTGTACGCCCTGGTGCGCGTTGACGGGATTACCACCTTTGACGAACTGTTGGCCAAGCACGGCCGTGGCCACATCGGTTGCGATGTGTGCAAGCCGGCGGTGGGTTCGATCCTGGCGTCGTGCTGGAACCAGCCGATCATGGACGCCTCCCTGGTGCCGCTGCAGGACACCAACGACACGTTCATGGCCAACATGCAGAAGAACGGCACCTACTCGGTGGTGCCGCGCATTCCGGGTGGCGAGATCACCGCCGAAAAACTGATCGTGATCGGCGAAGTGGCGAAAAAATACGCCCTCTATACCAAAATCACCGGCGGTCAACGTATCGACCTGTTCGGTGCGCAACTGCACGAACTGCCAGACATCTGGGGCGAACTGATCGCGGCGGGGTTCGAGACCGGCCACGCCTATGGCAAATCCACGCGCACGGTGAAGTCCTGCGTGGGCAGCACCTGGTGCCGCTACGGCGTGCAGGACAGCGTGAAAATGGCGCTGCTGATCGAGGACCGCTACAAGGGCCTGCGCTCGCCGCACAAGCTCAAGTTCGCGGTGTCCGGTTGCACCCGTGAGTGCGCCGAAGCGCAGAGCAAGGACGTGGGCGTCATCGCCACCGAGAAGGGCTGGAACCTCTACATCGCCGGTAATGGCGGCATGCGCCCACGCCATGCCGAGCTGTTCGCCACCGACCTCGACGACGCCACGCTGATCCGCTACATCGACCGCTTCCTGATGTTCTACATCCGCACCGCCGACAAATTGCAGCGCACCTCGGTATGGCGAGAAAGCCTGGAGGGCGGCCTGGATTTCCTCAAGGACGTGATCCTGCACGACAGCCTCGGCCTGGGCGCTGAACTGGAAGCGCAGATGCAACGGGTGGTCGACCGTTATGAATGCGAATGGGCCAACGCCCTGGCGACCCGGAAAAACTCAAGCGCTTTCGCACCTTCGTCAACGACAAACGCCCGGACCCGGACATCCACTTTGTCCAGGAACGTGGCCAGCGCCGGCCGATCATGGCCGCCGAACTCAACCTGATCCCCGTGATCGAGGAGACTGCCTGATGAGCACGCTCAACACCCAACGCAACCAGGCCACCTGGAAAAGCGTGTGCAGCGAGAAGGACCTGGTGAGCAATTCCGGCGTGGTGGTGTGGCTGGATGGCGCGCAAGTCGCGCTGTTCTACCTGCCGGATGCGCCGGACCAGACGCTGTATGCCATCGACAACCACGACCCGGAGTCCGGGGCGAACGTGATCGGTCGCGGTTTGGTTGGCAGCATCAAGGGCGATCTGGTGGTGGCGGCACCGATCTACAAGCAGCATTACCGTCTGGAAGACGGGCAGTGCCTGGAAGCGCCCGACCAACGTTTGCGGGTATGGCCGGTGCGGTTGAAGGGTGGGGTGGTAGAGGTTGGAGTGGCTTGATACGCCAGTTGCTGGAATGCAACTGCCGCGGGAGCGCAAATCCAGCTCACACAGCCGATCCCGTGTGGGAGCTGTCGAGCTTTAGCGAG